>DATFNQ010000090.1:0-20150 GCA_035266305.1 Methylovirgula sp.
AAGGACTCGATCCGTCAATTGAGGCGCAGTTCGACACAACTCCGGCGAACATGGCGCATCTCGCGCGCTTCGCGAAGGTCTACAAGGGGCTCGCGGCCTATCGCAAGGGCCTCGTCGCCGAAGCGCCGGAACGGGGCTATCCCGTGGTGAGGCATCTCTTCCTGCACTATCCGGACGATCCGAACACGCACGCGCTGCGCTATCAATTCCTGCTCGGTCCCGACCTCCTGGTCGCGCCAGTTCTGGACAAGGGCGCCGACACGGTTGATGTCTATTTCCCTGTGGGCAGCGTGTGGACCGATCTATGGACTGGCGTCCAAGCTGGAGAGACCGGAGACTGGAACACCATGCCGGCGCCGCTCGGCAAGCCCGCTGTTTTTCTTCGCAAGGGCGCGGCGTCGGCCGACCAGATCGTCTCAGGATTGAAATCGGTCGGCGTGCTCACCTGACGATCAGGCGTTGGTCCTGACGAGCCGTCCTCACTTCTCCTCAAAATGCTTGCGTATCCGTCGCAAGCTGAGCGCGGCGAAGAGGAAGGCGAAGGGCACGACGAGCGCCGTCGCGACCGTCGGATCGAGCCACGCGACCCGCGTATGCACGCCCTCGAAGATCAGGTGGAAGATCGCGCTGATATAATAGGTGAGCGCGGCGATCGAGAGGCCTTCGACCATCTGCTGCAAGCGCAACTGCATGCGCGCGCGGTCGTTCATCTTGTGCAAGACATCATTGTTCTGGCTCTCGAGCTCGATCTCGACGCGGGTGCGCAGCAGCTGCGCGGCGCGCGAGAGCTTGCCCGAGAGATTCTCCTGCCGCGCCTGCGTCGAGGCGCAGGTATGGATCGCCGGCGTTAGTCGGCGCGAGAGGAAAGCGGCGAGCGTCGGCAGGCCGCCGAACGGGCGCTCGGCAAGGCTCTCGATGCGTGCGCCGACGAGTTCGTCATAGGCGCGCGTCGCGCCGAAGCGAAACAGGCCGTGCGCCGCGCCGGCTTCGAGGTCGGCGCTGAGCGCCGTCAAGCGATCGAGCAGATGTTTGTTCGCATCGAACCCTTGGCTTTCGCGCATCTGGTTCATGAGCAGCGGCAGTTCCGTCTCGATCCGGCGGATCGACGGGATCAAGTCCTGCGCCTCGGGAAGGCCGAGCAGGGCGAGCGTGCGATAGGTCTCGATCTCGAGCAGGCGCTGGACGAGTGCGCCGGCCTGGGGCGGCGCAAGCTTGCGGTCGAGCACGAGAATGCGCACGAAGCCGAAGGCATCCTGGTGGAAATCGGTGGCGATCCGCGCCGCTCCGTCTTCCACCTCGGAGGCGGCGAGCTGGGACGGCCCAAAGAGATGCCCTAAGCCGTCGGCAACCGCCCTTTCGGGCAAAATGTGCAGATCGACGGCGACCAGCATGGGTCCTGGCGCCGGCAGCAGGCGCATGAGATGGGCAAGCTCATTCGGGCCTGGCCGGAAGGGCGCACCATCCTCCCCCGGAAACTCCCAGGTATAGGTGGTGAATTCGCCATGGTGTTCCCAGCGCAGGACGGCCGGCGAGAGTTCGGCCCTATGGTGTTTGGCGTCCGGGGAAGGCGCGGGGCAGGCGCGGGCGAGGCAGAAGGCTTCGAAGGCCGCCCGGTCCTTCGCGGCCGCCCAATGATCGGTCATGAAGCCGAAGTGAAGGAGGCGCCGCGGCGGCTCGATCGGCATGAAAGGCCGCGCATGGACCTCGGCCAGGACCCTGGCGCGGGCGGGATGAACCGCAAAGGCCCCACTTTCCTCGGAACCCGATCGCGCCGACACGCTTAAACCTTCCTCTAGCGGGATCATGGTCATGCAACGGAACCCGCTCTACACGCCTTTGTCATCGCATGATCTTTTGGCATGATCGTTTGCAAGACCGGTTCCAACTCTACGGATCACGCCCCAGCGCGTCGAGAAAAGCGGCATCCGTTTTGCGTCGAACGCGATCAGCTCTCGCGCATTGTTAGACCAATGCGCGCTCGAGCAATAGAGAGGCATCGGGATCAAGTCACGATTCGCCTGGGCGTCGATCTGCCAAGACGGAGCGAATTCGCGGTTTGGCGCCGGGACGGCCGGCAAAGCTAAATTGCGCATTGCGTCGAATTGCGCCGCAGCGCGCCAGAAAAGTTGCCGGTTTTCCGGATAAGGTCATTTGCCACAAAGTCTTGCAACCATATTGCCTCGCCATCCGACCCGAGGGCCCAGATGAACGCTCCACATACAAGGCTGATGCCCGCTCCGCCCAGGCTCGTCCGCGGGCTCGGCGAAATGGCGGAGCATTACGACGTGATCCTCTGTGACGTCTGGGGCGTAGTCCATAATGGCCTCGTCTGTTACCGCAGCGCCACGGACGCGCTCGGCCGCTTTCGCGACAAAGGCGGCACGGTCATCCTGATCACCAACGCGCCGCGGCCGCGCCACAGGGTCACTGCCTTTCTCGACCGACTCGGCGTGCCGCACGCCGCTTATGACGGGATCGTGACCTCAGGCGACGTCACAATTTCATTGATTCTCGAGCGCGGCGATCTGCCACTCGCCCGTATCGGGCCGGCGCAGGACGTGTCCCTGTTCGCTGAGGCCGAGCGTTTGGCCGGCAAGCCGCTGCGCGCCACCCGGCTCGAAGAAGCCGCCTATGTCGTCTGCATCGGGCTCAACGATGCGGAGAACGAGACGCCGGCCGATTACGACGCGCGCCTTCGGCTCATGCGAACCCGCGACATGGAGTTCATCTGTGCCAATCCCGACATCGTCGTCGAGGTCGGCGAGAGGCTCGTCTATTGTGCCGGCGCCTTGGCCGAGACCTACGCTGACATGGGCGGCAAGGTGACCCAGGCCGGCAAGCCTCATGCGCCCATCTACGAACGCGCTTTGGCTCTCGCTTTGAGACTGCGCGGCGGCAAACTCGACCGCTCGCGCGTCCTGGCCATTGGCGACTCCGCGCAGACCGACATCAAGGGTGCGCAAGACCAGGGCCTCGCTACGCTGTTCGTCACCAGCGGAATCCATCGCGCGGAATTGCATCGCCAGAGTGCCGATCTCGACGCGGCGGCTCTTCGCCAATTCGTCGAGGGCACCGGGGTGGCGCCGATGGCGGCGATCGCCGAACTCGTCTGGTGATCAGATCAGGCGGCGACGGGCGCAAAGACCGAGTCGATCTTTGCTTTCAGCGTCAGTGCGTTGAAGGGTTTCACGATGTAGTGGTTAACGCCGGCCTTGCGGGCGGCGACGACATTGTCGGTCTTCGATTCGGCCGTCACCATGATGAAGGGAATCTCGGCCCGGTCCTTGAATGCGCGCACCTTCTGAAGGAGTTGGAAGCCGGTCATCGGTTCCATGTTCCAGTCGGAAATGATGAGGCCGTAGTGCCGCTTCTCGATCTTAGCCAGAGCCTCGGCTCCGTTCGCGGCTTCGTCCACGTTCTCGAAACCGATTTGCTTCAAGAGGTTGCGGATAATGCGGACCATCGTCTGGTAATCGTCGACGACGAGAATTGGCAGAGAAGGATCGACAATCATTTATGTCTCCAACCATGGTCGACGGGCAGGTGAGCCAATGTGCCGGATCAGGCTGCCGGTACCACCTACCGTAACGGCGTCATGCCGTCGGGACGATTAAACGGAGTCTCGTTTGCTAATCGGTTAATGTCGGCAGGGGAAATGGCGGCATTGCGTTTACCGGCGGCCGACGAGCGAAGATCGTTCACGCCCGAAGATCCGAGGCAGCTTGACGGGAACCGCCCGGCGCGGCAGGTTCCCGCCCGTTCCGGCTCTCTGGCCCCGATTTCCTCCGTCCTTCAGTGGCCGTTTTGAGCGCACTCCTGCCGGCAAAAGATTTCGTTGTTGCCCTCGATCCGCAATCTCCCCCGGCGGGGCTCGAAGGGGCCGTGGTGGCGATCGGCAATTTTGACGGCGTCCACCGCGGCCACGTTGCGGTTCTCAAACGCGCCGAATCCGTCGCGGTTAAGCTCGGCCGGCCTTGCGCAGTGCTGACCTTCGAGCCGCACCCGAGCGATTTCTTCTTCGGCCCCGATACGATCTTCCGCCTGACGCCCTGCGAGACCAAGGCTGCGGCCTTGGCCCGGATCGGCATTGACGGGATGCTCGTGCTGACGTTCGACGCGGCGCTCGCGGCGCTGTCGCCCGAGGAATTCGTCCGCGATATTCTGGTTCGGCGGCTCGGCGTGGGCGGCGTCGTCGTCGGCTACGATTTCCGTTTCGGAAAGGGCCGTTCAGGCACGCCTGCCTTTCTCGTCGAAGCCGGCGCGCGCTATGGTTTTGCGGTCGAGACCGTCGAGCAAATCGCCGCCGATTCGAGCGGTTCGATCGAGCCTGCGTCTTCGACCGCCACGCGGACCGCGCTCGAAGCCGGGGATGTCGTACGGGCGCGGCAGTTGCTCGGCCATCCCTATTTCGTCATCGGCGAGGTCCTTCACGGCGAGAAGCGCGGCGACAAGCTCGGCTTTCCAACCGCCAACTTGCGGCTTCATCACAGCGTCCGGTTGCGGCATGGCATCTATGCCGTCGAGGTCGCGATCGAGCACAAGCGTTATGGTGGCGTCGCGAGCTTCGGGACCCGACCGACTTTCGATGATGGCGCGCCGCTGCTCGAGGTGTTCATTTTCGATTTTTCCGGCGATCTCTACGGCAAGACGATCGAAGTCGCGTTTATCGGCTTCATCCGCGACGAGCAGAAATTCGCCTCGGTCGATGAATTGGTCGCGCAGATGAGGCGCGACGGAGTGCGGGCCAGGGAGATATTGAGAAATTAATCTTCGTCCATCGGAATCGGCTCCAACAGGATCTCGCCGATCCCGCGTTCGAAAAGCGCGGCTTCAAGCGCCGGGCTAGGCGTCGCGGCGCTGGTAAAGAGCGCGCAGTGCGGCGCCGGCACGGCCGCCGCGCTTTCCGATGCCGTCATGCCGAGATCTTGGCGGAGCACATGATCGACGCGTCGGGCTATGGCTTCGGCCGGGTCGATCCAGGTGACCGGCCAGGGGGCGAGCCGCTCGAACTCGGAAAGTAGCAGCGGATAATGGGTGCAGGCGAGCACAATGCAATCGGTCCGCGCCGCGCCGTTGGCGACGAAGCAGGCCGCGATCTCCGTCAAGATCTGCTCATCCGACGCGCCTTGCCCTTTCATGAAGGCCTCGGCGAGCGCGGCGAGCCGGTTTGAGCCGACGAGCGTCACGTCGCAATGTGCCGCGTAAGTGCGCACGAGATCGCGCGTGTAATCGCGCGCGACTGTTCCCGGCGTCGCCAGAACCGAGATCATCTTTGAGCTTGAGCGGGCCGCCGCCGGCTTTATCGCTGGCACCGTTCCGATGAAGGGAATCTGCGGATAGGCGGCCCGCAAATGCGGCAGGACGAGCGTCGAGGCGGTGTTGCAGGCGATCACGATCGCGTCCGGCGCAAAGAGCTCGATGAGCCGGCCCATCACTTTCCCGACGCGCGCCACCAGTGCCGCCTCGCTGAGCCGTCCATAGGGAAAGCCCGCATCGTCGGCCACGTAAAGGCAATGCGCGTCGGGGCGCAGCCGCATCACTTCGGCAAGCACGGTCAAGCCGCCAAGGCCGGAATCGAAGACGAGGACATTGGGCGGACGTGGCATGCCAGCAGGATCGCGGAGAAACCAAATCATGCTTTAGCCCGTTCCGGCGCCAAGATCGACCCGTCAAGCGCGGACGCCACCCGCCGGCGCTGCAACCGAAAAGCCAGAGATCCGAGCGAAATCCTCCGCGTTTGAGGCTTTTTCGCCCGGCGCGCGTTGAGGCCCGAAGAGGGAGGATGCCATTGCGCGAGCGTCGCTCAGCCTTTGTCTTCGGAGAGCGGGTGAGCATGCGGCCCGCGGGTCGGTTCGCGCCGCTTGCGCGGCCCGGCGCGCGGACCTTCGACGAGGCGCACGATCATGCCGCGCAGGCTCCGCACATCCTGTTCGGTGAGCTGCATGCGGTGGAAGACGTTGCGCAGGTTCTGCTGCATCACGGGCATTTTCGCAAGCGGCCGGAAGAAGCCCACGCGCTCCAATTCGGCTTCGAGATAGGCGAAGAAGGAGAGCGTCATTTCGCGGGGCGCGGGCGGCGAACGCGCAGGCGGCGCGAAAGGCGCTCCGTCGCCGCTTGACGCCTTCATCCATTCATAGCCGATGAGCAGCACGGCTTGCGCGAGGTTCAGCGATGCATAGGCGGGATTGACCGGAAAGGTGATGATCGTGTCGGCGATCGCCACCTCCTCATTGTCGAGCCCGGTGCGCTCGGGGCCGAAAAGCACGCCCAGCCTCTCGCCGGATTTGATCCGCGCTGCGGCTTCCGGCATGGCCTCGGCCGGGGTGAGGACAGGTTTCAACTGACCGCGTTCCCGCGCGGTCGTCGCGTAGACCCCGTTCAAATCGGCGACTGCGGCTTCGACGCTCTCGAAGAGCTTCGCCTTTTCGAGGAGATGCACGGCGCCGGCCGCCGCGGCATAGGCGCCTTTCTTCAAGGCGCCGCTGCGCGGCCAGCCCTCGCGCGGATTGACGAGGCGGAGGTCCGAGAGGCCGAAATTCGCCATGGCCCGCGCGCACATGCCGATATTCATAGCAAGCTGCGGCCGCACCAGGATGACAGCAGGGCCGCCTTCGAGGCTCGCTCTTGTGTGGTTGGTGCCGGCGCCGATCATCTCGATTTCACTCGCCGCGCTGGCTCGGCCGCCTCTTCGGCGAGCGCCGCGGCGGCCTCTGCTAGGATCACCTCGCGCGCCTCGCCATAGACCGGCTCGCGGCCGATCTCGAGCAGCACGGGGACAGCGAGCGGCGAGACGCGGTCGAGCGCCCTATGCATGATCCGGCCCCTGATGCGCGACAACATGACGGCAAGGCGCGGCAGATCGAGAAGGCCTGTCGCCGCATCGGCCCGCGTCGCCTGCAACAGTATGTGGTCCGGCTCGTGCCGCCGCAAGACATCATAGATGAGATCGGTGGAAACCGTGATCTGCCGGCCGGTCTTCTCGCGGCCAGGGAAATTGCGCTCAATCAGGCCGGCGATGATCGCGCAATTGCGGAAGCTGCGCTTCATCAACGAGGATTCCTGCAGCCAGGCTTCGAGATCGTCGCCCAGCATGTCCTCGGAGAAGAGCGCATCGAGCTTGACGCGCCTCTCCTCGATCGCCGCGCCGATATCCACCGCGCCCCAGACGCCCAGCGCATAATCATTGGCGACAAAGCCGAGCGGCTGCAGGCCGGCGCGCTCCATCCGCCGCGTCAGCAGCATGCCGAGCGTCTGATGGGCGAGCCTGCCTTCGAACGGATAGGCGACGAGGTGAAACTTGCTGCCGCGCGGAAAAGTCTCGACGAGAAGATGGCCGGCCGGAGGCAGGGCGGAGCGGCGCATCTGCAACGTGAGCCACTCGGCAACCGGCGTGGGCAGGTTCCGCCATTGCTTCGGGTCGGAGACGAGCTCGCGCACGCGCGCGGCAAGATGCGTCGAGAGCGGAAACTTGCCGCCTTCGTAAGAGGGAATCTTCGGGGCGTCCGCGATGACCCGCGACACCAGCGCCTCGTTGTCGACGATGCCGCGCAAGGCCAAGATTTCGCCACCGAACAGAAACGTGTCGTCCGGCGCCAGGGTTTCTAAGAAATACTCCTCGATCTGGCCGAGCATCCTCCCGCCGCGCCGCAGCGGGCCGGTATAGGCTTCGCCCAGCTCCGCCGCTTTGCCCCGCACGAGGCGGACTTTCAGCATGTCGGATTCGACGATCGTGCCGACGTTCATGCGATAGATCTGCGCGACATGGCCGTTGGCGATGCGCCAGCTTGCGTCCTTGCGCTGCTTGATCTTGGCAAAACGCTCATAGGAGGCGAGCGCATAGCCGCCATGCGCGACGAAGGCGAGAGCGGCATCGAAGTCGCTGCGCAGAAGATCGCGATAGGGCTCGGCCGAGATGATTTCGCGGAAGAGGTCGTCGGCCATGAAGGGCGAGCCGCAGGCCATGCCGAGAATGTGCTGGCAGAGCACGTCGAGCGCGCCGCTGCGCGCCGGCGCGGTGTCCTGCGCGCCGGCATAGACGGCATCGACGGCGGCGCGGCATTCGAGCACTTCGAACCGGTTCGACGGGACGAGGATTGCCCGCGAGGGTTCGTCGAGACGATGGTTGGCGCGGCCGATCCGCTGCATCAGCCGGCTCGCGCCCTTCGGCGCGCCGACATTGATGACGAGATCGACGTCGCCCCAGTCGACGCCGAGGTCGAGGGTCGATGTGCAGACGACGGCTTTCAACCTGCCTTGCGCCATCGCCGCCTCGACGCGGCGACGCTGGCCGACATCGAGCGAACCGT
Organism: Methylovirgula sp.; assembly: GCA_035266305.1. Taxonomy (GTDB): domain Bacteria; phylum Pseudomonadota; class Alphaproteobacteria; order Rhizobiales; family Beijerinckiaceae; genus Methylovirgula. The sequence goes on from DATFNQ010000090.1 coordinate 8,307, forward strand.
GGTGGAGCGCGATAGGCAGTCCGTCCTCGTTGAGCCGCCACAATTCCTGGAATGCGAATTCGGCGAGCGCCCGGGTATTGACGAAGACGAGGCTCATATGCGCGGCCTTGATGAGCGCATAGACCTCGGCGAGGGCATGGCGGGTCGTGTGCCCTGCCCAAGGCAAGTCCTGCGTCGTATCGAGAATCGAAAGATCGGGCGGCGCGCCGGCCGGCGCGACGACAAGCGCCGCCTCTCCCGGGCTCGCCACGAGCCAGCGCCGCAATTCGTCCGGGTCGCGCACCGTCGCTGAAAGGCCGGTCGCCTTCATTTTGGGCGCGATCGTCCGCAACCGCGCGAGGGCGAGGCTGAGAAGATCGCCGCGTTTCGACGCGACGATCGCATGCAGTTCGTCGAGGACGACGCGTTTCAAGTCGGCGAAGAGATGGCGCGCATCGGGGCTGGCGAGGAGGAGGGCGAGCTGTTCCGGCGTCGTCAGCAGAATATCCGGCGGATCGCGCCGCTGGCGTTGGCGCTTGCCGGCGGACGTGTCGCCCGTCCGCGTCTCGACGCGGACCCTGAGGCCGATTTCGGCGATCGGCGCCTCGAGATTGCGCGCGATGTCGACGGCGAGCGCCTTCAAGGGCGAGATATAGAGCGTATGCAGGCCGCCCGGCGCTTCGCGTCGATCGAGATCGACGAGCGTCGGCAGGAATCCGGCGAGCGTCTTGCCGGCGCCCGTCGGCGCGATGAGCAAAACATCTTCGCGCGCTCTCGCGCTTTTGATGAGAGCGAGCTGATGCGCGCGCGGCGACCAGCCACGCACCTCAAACCATCGAGCGAAGCGGGCCGGGAGAAGAGTGTCGCCGTCTGTCGGATCAAGCTGCACGATATCGATCAGGGAGCTCTGCTCACATCAAATTTGCTTGGCGGCGCGCATCCCTTCTCCCTGTGGGAGAAGGTGGCCGGCCATAGGGCGCGCTCCGCGCGCCCGTCATAGAAGACGCCCGCCGCATGCGGCGGGCTGTGGCCGGCCGGATGAGGGGTTACGACCATGCCAATATCGCAGCATTGTAACCCCTCACCCGGCTTGCTGCGCAAGCCACCCTCTCCCAATGGGAGAGGGTTTGCACGCGTTAACAACCGCTTCGGCTCTCTTCCGTCGCGAGTTCCTTGCGGCTGACCTTGCCGACCGCGGTCTTGGGCAGCGATTTACGGATCTCGATGATTCTCGGCATTTCGATGCGCGACACATAATCCTTCAGGAAGCGCAGCAGAGCCTCCGGCGTCACGCAAGCCTCGGCCCGCAGCGTGACGAAGGCCTTCGGAACCTGGCCGCGATAGGAATCCGGAATGCCGATAACCACGGCTTCGGCAACCGCAGGATGTTGGTGCAGCGCTTCCTCGATGACCCGCGGATAGACGTTGAAGCCGCCGCACAGGATCACGTCCTTGATGCGATCGACGAGATAGAGATAGCCCTCGTTGTCGACATAGCCGACATCGCCGGTCCTCAGCGCGCCATCGACGAAGACGGCCTCGGTCTCTTTCACGTTGTGCCAATAGCCGGCCATGATCTGCGGCCCGCGCAAGCAGATCTCGCCCTTTTCGCCGATCGGAAGAATCTGCCTCAGGTCATCGAGCGAGCGGATCTCGACGAGCGTGCCCTCGAGCGGGAATCCGACCGATGTGTTCTTGTATTCGGCATCGAGCGGATTGGCGCTGACGACCGGCGAGGCTTCCGTGAGCCCATAGCCCTCGACGAGCTTGCAGCCCGACAGGGATTCGAATCGCACGCGCACGTCGAGCGGCAGCGGAGCGCCGCCGGAAATGCAATAGCGTATGGAGGAGAGATCATATTTGCCGTCACCGACCCTTGCGGTCAGCGCCGCAAAGAGGCTCGGCACGCCGGGCAACAGGGTCGGACGCTTTTTGGTGATGAATGCCAGCACCTGATGCACGTCGAACGTCGGAAGCAGGACGATCTCCGCCCCGAGCGAGATGCAGAAATTCATGCCGGCCGTCATGCCGAAGACGTGGAACAGCGGCAAGATCAACAAAGCGCGCTCGCAGCCCGCAATCAGGATGGGTACGCGACGGCCGATCTGCGCGACATTCATCGTAAGATTGGCGTGGGTCAGCATGGCGCCTTTGGGAATGCCGGTCGTCCCGCCGGTATATTGCAGCACCGCCAGATCGGTATGGGGATCGATGACGACCGGTTGCATCGCAGCTTGCTCGTCCATCAAATCGGCGAAGCGGACATGGCGGGCATCGTTCGGAACGTCGGCAAGCTCGGCCGATTTGAAAAGACCGAACAGAACGCCTTTGGCGAGCGGCAGGATCGCCCGCATCGAGCACACCACGATGCGCTCGAGGCAAGTGGTATCGAGCGTGGCCGCGATCTTGGGATAAATTTTCTTGACATCGAGCGTCACCATGATGGTGGTGCCGGAGTCCTCGATCTGCTGAGCGATCTCGCGCTCCACGTAGAGCGGGTTGAAATTGACGACGATGCCGCCGGCTTTGAGGACGGCGAAATAGGCGATGATGTAGTAGGGCGTGTTGGGCAGGCAGAGCCCGACCCGCGTGCCGCGCGTCACTCCGAGCTTCTGGAATCCACTCGCGGTGCGCCCGACGAGCCGGCCGAGTTCCACGTAAGTAAATTTCCGCCCGAAGAAGTCGATCGCGGGGCGATCGCCGAAGCGCGCCACGGCTTGCTCCAGCAAGCTCGTCAGGGATGTCGGCTTGAGGGGATAAGGCTCGTCCGGCTTCGCGACCATGCGCCCAGTCTAGAACAGGATCGGCCCGGACGGGAATCGATCCTGCGCCGGATTCTGCTCAGGCAGCGTGCGACGCCGGTTCCTGGGTCAAGACGGCATAGAGCGCGGCCGGGTCGCGGGTGGCGCGGAGCTTCGCGGCGATTGCCGGATCGCGCAGCACGCGCGCTATCCGCGCCAAGGCCTTCAAATGGTCGGCGCCCGCCGATTCGGGGGCAATGAGCAGAAACACCAGATCGACCGGAGCCGCGTCGGTTGCGGCGAAATCGATTGGCTTTTCCAGCCGCGCGAAAACCCCGAAAATCATTTTGCACTTGGCAAGTTTGCTGTGGGGAAGCGCAATCCCGTTCCCGGTGCCGGTCGATCCGAGCCGCTCGCGCTGCAGCAGCGCGTCGAAGATCTCGCGCGGCCGCAGACCGGCGACGCGCGCCGCCCGCTCGCTGAGTTCCTGCAACACTTGCTTTTTGGAATTGGCCCTGAGCGACGCAACAATTGCCTCGGGGCTGATGAGATCGGTGAGCCGCATGTTTGGAAGAACGTCCAGTCTTCGAACGCTCGATGGATGAAGCATGTAAGGGTGCCGCGAAGATGAAACGCAAGCCAGGCTCCTGGCCTCGACGTTTCGCGATTTCAGGGTTAGGGAGCCGAGTGTCCGCCGGACCGGTCTTTCAACCGACGTTTGCACCGCCGCAGACGATTCTCGATCCGAGCCGCAGCCTTGTCGAAGCTCGAATAGGCGTCCGGCGCCTCGGCCTTGGCCTGCAAAGTTTGCCCCGAGTCAAGATGTAAGGTGCAATCCGTTCGAAAGCCTGAGCCTTCCCGTTCGATGGTGACATGGCCGCCGGTGGGCTCCGCGGAATATTTCAAAACGACCAGATCGATGCGCGCGCCGACATAGGTGCGCAGGGATTCGCCGATATCGATGTTCTTCCCAGAGACGCGCAATGTCATGGCTCTCTCCAGTCCACTGACGCCGCCCCCCAACGGTCCGCTTCTTCCGAACGGTTCTTCACGGTTAGGAGCGTCGCGCCGCGAAGTCAATGGCCTGCCCTGTGAAGCTAGAGCAGATGGACGAGCTTGCGCTCGCGTCGCGCCGGCATCCATCCGGCAAGTCCAGCAAGGGCGCCTCGTTTCTCCCTTTTGTGGAAAAATTAAAAGGTAAAAATGCCTATTTCACGCCGCACGGCGCGCTTCAGTGTAGGGCTTTCAACCGCCGCCGTTCCACGGATGAAGGAATTCGCAAGCTCTCCCGATATTTGGCGACGGTACGCCGGGCTATATCCACGTTTGAGGACCTCAGCCGCTCGACGATCGCATCGTCGGAGAGGATATCGTCGGCGCTTTCCCGATCGATCATTTGCTTGATGCGGAAACGCACGGCCTCGGCCGAATGGGCGCAGCCGCCGTTGTGCGATGCAATCGAGGCGGTGAAGAAATACTTGAGCTCGAAGAGCCCGCGCGGCGTCGCGATATATTTGTTCGAGGTGACCCGCGAAACGGTGGATTCGTGCATGCCGATCGCATCGGCAATGGTCTTCAGGTTGAGCGGCTTGAGATATTCGACGCCGCGCGCGAAGAAGGCATCCTGCTGGCGCACGATTTCGGTCGCGACCTTAAGAATCGTCCGCGCCCGCTGTTCAAGGCTCTTGGTCAGCCAGTTGGCGCTCTGCAGACAATTGGACAAGAAGGACTTGTCGACGTCGTTGGCCTTGGTCCGCGTCACCCGCGTGGCATAGACCTGGTTGACGAGCAGGCGCGGCAGAACTTCCGCGTTCAACTCGACATGCCAGGAGCCGTCGGGGAGGGGATAGAGGGTGACGTCGGCGACGATCGGCTGGATGGCGGCACCGCCGAAAGCCCGGCCCGGCTTCGGATCGAGCCGGCGAATTTCGGCGATCATGTCCCCCACGTCTTCGGTGCTGACATTGCAGAGCTTGCGCAACGTTGCGTAGTCGCGCTTGGCGACGAGATCGAGATGCGCGACGAGCGTCTGCATGGCGGGATCGAAACGGTCCCTTTCGCGCAACTGAATAGCGATACATTCGGCGAGATTGCGGGCGCCGACGCCTGAAGGTTCGAAGCTCTGGATGAGGGCGAGGACTTTTTCCGTTCTTTCAAGCGGCGCCCCGAGCCGCCCGGCGAGTTCGGAGAGAGTGTCGGTGAAATAGCCCGCTTCGTCGATCGAATCGATCAGGCTTTGCCCGATCAGCCGATCGACGGGATCGGCGCTCGCCAGCCTCAATTGCGCGACGAGATGATCCCTGAGGCTGGTCTCGGCCGCGACATAAGCCTCAAGATTGGCCGAGTCCCCATCCACGGCAGGGGCGGGCGATCCAGACCAGGAGCTTGCGGAAAGACCGGCGCCCTCGCCGAAATCCTGCCGTTCGCCCGGCGTCGGGGCCCGGTCATCGTCGAAAGCGTTCGACAATTCGGTGCCGAGGCTGGCTTCAAGCGCATCGCGACCGGTGGTGAAGGTCTCCGAACTCCATTCGACTTCGCCGGCCTCGTTGAAATCGCCGTTTGCAGCAGGCGCATCGTGCTGCGCCGCATCCGCGTCCTGGGTGAGGCCCGGCTCATCGCCGTCCGGCAGATCCTCGGCGTGCTCGAGAAGCGGGTTGCGCTCAAGCTCCTCCTCGATAAAGGCGGCAAGTTCAACATTGGAGAACTGGAGAAGCTTGATCGCCTGCAGGAGCTGCGGCGTCATCACCAGGGCCTGGCCCTGGCGCATGAGGAGCTTGGTGGTGAGCGCCATTACACTGCTTACGACCCATACTGTGGTAGCGGCGGAACCGCGGCCCGTTTCTTGCTTGTGCTTTTTACAGCATAGGCAATGCGCTTGTCCCTCCTTTTATGCGGAAATAACCAAATTTTTTTCGTGGCAGGGGAAGATCATCCTCCATTCGGATGGGGTTAGGCAATCAGGGCCAATCCGGCTTCCTGTCCGTCTCGCCATAATCGACCGCGGCCAAATAGAGGCCGGCAGCCGGCGCGACCACGCCGCAGCGGCTGCGATCGCGGGCCTCGAGCGCGGCACGCAGCTCGGAGCCACTCCATCTGCCGGCGCCGACATGTTCGAGAGAGCCGACCATGGAACGCACCTGATGGTGCAGAAACGAGCGGGCGCTGGCGTGGATCTCGATCGTCTCCCCGGCCTTTGCCACGTCGAGCCGTTCGAGTGTGCGGATCGGGCAGGCAGCCTGGCATTCGGCATCGCGAAACGTCGAAAAATCGTGCCGGCCGACAAGGACTTGCGCCGCGTCATGCATGGCGCCGGCATCGAGCCTGCGCTTGACGAGCCAGGCGCGGCCCGCTTCAAGGGTCAAGGGCGGCCGCCGGTTGATGATCCTGTAGAGATAATGCCGCTGCACGGCCGAGAATCGGGCATCGAAGTCATCGGCGACCGCCTCCACGTTCAAAATCGCCACGCGCCGTGGCCGCAAATGGGCGTTCAGCGCGTCGCGCAACACGTCAGGCCGCCAATCGCGGTCAAGATCAGCATGTGCGACTTGCGCGAGCGCATGGACGCCGGCGTCGGTGCGGCCGGCGCCCCGGATGACGATCTCGGCCCCGCAGATTGAGGCGAGCGCCGCCTCGATCGCTCCCTGGATCGAAGGGCCGTTCGCCTGCCTCTGCCAGCCGACAAAGCCCGTTCCGTCATATTCGATGGTGAGTTTATAGCGCGCCATCAGCTTGCGACATGGAGCATGGCGCCGGCCCGGATCCGGGCACCGCGCAGAAACTCTTCGGCCGTCATCGGCGTCTTGCCGGCGCGCTGCACTTCGAGCAGCTGGAGCGCCTGCTCGCCGCAGGCGATCGTGAGATGGTCGTCGAGAATGAGGCCCGGCGCGCCGTCGCCGGGGATCGGCCGGCTGCGCAGAATTTTGACGCGTTCCAGGCCTTTGCCGAAATCGGCTTCGAAGACGGCACCAGGATAGGGCGAGAGCCCGCGCACGAGATTGTTGAGCTCGCTGGCGCTTTTGGACCAGTCGATCAGCGCCTCCGCCTTGCCGACCTTGGGCGCATAGGTAACGCCTTCTTCCCCCTGGGGGGTGAACTTCAGGCCACCTTGCGCCAGGGCCGCGAGCGCGCTGGCCATCAGATCGGCACCGAGCCGCGAAAGCCGCACTCTCAGTTCCCCGGCGGTCATCTCCGGCCCGATCAGGGTGCGCTGCACGAGCGCCACCGGGCCGGTGTCGAGCCCTTCCTGCATCCGCATCACCACGATGCCCGTCTCGCGATCGCCTGCCATGATGGCGCGCTCGATCGGCGCCGCGCCGCGCCAGCGCGGCAGCAGCGAGGCGTGAAGATTGAGACAGCCCTGCGCCGGGGCGTCAAGAATGGCTTTCGGCAGAATGAGGCCATAGGCGACGACCACCGCGACATCAGCCTTGTGGGTTGCGAAAGTTGCCGCCGCCGCCTCGGACTTCAGGCTTTGCGGCGTCAGCACCGGCAGGCGCATGCGTTCGGCGGCGACATGAACGGGCGAGGGCAGGGGCTCAAGGCCGCGCCGGCCGGCGGGCTTCGGCGCCCGCGTGTAGACGGCGATCACCTCGTGACCCTGCTTGACGATTTCGGCAAGCACCGGCACGGCAAATTCGGGCGTGCCCATGAAGACGATGCGCACGAGACCCGTCCTTCCGACCTTGAGAGCGCGGAGTCAGGCGCGCTCGGCTTCTGCCTCATGCCTGCCGGGCTTGCGGTCTTCGCTCTCGCGTTTGGCCGCCTTGCTGAATTTCTTCAGGATCCGCTCGCGCTTCAGGCGGGAAATATGATCGATGAACAGGACGCCGTTCAGATGGTCGATTTCGTGCTGCAGGCAGCGTGCGAGAATGCTCTCCGCCTCGATTTCCTGGCGTTTGCCGAAGCGATCGAAATAGGCGACGCGGACGCGTGCGGGCCGCACCACTTCCTCGAAGAACTCCGGGATCGACAGACAGCCTTCCTCATGAGCCGAGGTCTCCTCGGAAGCCCAGAGGATTTCCGGATTGGCGAAGAACATCGGATTGGAACTTGCCGTCTCGTCCTGTCGCTTGGCGACGTCGAGCACCATGACCCGCTTCGGCACCGCGATTTGCGTTGCTGCGAGCCCAATGCCGGGCGCGGCGTACATGCTCTCGAGCAGGTCGTCCATGAGCGCGCGGACCTCGCCGTCGACGCCGGCGACGGGCGCGGCTCGGATGCGCAGCCGCTTGTCGGGCAAGGTGATGATTGATCGCAAGGCCATGCCGCTTTTCGCTGATGTGAAGCCTATGACATAGGCATCATGGCCCGCGAGGTCAATTTCGGTCCGGCGCCAGCTCAGGCGGCGCGGACGGTGCACAGGAAATCCTCCACCTGTTTGGAGAGAACCTCGGATTGGCGAGTGAGATCGGTCGCCGACTTCCGCAGCTCCTTGGCGGCCGCGCTCGAATTTCCGGCGGCTTCGGTCACGCCGACGATATTGAACGTCACTTCATGCGTTCCGCGCGAGGCCTCCTGAACCCGACGGGCGATTTCCTGGGTCACCGCATTCTGCTCCGCCACGGCCGTTTCGGCGGCTATGGCAATCGCGCTCACCTGCTGGGTGGATTTGGCGACGGAGGTGATGAAGGATGCCACATGTTGCGTCGCAGCTTGAATGCCGGCCACTTGGGCGCCGATTTCGGACGTGGCCTTGGACGTCGCTTGGGCGAGGCCCTTGACCTCCTGGGCGACGATGGCAAAGCCACGGCCGGCCTCGCCGGCGCGCGCTGCCTCGATCGTCGCGTTGAGCGCCAGCATATTTGTCTGCCCGGCAATATTGCTGATGAGATCGATGATGCCGCCGATGCGATCGGTGGCCTCGGTCAGGCTGCGCACGGCCGCTTGAGTGCGATCGGCCTCGCCCGCGGCGCGGCCGGCGATCTGATTCGATTCGTGAACCTGGCGCTGATTTCGCCGATGGCATGCGAGAGATGCTCGGTTGCGACGGCAACCGCCTGGACGTTGGCGGCGGCTTCCTTCGAGGCCGTGGCCGCGGCCATGGATTGGATATTCGTCGACTCGGCCGAATGGGTCAGAGCGTCCGCAGTGTTGCGCAACCGCTCGGCGGCGGCGGCAACGCCGCCCGTGATGCCGCCCACCGCAGTTTCGAAAGCTTGAGCCAAGTGGCTCAGCGTGCGCTGCCGTTCGCCGAGGGTCGCGTCCATATAGACGTCCACGACATAGGCCATGTCGAGCATCGCGAGACGCATATAGGCGCACTGCAGCTTGGCGCGCCGCTGCTTCGCCGAAAATTCAAATCTCCTGGCCGGCAGGCGCAGCGCTATTCCTTCTATTACGCGGGAGATGACAAAGTTATAGCCGCTGGTGGCCCAACGCGGGTCGAAGCTGAGACGGCCGCGCATCCTGTGAATAGCTTCGACCGATTTTTTATATTCCGCATCGAAACGCCCCTCCATCATGATCTGCCAGTGACGAAGATTGTGCTCCCTCGAATAGGCAAGATTTTCATCATCTTGATAAGGAGATGAGGTTCCCGCGAAGGCCCTGAAATGAATATAGAATGCGTCGACCGCGGCGACGAATTCCTGGAAAAGGAAACTCTTGTGCGCGTTGAGAATGGCGATGCTGTCCTGGTCAATCTCGTAGAATCGACACAGTTCAGCGAGGTTAATTTTGGAGACCATGGCGGATCCCGATTGGGTTATGGTTGACCATAGGTCCGATTTGGTTAGCGAGGCGTAATGGCTGCACAATTCGCGGGCGCTTTCTTACCGACTTGCCGAGCAATTGCGCCCGCCGAGAACGGTCGATGCCGGCTCTCGCAATATCTTTTGATGAGCGCCTTAAGCTCGTTCCGCCTTCGTTCCAAACCAGCTGCGAATCGGGTAAAAGCCTGCAGATGAACCTTGTTCACTTTTTTATGGCCGCCGCCTCGGTCGGGGTTTCCGAGCTCGTCGTCGGCCTTGCTTTGGTCCTTATCCTGTTCATCTCGGTGGCGGCTGTAGGGACGGCGCGAGCGCGGCGCGCCGAGGCCGCGGCAACGGCGGAACGCCAGCGCGAGCTTCATGAACAAATTGCGGAGCTCGCCCGCGCCAATACCGAACTGACCGGCCGCATCCGCAGCATGGGCGACCTGCTTGGCGCCCGCCAGGCGGACCTCGCCCGGCTCGTCGCGGAACGGCTCGATGCGGTCGGCGCGCGCGTCGGGCGCGGTCTCGAAGACCAAAGCCGCGCCGCGGGCGAGAGCCTCGCCAAGCTAAATGAAAGGCTTGCGGTGATCGACGCGGCTCAGGCGCGATTGACGGGTCTCACCGAGGAAGTGGTCGGCCTCAAAGACATCCTCGCCAACAAGCAGGCGCGCGGCGCCTTCGGCCAAGGGCGCATGGAAGCGATCATCCGCGACGCGCTGCCGGCCACGGCCTATGTCTTTCAGCATACGCTTTCCAATCGCTGCCGCCCCGACTGCGTGATCCGCCTCCCGGGCGACGAGCGGCTGATGGTCGTCGATGCGAAGTTCCCGCTCGAAGCTTTCACCGCTTTGAAGAATGCCGCGGGCGAAGAAGCACAAAAGCAGGCGGCAGCGCGGGTACGCGCCGATGTCGGCAAACATATCCGCGATATGGAAGAGCGCTATTTCGTGCCGGGCGAGACCCAGGACATTGCGATCCTCTTCGTCCCGGCGGAATCGCTTTACGCCGACCTTGCGGAACTGTTCGAGGACGTGATCCAAAGGGCACATAAAGGTCGCATTCTCATCGTCTCGCCGTCGCTTCTCGTCATGGCTGTGCAAGTCATGCAGGCCATCGTGCGCGACGCGCGGGTGCGCGAACAGGCGCATGAGATCCAGGTCGAAGTGCGCCGCCTCGTCGAAGACGTCGTGCGGCTGCGCGAACGCGTCGGCAAGCTCGCGGTCCATTTCGGCCAGGCGCAAGAGGATTTATCGACAATCACCGTCTCGGCCGACAAGATCGCCAAGCGCGGCGATCGCATCGAGAACATGGATTTCGCTGAAGTGGAAACCAAGCAGAGCGGTCTTCTGGTCGGGGAATTCGGCAAAGCCGCGGAATGATCCCGCGCCGGCACTCCGGCTTGCCGATTGATTGCCAGACGGCGGCCCTTATTCCTGGCGCTCGTTTTGAGCGTCTTGAGCGCCAAGTGCTTATGCGCGCGGCAACATGCGCTATTTTTGCTCAATTTCTGGGCTGCCGTCTTCACCATCGCCGGAATTGTTCGGGGGCTGAGGTAAAAACGCGTTGCCAAACAATGAGTTGCATGTTCTGCGCGTGCTTGGCACGCGGCTTGATATTTGGTCTTGGCCGTCGCTGTGACGGCCTGCGCGAGGCGGCCATCCCTGCCTATCCGCGGTTCGCATCCGCACTGGGAAGAAGGGATTGGACGCGATTTGAGTTTCGCTTTTCTTGATCCAGATCAGGCGTCGGTGACTGATCGTCATCCCCTTCATGATCAAAGTTGTTTACCTGCAGCACGCCCTGTTTCCCTGGGTGGTGCAATGGCTAATGACAACGACCGGGTATCGACCTAGCCGTAAATAGATTTAAGCGATGCCAGAGTGCCAACTTGGATCCAGTACTCACGTGGAAGGAACGAGCAATGTCCTACGACTGCAAGATTCCGGATGACGTTCTCAAAGTCATCAAGGATGACAAGATTGAAATGGTCGACCTCCGCTTCACGGATATTCCCGGTCTGTGGCAACACTTTTCAGTTCCGCCGCGCGCGCTTGATGCCGACAGCTTTACCGAGGGCGTCGGCTTTGACGGTTCATCCATTCGTGGATTCCAGGAAATTCAGGAAAGCGACATGCTCGTGGTTCCCGATCCGACGACAGCGTTTGCCGACCCGTTTTCGGAAGCGCCGACCCTCGTCATCACCTGCAACATTTCAGACCCGGTCACGGGTCAACCTTATAGCCGGGATCCGCGCTATATCGCGCAAAAGGCTGAGACCTATCTGCGGAGCACAGGGATCGGCGATACCGCGTATTTCGGTCCTGAACTCGAGCACTTCGTCTTCAACGAAGTGCACTACGACCAGGGCACCAATTACGGCTATTACGAAGTTGACGCCGTCGAAGCGAACTGGAAGGGGAGAGGCGGAACAG
>DATFNQ010000091.1:0-3865 GCA_035266305.1 Methylovirgula sp.
CCGACCGCCGCGCGGCGCTGGCGCTCTTTCCTCTGCCGCCGGAAACCGAGCAGCGCCTCGCGATCTATGCGGAATTGCTTGTCAAGTGGCAGAAGACGATCAATCTCGTTGCGGCTTCGACCTTGCCGCACATTTGGACCCGCCACTTCGCCGATTCCCTGCAGGTTCAGGCCGCTGCGCCCGACGCGCGCCTCTGGGTCGATCTCGGCTCCGGCGCCGGCTTTCCCGGTCTCGTCACGGCGATTCGCCTGGCCGGCGACCCGCGCGCCAAGGTGCATCTGATCGAGTCCGACCAGCGCAAATGTGCCTTCCTGCGTGAGGTTTCACGTGAAACAGACGCGCCGGCTATGATCCACGCCGGCCGAATCGAGGCGATCGCCGAGGAGATCGGGGAACCCATCGAGGCGGTGAGCGCGCGGGCGCTCGCCCCTCTGCCCGAGCTCATCGCCTATGCCGCGAAATTCCTCGAAAGGGGCGCCGTCGGCCTCTTTCTCAAGGGACAAGATGTAGGGCGTGAATTGACCGATTCGACCATATCAAGTAGATACCTTGTCTCAACACGCGAAAGCGTCACGTCGTCTTCGGGCCGGCTTGCCACTGTCCGCGGGCGAAGGCCTGATGGTGCGGCGCAATAATCCCAAAAATATCTTGTAGGCCCAATAGTTTAGCGTGTGACGTTTAGCGGCCGGTTCTGGCTCCGGAGACGAGGCTTGTCCTATTCCCCCGATCTGCGGGTTCTGGCTCTTGCCAATCAAAAGGGCGGAGTTGGCAAGACGACGACCGCGATCAATCTGGGGACCGCGCTCGCGGCGATCGGCGAGCGGGTGCTCGTCATCGATCTCGATCCGCAAGGCAATGCCTCGACCGGGCTTGGCATCGACCGCCGCAGCCGCGGCATCTCGACTTATGACGTGATGATCGGCGAGGAGCCGCTCAAGGCCGCGATCAAGACCACTGGCGTGCCGCGACTTTGCATTGTGCCTTCGACGCTCGATCTTCTCGGCGTCGAGCTGGAAATCGCCCCGCACAAGGATCGCGCCCATCGGCTGCGGAATGCGATTCGGTCATTCGCCGAGGACGAGCAAAGCGCGCCTGAGCGCTTCACCTATATCCTCATCGATTGCCCGCCCTCGCTCAATCTCCTCACCATCAATGCGCTCGCCGCCAGCGACAGCGTGGTGGTGCCCTTGCAATGCGAATTCTTCGCGCTCGAAGGTCTGTCGCAGCTGCTCGCGACAGTCGATCACGTGAAGAAGAGCTTGAATGCCGATCTTTCAATCCACGGCATCGTGCTCACCATGTACGATCCGCGCAACAATCTCGCGACCCAGGTCGTGGCCGATGTTCGCGGCTTCATGGGCGACAAGGTGTATGACACGATCATTCCGCGCAACGTCCGCGTCTCCGAAGCGCCGTCCTATGGCAAGCCGGTGCTTCTCTATGATCTGAAGTGCAGCGGCAGCCAGGCCTATTTGCGGCTCGCCTCGGAAGTGATCCAGCGCGAGCGGCAATTGCGCGCCGCGTAACAAAGGTTGGTGAGGCGGCTTCGCGAGGCTCAGAGCATGAAGGCAGCGAACATGGCAGAAGAGACGCGGCCGCGCCTGGGACGCGGGCTGGCGGCATTGATCGGCGATGCCGGAGAGGAAAGCGCCGCGATCGCGCGGGCGCGCGGCCAGAAGAGAGTTCCGATCGCCTTTCTGCGGCCCAGTCCGCGCAATCCGCGCCGGGCCTTCAACGAGGCGGAGCTCGAAGATCTCACCCATTCGATTCGTGAGAAGGGCATCATCCAACCCATTCTCGCCCGCACTCTTCCGGGTGTTGCGGATGCTTATGAAATTATCGCGGGTGAGCGGCGTTGGCGCGCCGCGCAAAAGGCCGGCCTGCACGAGGTTCCGATCATCACCGTCGAGGCGGACGACCGGCAGGCGCTCGAACTGGCGATCATCGAGAATGTGCAGCGTACCGATCTCAACGTGCTCGAAGAGGCCTCGGGCTACCAGCAGCTCGAACGGGAATTCGGCTATTCGCAGAACGAGCTTGCCAAGGCGATCGGCAAGAGCCGCAGCCATGTCGCCAACACGCTGCGCCTGCTGAACCTGCCGGACAAGACCAAGCGGCTTCTCGCCGAAGGCGCGATCTCGGCCGGGCATGCGCGGGCGCTTCTCACGATCGCTGACGCGGATGCAATTGCCGAGCGGATCGTGGCGCAAGGCCTGTCGGTGCGCGATGTGGAGAAGATCTCACAAAAGTCGGCGGTACGCGCGTCGCGCAAAATCCCCGAAGACAAGGACAGCGATACGCGGGCGCTCGAGAAGACATTGAGCGATACCTTGGGCCTGCTGGTCACGATCACGCATCGCGGCGAGACGGGCGAAGTGCGGATCCGCTACAAGAGCCTCGACCAGCTCGACGACCTCTGCCGCAGGCTGAAGCGATAGGGTCCTTCATTGCGAGGCGCGAAGCGACGAAGCAATCCAGATTCCCGATACTGGATTGCTTCGCTGCGCTCGCAATGATCTCGGCCTCGACATCTCAGGCCTGATGTGCACCCCGATATTTGGGGAGCGGAGCGTCCCCCTCTCCCCGTTTCGCTGCGCTTACGGGGAAAGGAAGCGCAACCCATGTGCGGGTCGGCAGCGCGATATTTGGGGCGAGGGGCGTCCCCCTCTCCCCATTCGCTGCGCTCATGGGGAGAGGGGAAGCGCAACCCTCCCCCGCTTGTGGGGAGAGGTGAGGAGAGGGGCCGGGTGAGTTGCCACCATCGCAGCCAACCCCTTCGCCCCTCACCCTAACCCTCTCCCCGCAAGCGGGGAGAGGGGACGCGATACATGTGCGCGTGGGTAGCGCGATCTTCGGGGCAAGAGGTGAACGGCCGAAGTGCGCGTATCCTCTCCCTGTGGGAGAAGGTGCCTCGCGGAGCGACGCGGATAAGGGGTTACAACGAATCCGGAATTGCACCATCCTGACCCCTCATCCGGTCGGCCATAGCCTTGCGCTTCGCGCAAGGCGTCCTTAGAAGCGACGGGCGCGCGGAGCGCGCCTTATGGCCGACCACCCTCTGGGAGAGGGTTCGCTCTACCGCACCACCAGCACCACCTCACGCCCCAGCCTCGGCAAGAGCTTGCGCAGGTCCGCCGCGCGTAGCGCGACACAGCCAGCGGTCGGCGCGAAGTCGGGCCGCGCGCAATGCAGGAAAATCGCGCTGCCCCGATATTTCCGCCGCGGGCGCATGTTGTAGTCGAGCACGATTACGACGTCATAGAGCCCGTCGTCACGCCACATGCTTTCATGGCCGGCGCGGCTCGGCAGGCGGATGAGCCTGTTGTAGGAGGGCGAGGCGGGGTCCTCGCACCAGCCGAGCGTCTTGTCGATCGGCCGTAAGGGAAGCAGCATCGCAGGGCGGCGCCCGATCCCCGGCTTGAAAAAGCCTTCAATCAGTCGAAAATGGCCGGCAGGCGTTGCACGGTCGCCTTCGCGTTTCTGCCGGCTTATGGAAGCGGCGCCGATCGCGCAGACGAGGGTTGTCGGACCGGCGTGAAGCCGCCCGCGCGGGGTCATAGCGATTCTCGGCTGTGCTGCTACCGTGAGGCGGCTCAGGCTCGCCGGCGCGATCTTGGCCTTGCGCGAAGGCGGTGTGAGATTAGGCTTGGTATTGACCATGACGATTCGGCCGAGCCCGGGTTACGTCGGCAGCTAGGTTGACCAGTTTGACCGGCCGGTTTCGGCGCGAATATAGGATCAGCCATGACGCAGGTTCGCAAGATCCTGATTGCCGATGACGACGAAGATCTGCGCGGCGAGCTCGTCGAGCAGCTTGCGATGCACGCCGAATTCCAACCTTTCCACGCGCCGACCGCGACGGCAG
>DATFNQ010000092.1:0-28042 GCA_035266305.1 Methylovirgula sp.
TGACTGGCCAGCGTTGGTCGATGACGTGCGTCCGGCACTCGCGAGCACGAGATCCCGAATTTCCGATTCTTGCTCCCCCATGCTTCCCCGAAAACGCAAACGGCCGAGCCACAGCCGCGGGCGCCGAAACAAAATCTCGTAATTTCAGCTGGTTAAATGGTGGGCGCGACAGGGATCGAACCTGTGACCCCTACGATGTCAACGTAGTGCTCTCCCGCTGAGCTACGCGCCCCCGCGCAGGCGTGGGATCGGGAGCCTATATCGGCTCGAAGACGGCGGCGCAAGCTGCACAGAAGGTGCGGAGGTGCGTCAGTGCTCAGGCCGCGAGCAGGCGTTGGACTTCGTTGACGAGATCCTTGAGGTGGAAGGGCTTCGACAGGATCTTGGCCCGCCGCGGCGCATGATTGTCGGGGTTCAGCGCCACCGCAGCGAAGCCGGTGATGAACATCACCTTGATCTCGGGGTCGAGTTGGGTTGCCCGGCGGGCGAGCTCGATTCCGTCCATTTCCGGCATCACGATGTCGGTGAGCAGCAGCTCGAAGGGTTCTTCCCGCAGACGGTTATAGGCGGAGAGCCCATTATCGAACGAAGCGACGGAATAGCCGGCGTTCTGCAGCGCCTTCGCTAGAAAGCGGCGCATGTCGTTGTCGTCTTCGGCGAGCAGGATCTTTGGATTTTGCAGAAAGGACGCGTCGGTCATCATTTGCCTCGGGGTATCGGCAGCATCAAAGCCGGGTTAGGTAAAAATCGAGTGAAAATCCAGGATCTTTGCGCTAACCATTTGGGTTGAAGATGGTTTTGAATCGGCCGAGCAGGGCGATGGACAGGGCGGCAGTCTCTTGCCAGAGTAGCTCTTGATTCAACGCAGCGCCGGCGGTCGGCACCGCCCAGGAGCTATGTTCATGTCTTCCGGAACCTCCGGCATCCGTTATTTGGCACAAACGGGCGTGCAGCCGCACGAGCCGGAGCTTGATCCGCCCTTCGATGTGATGGAGCCCCCCGCGCTCAACTCGCCGCTCGTCTTCTCTTCGCCCCATTCGGGCTGCGTCTATCCGCAGCGCTTCCTGGCGAGCGCGCGGCTCGATTCGATGACCTTGCGCCGCTCGGAAGACGCCTATGTCGACGAATTGTTCGCCGGCGTGGTCGCCTGCGGGGCACCGCTGGTGCGGGCGCGGTTTCCGCGCGCCTATCTCGATTTGAACCGGGAGCCTTATGAATTGGACCCGCGGATGTTCGAAGGTCGCCTGCCGGCCTTCGCAAATACGCGCTCCGTGCGCGTTGCCGGCGGCCTCGGCACGATCGCGCGGGTCGTCGGCGACTCGCAGGAAATTTATGCGCATCGGCTGAAGGTCGATGAGGCGCTGGCCAGGATCGACAAGCTGTATAAGCCCTATCATCGGGCGCTCCAGGTCCTGCTCGGCCGGGCCCGGCAGGCGTTCGGCCTCGCGGTTCTGGTCGACTGCCACTCCATGCCCTCGGTTTCCACCTTGCCTTTGCCGGAGAGCGCCGATCGAAAGATCAAGGCCGACTTCGTCCTCGGCGATCGCTACGGCACGAGCTGCGCGACAGAGTTCATCGATTGTGTCGAATATGAGCTGCGCGGGCTCGGCTATACGGTTCTGCGCAATAAGCCCTATGCAGGCGGCTTCATCACCGAACATTACGGCGATCCTGCGAACAATTTTCACGCGATGCAGATCGAAATGAACCGCAGTCTCTACATGGACGAGCGAAGCATGGCCAAGGCGGAGCGATTTGATCGGATTGCCTGCGACCTTTCGAAGCTCGGCGAAAAGCTCGCCCGCCGACTCGCGGAACGCTATGGTGACGAGCGGATCGCGGCCGAGTGATCAAAAATTAGCCGCTGACAAATAAAGAGGCCGCTTGCGAGATCGCAAGCGGCCCAAGTCTAGGGAGGAAACGCCCAAGGAGGGCATCGGCGACAATCGGGTTGCCGCACCGCAATAATATGCACGTGCATCGCACAAAGCGCAAGTCCTGCTGACCTACTTTCCACCGCTGCGTCGGCCGGCCGCATCTTTTTTCTTAATTCATTGTTTTTGAACGATCTATGCGACCCGTTGCCGTTGCGCTGAGGCTTGCCGTGGAGAAGGAGTCGACTTTTCTCCACGCCCAGGCATAGGTCTTCCGGTCTCTGCAGGGAAGTGACCGGTCCATGACAGCCGTCGATCTTGCCGCCTTCATCGAAGAACTCGCCCATGTCGCCGGCCGCACAGTTCTCCCCTTCTTTCGCACCGCGATCGGCGCCGAAGACAAGAGCGGCGGCGGCATGTTCGATCCTGTGACCGAAGCCGACCGCGCGGCAGAAGTCGCCATGCGCCGTCTTATCCGCGAGACCTTCGCACAGCACGGCATCATCGGCGAGGAGTTCGGCGAGGACCGGGCAGAGGCCGAATATGTCTGGGTGCTCGATCCGATCGACGGCACGAAAAGCTTCATCTCCGGAATCCCGACTTGGGGCTGTCTGATCGGCCTCCTCCACAATGGCCGGCCGATTTACGGCGTCATGGCGCAGCCCTTCACGCGCGAATTCTTCATCGGCGACGGCAAGGTCGCGACTTGGCGCGGCCCTGGTCTCGATCAGGCGCAAAGCCAGCGCAAGCTGCGCACGCGCGCCTGCGCCGCTCTCGCGCGAGCAACCGTGATGACCACATCGCCGCTGCTTTATTCGGCGCAGGCTTTGGCGGCCTTCCGGCGTGTCGAACAGGCGGCACGGCTCTCCCGCTATGGCTGCGATTGCTACGCCTTCGCCATGCTCGCGGCCGGCCATGTCGATTGCGTCATCGAGGCGGGCGTGAAGACGTACGACATCGCGCCGCTGATGCCGATCATCGAGGGCGCCGGCGGCATCATCACGACGTGGACGCGGGAAAACGCGGCGCGTGGCGGCGATGTTGTCGCCGCCGGCGATCCGCGCGTCCATGCCGCTGCCTTGGAGCTGCTTGCCGGAGGTTAGGACGCCGCGGCCGAAGCCCAAGGCCAGAAGCGCCGCGCTCTGCGCCGCGGCTCTTGCATCGAGAGCAGCGAAGTGGCGAGCGCGTCCTCGGCGCCCGGGATGAAAGCATCGAAGGCGGCCCAGAACTGACTGCGAAACGGCTCACGCTCGGCCAGGATATCATGGCGCGCGTAGGGGATGGTGATGAACCGGGCCGCCTTCAGCCGGCTGGCGAACAGTTCGATCGCCGGCGTCGAGACCATGCGATCGGCGCCCGCCGCTATGACCAGAATTGGCGCCAAAGTGCGGCGCGCATAATCCGGATCTTCGAATTGCCGCATCAACCGGAAGGCGGCATTGGTCCAGCCGATTGTCGGATCGCCGATCGCGAGTTCGGGCGCGGCGTCAAGGATTGCGACGGTTCGCGCGTGACGGGCCGGATCGGAGGTCAAGACATTCTCGGAGAAGGGCCTCAGGAAAATCGATCTGCCGTGGCCGCCGGGAATATAGGCGCCGCCGAGGCCGATGATGTCGAGCCCTTCGACGAAAAACCGCGCGCCGGCTTTGAACCGCAAGCGATAGAGATCGATCATCGGCGAGGTGACGACAATCCGCGCGAAGGGCGAGCGGCCGGCACGCGCTTGGGCAATGAGAATTGCGGCCGCCATGCAATGGCCGAGCGCGAACCACGGTCTTGGGCAAAGGGCCTCGAGGATCTGCTCGCGCAGCGCGACGAGATCGCGTTCGTAAATCTCGAAGTCGTCGATATGGCCCTTTCGCCGATTTCGAAGCTGGCGCTCCGAAAGCCCTTGGCCGCGCCAATCCAAGGCGACCACGGCGAAGCCCCGCTCCCGCAATTCGGAGACGGTTTCGAAATGTTTCTCGATGAATTCGGCGCGGCCGGGCAGAACCACGACGGTGCCGCGCGGCTGCGCTCCGCCAGCCCAGCGGATCGCACGCAGGCTTGCCCCGTCCCTGGTCGTGAGCTCGGCTAAAATAGCTCCGTCGGGAATGGGGTTCTCCGGTATCGCAAAAAGATCCATGGGATTTCCTGGCCGTTTATTCCCGACGGGCGGCGTCCCAGTATCACCTAGGCGTTTTCGCATTCGGCTTCCAGTCTGCGCAGGCGCGCGGCCGCAGGCCCGAGCACGCGCCTGGCTGGAGCTCGGTCGAGAGTTGCGGCGCCGCACAAGGGCTTCTTCGATATGGCCTCTTTCCATCGCCGCCCTCTTGCGGGCGGCAAATCCCACACCACATCAAAATCGCGCGGGCCACAAGGACGCGCAAAGACCCGAGCACGGCCAGGGCGAAACGCCGGCCGTCTCTCGTACTCGCTCTATAGGAGGATGAAATGCGTCAACTGGATCTTTCGCCACTCTATCGTTCCACCATCGGCTTCGACCGCCTGCTCAACCTCGTCGATCAGGCGTCTGGTTTCGAAGCTGTCCCATCCTATCCGCCCTACAATATCGAGCGGACGGCTGAAGACACCTATCGCATTACGATCGCGGTCGCCGGCTTCTCGGAGAAGGACCTGTCGATCGAAACCAAAGAAAACAGCGTGGTCATCCGCGGCTCCAAAGAGGCTAGGGCCGAGGCGGAGTCGGGTGAGCGCGAGGTGCTCTACCAAGGCATCGCCGCGCGCGCCTTCGAGCGCCGCTTCCAGCTCGCCGACCATGTGTTCGTGAAGGGCGCAAGCCTCGAGAACGGGCTGCTTCATGTCGATCTCGTTCGCGAACTGCCGGAAGCACAAAAGCCGCGCCAGATTCCGATCGGCAAGGCGGGGCCTAAGGTCGTCGAAGGCGACGCGGCGAGGGCCGCCTGACTTTAGGCGAACCGCCGGCCTTGCAGGCTTTCGAGGGCGTCGTCCGCGACGCCCTTTTCTTTTGACCTGCCCGCCTATTTCTCGTTGGTGTTTTGAGACGGCTTGCTATTTTCGGCCGAAGAGGCGGACTTGGCCTTCGTCTCCGCGCCCTTTTTCTCGACGTTGGCGGGTCCCGCCAGCGGCTTGACCGGAAGTTTCTTGGGGATCACGGCAAGTTTCGTATTCTCGATAATGGTTCCTTCATAAGCGTCGAAGACCAGCCTGTGCGGCAGTCCATGCGCATCCTCGGCTTCGGCGAGGTAAATCCGGCCTTTATGGCGCGGCGTGGCGATGAGATGGAAACCGAGCAGCGCGACCCGGCGGCGGATCTCGGCCAAAGGCAGCACGCCATAGGACGTATCCGGTCCGACGACCCGCGGCACGTTTTCATCCGCCGCGACTCCGCCCGGCGGAACCGGCGGCGGATAGCCGTCATAGTAAGGATATTGCCAAGGAAGTGGGTAATACTGCGCCTCGGCCGCTGGCAAAGGAAGGGCAACGAGGCCGAGGCCCACCAGGGTCGAAAATCCGAAGAGCGCTACGCCGGCTTCCGCGCGGTTGCGGCGAGGCATGGTCCTCTCGTCGGAGCTCATGATATCCTCCGTTTGGCGCGGATGCGCCAACTCTACCGTTGACAAGGATTTCGGCGAAAGTCGGCAGGCATTGCGGCGGGGTTGCGGATGAAGCCGCAGCGGCCCCCCGCAGGAGAAGAGCAAGATCTCCTTTTCCATGACGGGCCGATCTGGGATTTTTTTCTGGAAGGCTCGGTTGGCTTGTGTTTTGCTCCTATATTGAGGATATTGGCATCGCGCCGATAGGACAGCTTTGCTGACCTTTTAAGGGGCCGGCGGATTTTCCGCCATTTTCGCACGACGCCGACGAATCCAGTCGCGGATTGGCAATCCTCCGACATCAGGCACGGCCAAGCCCAAGGGACGGGCTTTGGGGATGGAGCATGACGGCTGCAAGGGAGCAAAAAAGGCTGACCAGGAGCCGGTCGAAGCGCAGGTCCCGCGCGCCGGCGCCGTTGGCGCTCGGCTGCGATCCCGGCCTGCCGCCCGAGCAAGGGCTTTATGCGCCGTGGCGCGAGCATGACTCCTGCGGCGTCGGCTTCATCGTCGACATGCACAATCGCAAGTCGCACGAGATCGTCGCCAAAGGTCTCGAAATCCTGCTCAACCTCGACCATCGCGGCGCGGTGGGTGCCGATCCGCGTGCGGGCGACGGCTGTGGGATTTTGGTGCAGATCCCGCATCGCTTCTATGCCGCCGAGGCCGCGGCCCTGGGCTTTGCCTTGCCGCAGCCGGGCGATTACGCGATCGGCCCGGTGTTTCTGCCGCGCGATCCCGAGGGCCGCGCGATCGTGGTGTCGCTGATCGAAAAGACCGTTGCCGAAGAGGGACAGATCTTATTGGGCTGGCGCGACGTGCCGGTGGATAACGGCGGGCTCGGCGAGAGCGTCAAGCCGACCGAGCCGGTGATCAAGCAATTCTTCGTCAAGCGTGGCGCGAACGCCGGCAAAGACGGCGCCGATCACGACTTGTTCGAGCGCCGCCTGTTCATCCTGCGCAAGGCAATCTCGAACGCGGTCTTCGCGCTGCGCGATCCGCGCACGGCCGGATTCTATCCGGTGTCCCTGTCGTCGCGCACCATGGTCTACAAGGGCCTGCTGCTGGCGACCCAGCTCGGCGACTATTTCAGGGATTTGCAGGATCCGCTGTTCGAATCCGCGCTTGCCTTGGTGCACCAGCGGTTTTCGACCAACACGTTCCCGACCTGGTCGCTCGCGCATCCTTATCGGATGGTCGCTCACAACGGCGAGATCAACACCCTGCGCGGCAACCTCAATTGGATGGCGGCTCGGCAGGCATCGGTTGCCACGGACCTGTTCGGGGCCGACATCAAGAAGCTCTGGCCGATCTCCTATGAAGGACAATCGGACACGGCCTGTTTCGACAATGCGCTCGAATTTCTCGTCCAGGGCGGCTATTCGCTCGCCCATGCGATGATGATGCTGATCCCCGAGGCCTGGTCCGGCAATCCGCTGATGGACGAGGATCGGCGCGCCTTCTACGAATATCATGCCGCGCTGATGGAGCCTTGGGATGGTCCTGCAGCCATGGCCTTCACCGATGGGCGCCAGATCGGCGCGACGCTCGACCGCAACGGTCTGCGGCCGGCGCGCTATATCGTCACCGACGACGGGCTCGTCGTCATGGCGTCCGAGGTCGGCGTGCTGCCGATCCCGGAGGAAAAGATCGTCCGCAAATGGCGCCTGCAGCCGGGCAAGATGCTGCTTGTCGATCTTGAAGAAGGACGCATCGTTTCCGACGACGAGATCAAGTCCAAGCTTGCCAAGTTGAATCCTTACGGCGCGTGGCTGCGCCGCAGCCAGATCAAGCTCGAGGAATTGACGCCTGTTGCGCCGCGCATGACGCGCAGTGATGTCTCGCTGCTCGATCGTCAACAGGCCTTCGGCTACACGCAGGAAGACGTCTCGCTGCTCATGGAGCCGATGGCGGCGACCGGGCAGGAGGCGGTCGGCTCGATGGGCAACGACACGCCGATTTCGGCTCTGTCGAGCAAGTCGAAGCTTCTCTACACCTATTTCAAGCAGAATTTCGCGCAGGTGACGAACCCGCCGATCGATCCGATCCGCGAGGAGCTCGTCATGAGCCTCGTCTCGTTCATCGGTCCGCGCCCGAACATCTTCGATCACGAGGGCAATGCCAACCGCAAGCGGCTCGAAGTCAAGCAGCCGATCCTGACCAACGGCGATCTCGAAAAGATCCGGGCGATCGCCATGGTCGAGGACACGTTCGATACGCGCACGCTCGACATCACCTATTCCGCCGACGCCGGCGCGAAGGGCATGGGCGAGGCACTGAACCGGCTGTGCAGCCGGGCCGAGCAGGCGGTCCACAGCGGCTATACGATCATCATCCTCTCCGACCGTCTCGTCGGTCCGGATCGTATTCCGATCCCGTCTCTGCTCGCCACGGCCGCCGTGCATCATCACCTGATCCGCAAGGGGCTGCGCACGTCGGTCGGTCTCGTCGTCGAGACGGGCGAGGCGCGCGAGGTGCATCATTTCGCGCTGCTCGCGGGCTATGGCGCCGAGGCGATCAATCCCTATCTCGCCTTCGAGACACTGATCGCGATCGCCGAGCAGTTTCCCGAAGACGTCGACGGTTACGAGGCCTGCAAGCGCTACATCAAGTCGATCGACAAGGGCCTCCTCAAGGTCATGTCGAAGATGGGCATTTCGACGTACCAGTCCTACTGCGGCGCGCAGATCTTCGACGCGGTCGGTCTCGCCGAAGAATTCGTGAGGCACTATTTCACCGGCACGGCTTCGCAGATCGGCGGCATCGGACTTGCCGAGATCGCCGAGGAAACCCTGCGCCGCCACCAGGATGCCTTCGGCGACGCACCGATCTATCGCAACGCGCTCGATGTGGGCGGCGATTACGCCTACCGCATCCGCGGCGAGGCGCATTCCTGGACGCCACAAACCGTCTCCTTGCTCCAGCATGCCGTGCGTGGCAACGCGCTCGAGAAATACAAGGCCTATGCCGCGCTGCTCAACGACCAGCGCACGCAGCCCCTGACGATCCGGGGCCTCTTCCGGATCAAAACGGCGGAGGAAGACGGCCGCGAGCCCGTGCCGCTCGACGAGGTCGAACCGGCGGCTTCGATCGTGCGCCGCTTCTCGACCGGCGCCATGTCCTTCGGCTCGATCTCGCGCGAGGCGCATACCACGCTCGCGATCGCCATGAACAGGATCGGCGGCAAGTCGAACACGGGCGAGGGCGGCGAGGAATCGGACCGCTATAAGCCTCTGCCGAATGGCGATTCGATGCGCTCGGCGATCAAGCAGGTGGCCTCGGGTCGGTTCGGCGCCACGGCGGAATATCTCGTCAATTCCGACATGATGCAGATCAAGATGGCGCAGGGCGCAAAGCCCGGCGAGGGCGGTCAATTGCCCGGCCACAAGGTCGATGCGGTGATCGCCAAGGTCCGCCATTCGACGCAAGGCGTGGGGCTCATCTCGCCGCCGCCGCACCATGACATATATTCCATCGAGGATTTGGCGCAGCTCATCTTCGACCTGAAGAACGTCAATCCCAAGGGCGGCGTTTCGGTCAAGCTCGTCTCCGAAGTCGGGGTCGGCACGGTGGCGGCCGGCGTGTCGAAGGCGCGCGCCGACCACGTGACGATTTCGGGTTTCGAAGGCGGCACCGGGGCTTCGCCCCTGACCTCGATCAAACATGCGGGCAGCCCTTGGGAGATTGGGCTCGCCGAGACGCATCAGACCTTGGTGCTGAACCGCCTGCGCTCGCGCATCGCCGTGCAGGTCGACGGCGGCATCAGAACCGGGCGCGACGTCGTGGTCGCAGCCTTGCTCGGGGCCGACGAATTCGGCTGCGCGACGGCGGCATTGATCTCCGCCGGCTGCATCATGATGCGCAAATGCCATCTGAACACCTGCCCGGTCGGGGTTGCGACGCAGGATCCGGTGCTGCGCAAGCGCTTTGTCGGCCAGCCCGAGCATGTCATCAATTTCTTCTTCTTCGTCGCCGAAGAGGTGCGGGAATGGATGGCGGCGCTCGGCTACCGCACCTTCAACGAAATGATCGGCCAGATGCAGATGCTCGACAAGCAGCGGCTCGTCGAACATTGGAAGGCGAAGGGGCTGGACTTCTCCAAGCTCTTCCATAAGCCGCGCGCGTTGGATCCGGATGCGATCTACAATTCGACGCGCCAGGACCACAGGCTTGCGCATGTGCTCGATCGCCGTCTCATCGAGGCGGCGCGGGCAAGCATCGATTACGCGGCCAAGACCCGCATCGAAGCCAAGATCCACAATACCGACCGCACGACCGGCGCCATGCTCTCCGGCGAGATTGCCCGCCGCCATGGCCATGCCGGTCTGCCCGATGAGACGATCCACGTGCGCTTCAAGGGAACGGCGGGGCAAAGCTTCGGTGCCTGGCTCGCGCATGGCGTGACACTCGAGCTCGAGGGCCAGGCGAACGATTACGTCGGCAAGGGGCTCTCAGGCGGGCGCATCATGATCTATCCGCCGGCCGAGTCCCGCATCGTGCCGGAAGAATCGATCATTGTCGGCAATACGGTGCTCTACGGCGCGATTTCCGGCGAATGCTATTTTCGCGGCGTCGCCGGCGAGCGTTTCGCGGTCCGCAATTCGGGCGCCATCACGGTCGTCGAAGGGACCGGCGATCACGGCTGCGAATATATGACCGGCGGCATCGTGGTCGTCATCGGCAAGACGGGCCGCAATTTCGCGGCCGGTATGTCGGGCGGCATCGCCTACGTGCTTGACGAGGACGGCGGCTTTGCGCAGCGTTGCAATCTCGCCATGGTCGATCTCGAGCCCGTTGCCGAGGAAGAGGAGCGGATGCAGAGAAGCTATCACCAGGGCGGCGATCTCGACTTCCACGGCCGGGTCGACGTAATGGGCGACATGACCCGCCACGACGCCGAGCGGCTGCATCAGCTGATCTCGAACCATGCGAATTATACGGGCTCGACGCGGGCCCGCATGATCCTCGAGAGATGGGACGAATATAAAGGCAAATTCCGCAAGGTGATGCCGGTCGAATATCGCCGCGCGCTCGCCGAGCTCATGGCGCGAGAGGTTGAGGCGCCGCTCCTCGCCGCTGCTGGCGAATAGGCTGCGGCATCGGGAAGACTGGCGAACTTAATCGATGGTGCGCATACCTTCTCCCACAGGGAGAGGGTTCGCGCGTGCCTTGAATCGGGAATGGTATGGGAAAGGTCACGGGATTCCTTGAGATCGATCGGCGCGACCGGCGCTATGTGCCGGCCTCCGACCGCATCCGCAACTACAAGGAATTCATGATCCCGCTGTCGGAGGAAGCGACGCGGGACCAGGCCGCCCGTTGCATGAGTTGCGGCATCCCCTATTGCCACAGCGGCTGCCCGGTCAACAATCAGATCCCCGATTGGAATGATCTCGTCTATCGCAACGATTGGGAGGAGGCCTCGCGCAACCTCCATTCAACCAACAACTTTCCGGAATTCACCGGCCGCATCTGTCCGGCGCCATGCGAAGCCGCCTGCACCTTGAACCTCATCGATTCTCCGGTGACGATCAAGACGATCGAATGCGCCATCGTCGATCGCGCCTTCGCCAATGGCTGGGTGAAGCCCGAGCCGGCCGAGCATCGAACCGGCAAGAAAGTGGCGATCGTCGGCTCCGGGCCGGCGGGCCTTGCCTGTGCGCAGCAGCTCGCCCGCGTCGGCCATGATGTCCACGTCTTCGAAAGGAACCTGAAGCCCGGCGGCCTCCTGCGCTATGGCATCCCGGACTTCAAGATGGAGAAACATCTGATCGACCGGCGCTTCGAGCAGATGGCAGCGGAAGGCGTCAACTTCCACGGCGGCGTCAATGTCGGCGTCGATCTCGATCCTCAGCAACTCGTCGAGGAATTCGACGCCGTGGTGCTGGCCGGCGGCGCGGAGAAACCGCGCGATCTGCCGATCCCCGGCCGCGACCTCGCCGGCATCCATTTCGCGATGGATTTTCTGCCGCAGCAAAACCGTCGGGTCAGCAAGGAGCCGTTCCATACCAATCTACCGATCCTCGCCGGCGGCAAACGCGTCATTGTGATCGGCGGCGGCGATACCGGCTCCGATTGCATCGGCACGTCGGTGCGCCAGGGCGCGGTGAGCATCCTCCAGCTTGAAATCATGCCCATGCCGCCGGAGCACGAGGACAAGCTCCTCACCTGGCCGGATTGGCCGATGAAGCTGCGCACCTCATCGAGCCACGAAGAGGGGGTCAAGCGCGACTTCGGCGTGCTGACCAAGGAATTCCGCGGTGAGAACGGCAGCGTGAAGCAGCTCGTCTGCGTGCGCCTCGATGACAAGATGAAAGAAATTCCGGACAGCGCCTTCGCGATCGAGACCGATCTCGTGCTGCTCGCCATGGGGTTCGTGTCGCCGGTGCACGAAGGGCTGCTCGAGCGGCTCGGCGTGCAGTTCGACGCGCGCGGCAATGTCGCGGCGGATACGCTGAACTACAAAGCTTCGGCCGCGAAAGTCTTCGCCTGCGGCGACATGCGGCGCGGCCAATCGCTGGTCGTCTGGGCGATCCGCGAGGGCAGGCAAGCGGCGCAGGCGGTCGATCTTTATCTCATGGGCGCGAGCCTTTTGCCGCGGTGAGCGCCCCTCTCCCCGCTTGCGGGGAGAGGGGTAGGGTGAGGGGCCGGGTGATTTGCCACCATCGCGGCCAATCTCCTCGCCCCTCCCCATTCGCTGCGCTCATGGGGAGAGGGGCTCGTAGGGGCCGGATCGATTTGATCTACCACATTGATGTGAAAAGATTGCCGACCTAACGAGAGGCGGAACCCGATCACTGGCAGACGGCATGGATGCAGTCCCCTTTGTCATCGAAACGCGGCACCTCAGCAAGCACTTCGGCGACTTCGTCGCGGTCGATGATGTCTCGCTGAGCGTGCGGGCCGGCGAAATCTTCGGCCTCATCGGTCCGAACGGCGCAGGCAAGTCGACGCTCGTGAAAATGCTCACGACGTTGCTGCCGCCGACATCCGGCACGGCGCTCGTCGCCGGCTTCGACATCAGGCGCGAGCCGGCGCAAGTGCGCCGCAAGATCGGCTATGTCCCGCAATTGCTGTCGGCCGATGGCACGCTAACCGGCTATGAGAATCTTCTTCTTTCGGCACGCCTCTATCTCTTGGCCCGGCGTGAGCGCCAGGCACGGATCGCTGCGGCGCTCGAGATGATGGACCTCACCGAGGCTGCCGACCGGCAGGTTCAGGCCTATTCCGGCGGGATGATTCGCCGTCTCGAGATCGCGCAATCGATGATTCACGAGCCGGCGGTGCTGTTCATGGACGAGCCGACGGTCGGGCTCGACCCCGTCGCCCGTGATGCCGTCTGGGAGCACGTTAAGGAGCTACGCGATCGGCTCGGCACGACGATTCTGATTACCACCCATATGATGGAGGAAGCGGACGCCCTCTGCGATCGGATCGGCCTTCAGCACGGCGGTCGTCTGCAGGACGTAGGGACGCCGCAGGAACTTAAGGACCGCGTGGGTCCCGGCGCGACGCTCGACGACGTCTTCGCCCATATCACCGGGGCGACGATCGACAGCGGAGGCTCTTATCATGACACGCA
This sequence comes from Methylovirgula sp., assembly GCA_035266305.1. Classification (GTDB taxonomy): domain Bacteria; phylum Pseudomonadota; class Alphaproteobacteria; order Rhizobiales; family Beijerinckiaceae; genus Methylovirgula. Next base: position 13,011 of record DATFNQ010000092.1, read on the forward strand.
GCGAACCCGTCGCAGTATCCGCGCCCATGGCTGAGCGCGCCGCATCGAGCGGCATCGCCGACTATCTTTTGCAAGTCTTTGCGGTCGCCGACACGGAGATCCGCAAACTGCGGCATGATCCCGGCGAACTTCTCACCCGTGCTTTGCAGCCGGCGATCTGGCTGCTTCTGTTCGGCGAAGTCATGGCGCAGGTTCGCGGCCTCAATGTCGGAGGCGGTAATTATCTCGATTTCATCGCGCCCGGCATTCTTGCGCAGAGCGTGCTCTTCGCGGCGATCTTCTATGGAATCGCGGCGATCTGGGAGCGCGATCTTGGCGTCCTACATCGCTATATGGTGAGCCCCGCGCCGCGCACCGCGCTCGTCTTCGGAAAGGCCCTTTCATCGGCGGTGCGCGGGCTCGTCCAGGCGAGCATCGTCTATGCGCTGGCCACTCTGCTCGGCATCCATGTCACGTTCGGGCCGCTTCATGTGATCGGCGTCGTGGCGCTGATTGCGGTCGGCTCCGGGCTTTTTTCGACCTTCTCCTTGATCATCGCCTGTTTGGTGAAGACGCGCGAAAGATTCATGGGCATCGGCCAGGTCCTGACCATGCCGATCTTCTTCGCCAGCAACGCAATCTATCCGATCGACATCATGCCGGCGTGGCTGCGCACCATCTCCTCGCTCAATCCCTTGACCTATGAGGTCGACGGCTTGCGCGCCCTGATGCTCGCCGGCGGTACGAGCAAATATGGCGTCGCGTTTGATCTCGCCGTTCTCGCCGCCGTGTTCCTCGCGCTCGTCGGCATCGCCGGGCGGCTCTATCCGCGACTCACCGAATAGAGATCGCACGCCCGTGTCGGGCGCCAGGCCGAACATCAGGAATCGCGGCGGCGCCGAGCGATCGGCCCCTCTCCCCATTCGCTGCGCTCATGGGGAGAGGGGCGCTGGTCGGCCCTTGGCGAGATGGCTGTGCGTGCGGCCATAGAGGAAATAGATCGCGAGCCCGACCACGAGCCAAACGCCGAGCCTGATCCATGTGTCGCTCGGCAGGCCGATCATCAGAAAGATCGCCGAGAGGGCGCCGAGCGGCGCGATCAGCCCGACGGCCGGCACTCTGAACGGCCGCTTCACCTCCGGTTGCCTGATCCGTAGCACGAGGACGCCAAGGCAGACGACGGTGAAAGCGAACAAAGTGCCGATGCTGACGAGCTCGCCGACCAGACCGATCGGCGCCAGTCCCGAAAGAAGCGCGACGACCACGCCGGTAATGATGGTCGTCACGTAAGGCGTGCGAAAACGCGGGTGGACGCGCGCGGCGATCGGCGGCAAGAGGCCGTCGTGCGCCATCGTATAGAAGATCCGCGCCTGGCCAAGCAGGAGAACCAGAATGACCGAGCTCAGCCCCAAGATCGCGCCGAATTTGACAGCCGGCGCGAAGAATCCGAGCCCGATGTGATCGACGCCGACCGCGATCGGGTCCGGCACGTTGAGCTTGTCGTAGGGCATGATCCCGGTAATCACCAGGCCGACCAGAACGTAGAGGATCGTGCAGATGCCGAGCGAGCCGAGGATCGAGCGCGGCATGTCGCGCTGCGGGTCGACCGCCTCCTGCGCCGCGGTCGAGATCGCGTCGAAGCCGATATAGGCGAAGAAGACGACGCCGGCACCGCGCAAGACCCCGCTTAAGCCGAAATGGCCAGGACCCTGGCCGGGCGGAATGAAGGCCCCATGCGGATTGCTCGCCGTCACCCAATTCGAGGTCTTGAAGAACCACACACCCACAAGAATGAACGATACGATGATCGCGAGCTTGATCGCGACGATCACGTTATTAACTCTTGCCGAGTCGCGAATCCCGAGGACGAGCAGGGTGCTCATCGCCGCGATGATGAAAGCGGCAGGAAAGTTGAAAACGGCGCCGGTGTGCGTCCATTGCCCGCTTGCCGGATCGAAGGCGAAGGGCGCACTCGCGTAATTTGCCGGGATGTGAATGCCGAGGTCGCGAAGAAAGCTCGTGACATAGCCGGACCAACCGATCGCCACCGTCGCGGAGCCCAGCGCATATTCGAGGATCAAATCCCAGCCGATGATCCAGGCGATGAATTCGCCCATCGTGGCATAGGCATAAGTATAGGCGCTGCCGGCGACCGGCACGGTCGAGGCCATCTCGGCATAGCAAAGCCCGGCGAGCGCGCAGGCGATGCCGGAGAGAACGAAAGAGAGGGCGATCGCCGGCCCGGCATATTCGGCCGCCGCATGGCCGGTCAGCACGAAAATACCGGCCCCGATGATGCCGCCGATCCCCAGCGCCACCAGACTTGGCAATGTGAGCGTTCGCTTGAGCGGCGGGCTGCCAAGCGCGACGATGCGCTGAACTTCGGTATCTGAGGCCTCGGCCTCGAGGAGTTCGATCGGCTTGCATGCGAAAAGATCAGTCATCGGTGCCCCCGGGATATTGTATCTGCGCCACCCGTTCCGGGAAGGCCGCGGCCAGCGCCTCGCGCTCCGCCTTGATCACGCCGCGCTCGGTGATGAGGCCGGTGACGAGCCGCGCCGGCGTCACGTCGAAGCCCGGATTTGCGGCAGGGCTTCCCTTCGGCGTCAGCCGCACGGTTTCGATCCGCCCATCCTCGGTCATGCCGCGCATATGGGTGACTTCTCTTTCGCCCCGCGCTTCGATCGGAATTTCCTTCACCCCGTCGCTCAGAGAAAAATCGATCGAAGGCGAGGGCGCGGCGACGTAGAAGGGCACGCCATTGTCCTTTGCCGCGAGCGCCTTCAAATAGGTGCCGATCTTGTTGCAGACGTCGCCGGCGGCCGTCGTCCGGTCGGTGCCGACGATGACGAGATCGATCTCGCCGTGCTGCATCAGATGGCCGCCGGCATTGTCCACGATGACCTGATGCGAAATGCCTTCTTGCCCGAGTTCCCAGGCGGTCAGGGCTGCGCCCTGGTTGCGCGGCCGCGTCTCGTCGACGAAGACATGGACGGGGATGCCCGCCTCATGCGCCTTGTAGATAGGCGCGGACGCCGTGCCCCAATCGACGGTGGCGAGCCAGCCGGCATTGCAATGGGTGAGGATGTTCACCGCGCCGCCCTGCTTCCTCTCGGCGATCTTGCGGATCAAAGCCAAGCCATGATCGCCGATCGCGGCGCAGAGAGCGACGTCCGCCTCGGCGAGTTCGCCGGCCTGCGCCAAAGCCGCGGCATGCCGCGCGGCAGGGGGCAGCGGCCGCAAATAATCCTTCATCGTCGCGAGCGCCCAGGCAAGATTGACCGCCGTCGGGCGCGTCGCGGCGAGCGCGGCTGAGGCCGCGTCGAGTCCCGCGTCCGACGGGTCTTGCCGCATTGCAAGGGCGAGGCCATAGGCGGCCGTGATGCCGATGAGCGGGGCGCCGCGGACCTTCATGTCTTTGATCGCGGCGGCCGCATCGGCGAGAGTGTTCAACTCGCCGACGACGAATTCATGCGGCAGCCGGGTTTGATCGATGATCAAAATCCTGCCGTCCGCGTCCGGCCAGATGGTGCGAGTAGGTTTTCCGTCGACGCGCATAGGATCACCTAGCCGAGGGTGAACACCATATCCATCGAAGAAAGCGCGCGACAGCCTTCTGGTGCCGCAAAGCTTCCCTAAATGGGCGGCGAAAAGCCGCTTCCTTAACAAGCTTTTAACGAAATCTGATGCAGTCTCTAATCGCTTGTTAACCCGTTCGGGGGTGCCCTGCCATGGATTCTTCCATCGAACCGCAAGCCGACCCAAAGCCCGACGCCGCCGCAGCTCCTGAAGCGCGCGAAAGCGCGCCGGCCATCGACTCGAAGGACGCTGCAGCTTCGATCTCGGGATCTGCCGACGCGCAGGACAAAAAGCAGGATGCCGAACAGCCGAAGGAAAATGCCGGCCCGAACGTTCCGCCCATCCCCAGCTCGGCGCTCGTCATTCTGCCGTCCTCGATGCGCCGGTTCGATGCGAAGGACACCGCCGATGAGAAGCCAAACGCCAGCCGGGCGAAGTGGCTTCGCTACGGATCGCGCGCGGCGATCGCTCTTATTCTTTTCGGCTGCGCGTTCGCGGCGGGCGGCCGTTTCCTCGGATCGGGGCCGCCGGCGCTGCATGCGGCTGCCGATCCCGCAGCCGTGTCGTGGCAGGTCGCCAAAGACAATACCGACACCGCGGAGATACGCCGCGACACCAAGGCGCTCGGCGACGAGATCCACCGCCTCGAGACGCGCTTCGACTCTCTGCGTGCCGCCGTCCAGACCCAGACTCCCGAGGAGGTTCGCGGCCTCAAGAAGAGTATCGAGAGCCTGAAGGCGAGCCTCGATGCGGAAAAGGCCGAAGCCAATGCGTCGATCGCGCAGCTTTCGGCGAAGCTCGATCGCTTGCAGCGCGAAGAGCCGAAGGCCGCGCAAGCCTCGCTCGACAAGAGCGAGCACGCCGAAAGCAAGCCCGCTGCGATCGAGAAAGTCGCCGACCCCAAGGCCGTCCAGGCGACCCTCGATAAAGCGGCGCGCGCCGAAAAGGCCGCGCCGATGACCACCGCATCCATTCCAGCAATCGCGGCGCCGCAGAGCGCCAGGGCTACGACGACGCAGGTCCCCGCGACATCGCCGAAGGCTCAACCGCTTGTGATGGCGTCCGCCGAGCCGCAGAGGAAGCCGCCGCAATTGCTGACCAATTGGGTGGTGCGCGACGTCTATGACGGCATCGCTCTCGTCGAAGGGCCGGAAGGGGCAATCGAGGTGATGCCCGGCGACACGATCCCCGGCGCCGGCACGGTCAAGGCGATCGAACGGCGCGGCGGCGGCTGGATCGTGCTGACGAGCCGCGGGCTGGTGGATTACGAGCGGGAGTAGCAGCACGCTCCCCTCTCCCTTTGCGGGGAGGGGTTGGGGGTGGGGGTTGCGGGGCGGCCGATCGCACCCCCTCCATGCATGCGTCGCCCTATCGCGACACCGACATCGAACCGGAGCACGCCCGCATGCCGGTAACCTAACTAAAGTCGAGCTTACGTTATCAATTTTTGCTAATTCCTGCCCCTGAACTCGAAGAGATGGTTAGGGAGAAAGTCTCTTCCGGCCTTTATACTTCGGCGAGCGAAGTGATCCGTGAGGCGTTGCGCCTAATGGAGGAACAGGATCGCGTGCGCGAGGCAAAACTCAATCGGCTTCGGCAAGACATCCAGGAAGGGTTGACGAGCGGCCCTGCCTCGCCATGGAATGCGGAAGAGACTAAACGCGAAGCACGCAGGCGGCGCGCTGGGAAAAGCAGCGCACGTACCGAATGAAGCCTATCTTCAAACGTCCGCGCGCCGAAGCCGACCTAGTCGATATCTGGAACTTCATCGCCGAAGACAGCGAAGCGCAGGCGGACGTGTTCATTGACGAACTCGATGAGAAACTCCGAAGCCTGGCCGAAAATCCACATATCGTCGCGTCCGAAACGAGCTCGCCGAAAATCTGCGGAGCTTTCCGGTCGGCCCGTTTGTTATTTTCTATTTGCCGCTGGTGGACGGCATTGAGGTCGTCCGCGTGCTGCACGGTGCGCGGGACATAGGCGCCATCTTCCGTTCATATAAGTGAGGGAGCGCGGCCGCGCGCCGTCGGCTACTTCACATGCTTCGGCAAAAAATAGGCGAGCAGCCAGATCATCGGCAGGAAGGCCGTGATGCGGTAGAGCGTCTCGATGCTCGTCGCGTCGGAGAGTTGGCTAACCGCTGCCGCGCCAATCCTGCTATGTCGAAGGCGAAGCAAGAGAGAGCCGGGCCGGAACCGCGACTCGCGCGCGGAGCAACATGGGCGTCCGACGTAGCGGCGCTTGCAAAGTCGGCTCAAAGTAAATAATCTAGTCAGTATGACTAGACACAAAACCCCGCCCAAGCTTCCGCGTCAACCCGGCCGTTGGCTTCTCCAAGATGCCAAGGCTCGTTTCAGCGAGCTCGTGCGGTGTGTCCGCAGCGAAGGCCCCCAGCACGTAACCGTGCATGGGCGCGATGAGGTCGTCGTCGTCTCGGCCGAGGAATTTCATCGGCTCAAGGGCGATCGCAGCGGCGCGGCTCTCGTTGCCGCCATGCAGGCGTCGCCTTATCACGACACCGACATCGAACCGGAGCACGCCCGCATGCCGGTGCGCGGCCTCCATCTGTGACGGGATGGCTGCTCGATACGAATGTACTCTCGGAACTGCGTCGCCTTAGGCCGGAGCCCAAAGTTCTCGCCTTTATTGCCGCGCAACCTCTCGATCTGCTCTATGTCAGTGCGGTGACTTTCGCCGAAATCCGCTTCGGCATCGAACGCTTCGACGATGCCACCCGCCGCGCCGAATTGTACGACTGGCTCACGCACAAGGTGCGGCCGATGTTCGAGCAACGCGTCATCCCCGTCAGCGAAGACATCATGTTCAAATGGCGGCTTCTGGTCGAGGACGGTCGCAAGGCGGGACATATGTTTTCGCAGCCCGATCTCATCATCGCCGCGACGGCGCTGCATCACGGTTTGACGGTCGTGTCGCGTGATACGCGCGATTATGAAAGGGCGCGCGTTCCTGTCCTCAATCCATGGAGCGCGGCGCCTAGCCCACGACAAGCTTAATGCGCGGCAGGTCAATAGTGGGCGGCTGCTCAGGCGCCAATTTAGTCGCGCTAGATGGCCCTGCGACGGTGCCGACCCGTCCCGGCATCAATTCCTGCGCAAAGACGATCATCGCCGCGAAGGCAGAGGAGAGGACGAGCCCGATGATGAAGGCGAGCGCGCCGGTGAAGAAGAGGTTCGCATAGGGCAAAGCGAGCGTGAAGGGCAGCACGCCGAGGATCGAGCCCCAGATGACATAACGTCTTCCGATGTGGTCGCCGAGCGGGCCGCCGAGAAACGTGCCCAGTGCCGAAGCGCCGAGGAAGATGAACAGAAAGAGCTGCGCCGTCTGCACCGACACGCCGAATTTCGCGATCAGATAGAAGGTGAAATAGCTGTTGAGGCTCGCCAGATAGACGAACTTCGAGAAGAGGAGCGCGAGCAGAATCGCAACCGAGGCCGCGACGTGCTTGCGCGTCAGGCCTTCGACACGGGGCGCCCGGCGCGCGCGTGGCGGCTTGGCCGCCAATTGCGCGGCGTACCAATTGCTGATGCCGACGAGCAGGCCGATGGCCATGAGCGGCACAAGCGAGAGCCAGGCGATCGCCCGCTGTCCATGCGGCACGATGATGAAGGCGGCGAGCAGCGGGCCGGTCGCGGCGCCCGTATTGCCGCCCATCTGGAAGAGCGATTGCGCCAATCCGTGCCGTCCGCCCGCCGCCATGCGCGCGACGCGCGAAGCCTCGGGATGGAAGACCGACGAGCCGACGCCGATGAGCGCGGCGGCGAGGACGACCAGCGCGAAATGCTGCGCGAACGCGAGCAGCAAAAGCCCGCTCAGCGTGACGCCCATGCCGAGCGGCAGCGAATAAGGCCTCGGGTGCCTGTCGGTCGAGAGTCCGACGAGCGGCTGCAGCAGCGAGGCGGTGATTTGGAAAGCCAGTGTGATGATGCCGATCTGACCGAAATCGAGGTGGAACGATTGCTTGATGACGGGATAGATCGCCGGCAGAAGCGACTGAACCGTGTCGTTCATCACGTGCGAAAGGCTCAGGGCCAGCAGAACGGCGAAAAGAGTCGTCTCGCCCGTGCCGGAGACGGACGGGGCTTGGGCTTTGGCATCCATGGCTTGAATACGGTGGTTAATGGTACCGCCACCCCGGCTCGAACGGGGGACCTCTAGATCCACAATCTAGCGCTCTAACCAACTGAGCTATGGCGGCGAAGCTGCGCCGGAAACTAGGAGGGTAAGGCTGCGATTGCAAGGCGTTGGGCTGCGATGGAACGGCGCAAAGCCGGCCCAGACGAGCCCTTTGGCGCACCGCAGGCCTCGCCGTTAAGGATGAATCGATCAATTTAGATGGAAGCGGCATTGGCCTGTGGACCGCGGCGCCGACTATCATTAGGTTTTCATTAAGGCTATCCGTGGCGGCGGAGGGGGCCGGCGATTCGTCAATTGAAAGCCTCTGCCGCGATGAAGGCCTATTCCTACGAGCCTGGCATCACATCCCAGGATATTGAAGACGGTTTGCGCGCTTTGTCGTTGGGCGAGGCCGAGGTTCCGGTTCTCGCGGCGATTCCGGGCGAACAAAGAATCGTCTTCGCCAGCCAAACCATGCTGGCGCTGTTTCGCACCGCCGATCTTGCCGGCCTCTCGAAACGGATTTTTGCTGGCGACGATCCGGCCGCCAGGCGGCTCGCAACCCTTTCGACCACGCAGGGCGGCGCGCCGCGGCTCGAAAGGCTCAGCCTTTCCCTCGGCGGCACGGACGAAACCCTCACGTTCCTCTGCCGCAGGATCGGCGGAGTGAAAACGCCGCTCTTTCTTGCCGCGGTGCTGGGCGTGAAACCTTCGCTTTTCCATGCCGAGGTGAGCGCGGCCGACGCGCCGCGCAAACCTGGATCGATCTTGCAGCTCGAGGAGGTCCGCCAGGTCCTTGCCACCCGTCTCGGCGCACGGACCAGCATCCGCTTTCTCTGGCGCGCGGACGCCGCAGACAAGTTCACCGAGATCACGCCGCCGCTGGCCCAAGTGGTCGGCGCGGCCGCCGCCGATCTTCTCGGCCGCGACTTTGGCGACGTGGCGAAATATCTCGAACGCGAACCCGCTGGGCGACTCGGCCGCGCCTTCGCCAAGCGCGAGACATTCAGCGGAATCGAGGTACTTTGGCCGGTGGCCGGCGCCGCGGCTGCCGTTCCGGTCGGACTCGGCGGCCTGCCTGCCTTCGATCGCGAACGCCGGTTCGACGGCTATCGCGGTTTCGGCGTGATCCATGTCGAGAGACTCGTCGCGGCCGAACCGCGCGGCTTCATGGAAACGGCACCGGAGGAAAGCCAGCTAGCCCCTCTCAATCCGCGCCCGCAGACCGCCGACAATGTCGTCCAGCTGCGTCTTCCGGCGTCAAATCTCGCCGCCCCAGACGGGACGGAGGCAACATCGACCTCCGAGACACCGAGCGAGCAGAGCGGCCTCCTGTCCTCCGACGAGCGAAGCGCGTTCCAAAAGATCGCCGAGGCTCTCAAGGAAGAGACAGCGATCCCCGATGCGCAGGCCGAAGCCGGGGAGGGCCCGCCGAGCGTCGCAGAAGAGCCGCATGGCGAAGCCGCGGCCGGCCCCGAGACACCTGCCGCGCCTCAGCACCCGGATCTCGGCCGCAATGCCGCGGCGATTTTCGACCGGCTCGGGTTCGGCCTGCTGGTGAGCCGGGACGACGTGGTCATCTATGCCAATCGCCCGCTGCTCGATCTCCTGGGCTTCGCCGACGAGGATGCGCTTCACGCCGCGGGCGGCATGTCACGCATATTCGAACCGCCCCCGGCGCCCGGCAGCGAAGCGATCGGCGTGCGCACGGCCGCCGGCGAAATCATTCCCGTGCGGGCGCGCATCCAATCCATCGAATGGGACCATGTGCCGGCAACGCTTCTCACCTTGCGCCGCGACGATGAGAAGGACGCCGTGGCCCGGCTCGAGGCTGAAGTACGGATGCACAAAAGCGAGGCGCGCGAGCTCAACGCCATTCTCGACACTGCGACGGACGGGCTCGCCGTGCTCGATTCGCAGGGACACGTTCTCGCGCTGAACCGCTCCGGCGAGGCTCTCTTCGGCTATGACCAGAGCGAGGTGGCCGGCAAGCCTTTCACCATGCTGATCGCGCCGGAGAGCCAGGCCAAGGTGAAGGATTACTTCGACGGTCTCAAGGCGAACGGCGTCGCCAGCCTGCTCAACGACGGCCGCGAGATCATGGGCCGGGCGAAGCAGGGGGGCCTGTTCCCGATCTTCATGGCGCTCGGACGCGTCGGCCGGGCGGGCGATGCGGCCGAACAGAAATTCTGCGTGCTTTTCCGCGACATGACGCATTGGAAGAAGATTGAGCAGGAACTTGAAGAGGCTCGCCAGGAGGCCGAGCGGGCGAGCGCGCTGAAATCCGACTTCCTCGCCAAGGTCAGCCACGAAATCCGCACGCCGCTCAACGCCATTTTGGGCTTTGCTGAAGTCATCATGGAGGAGCGTTTCGGGCCGATCGGCAACGAGCGCTATCGCGACTATCTGCGCGACATTCATACCTCCGGCGCGCATGTGATGAGCCTCGTCAACGATCTACTCGATCTTTCCAAGATCGAGGCCGGCAAGATGGATCTCGACTTCGTCTCGGTCGACGTCAATCGGGCGATCTCCGAATGCGTGGGGATCATGCAGCCGCAGGCCAATCGGGAACGCGTCATCATGCGGCTGGCGCTCGCCCCGCATCTGCCCAAGATCGTGGCCGATGCGCGCTCGCTCCGGCAGATCCTCTTGAACCTTCTCTCCAATGCCGTGAAGTTCAACGAGCCGGGCGGCCAGGTCATCATCGCCACCGCCTTGACTGACGGCGGCAACGCGGTGATCCGTATCCGCGATACCGGGATCGGCATGTCGGAGCATGACATCGAAACGGCGCTCGAACCGTTCCGGCAGCTTGCGACCTCGCGGCAATCGGCCGGCACCGGGCTCGGCCTGCCGCTGACCAAGGCGCTCGTCGAGGCCAACCGGGCCTTTCTCACGATCCGCAGCAAGAAGAACGAAGGGACCATGGTCGAGGTCGCCTTTCCGCCGGCCCGCGTCCTGGCGGAGTGAGGACGATGTGCGCGATCCCTCTGCCTGTGGGCCTGTGGGAGAGGGTGGCTGGCGGAGCCAGCCGGGTGAGGGGTTACAATGTTGCAACTCGGAGGCGCTGTAGCCCCTCATCCGCCCCGCTCCGCGGGGCACCTTCTCCCACAGGGAGAAGGAGGTCGTGCACCTTTTACTCCTCGCCCACAATGATGATGTGCAAATCGCGCGGGCCGTGCGCGCCGAGCTGCATTTTCTGGCCGATGTCGGCCGAGCGCGACGGCCCGGTGATGAAATTCACGCTGCGCGGCATCACGCCCTTGCCATAGGCGGCGCGCAGCCTCCGCCAGATCTCTTCGTAATCGCCGACAATGTCGGCCGCCGCGACGACGACGATATGCGTCTCGGGCAGAAGATTGAGCGTCGTCGGATTGGCCTGTCCTGAGACCAAGACGAGGCTTCCCGACTCGGCCACGGCGCCGAACGCATGGCTTAAGCCAACGGCATCGTTGCCATCCGAGCTGCCGTAGCTGATCTCCAGATGCGTAGCCTGCCAGGGCATGGCGGCGAGGAGCGGATCGGCACCGGCGCGCAGCTTCGCCGGCAGATTGCGGTCGCGCAGATAGGTCGCGACTTCCGACGGCACGTCCCCAGCGTGGTCAACCTGTGCGACAGTCGCAAAGACTCGTTCAGCTTCGGCGCGGAACAATGTTTTGCGCGAGCCGGCATCGACTTGGCCGTGCGCCGGAATGACGCCTTTTGGCGCATGTTCGAGCCGATCCTCGACGGCACGACGGCGCGGCGCCTCCGCACCGTTGACCCCGAGCGCCCGGCGGATGTCGGCGAAGATTTCAGCGCGCGCGCTCATCTTGGTTTTTCCTTTGCCTGCGACCTTCGCGCGAATTGCGCCTGGAAGGTGTCGCCCTCAGGGGCAGGAAAATCGCGGCTTGCCGTCCAGCCCTTCGCCAGAGGTAGCGACCTGAAGCGCCCGTTTTCGCTGTCGAGCAAGGCGAGAGCGCCCATCGCAGCCCGGGTCGCCATCCGATAGAGGGTTGGGCGCTTGGCGAAGAACCCCCAGAAGGCGAGGCCGAAGCGCTGCCGCGCGGGAACGAGGCGGCGTTCGAAGGCGCGCTCGCGCCAATGCCGCATCATCTTCGGTAGGGGGATTCGCACCGGGCAGACGCTTTCGCAGGCCCCGCAGAAGGTGGAGGCGTTCGGCAGGTCGATCGACTCTTCGATGCCGACCAGGCTCGGCGTCATCACGGCGCCCATGGGTCCCGGATAGACCGAGCCATAGGCGTGGCCGCCGATTGATTGATAGACCGGGCAATGGTTCATGCAGGCGCCGCAGCGAATGCAGCGCAGAACCTCGGCAAAATCGCTACCGAGCATGGCGGAGCGGCCGTTGTCGAGAAGAACGACATGATATTCGCGCGGCCCATCCGGGTCGTCGGCGCGGCGCGGCCCGGTTGCGAATGTCGTATAGACGGACATGTCCTGGCCGGTTGCGGAGCGGGCGAGCACGCGCAGAAGCTGCGCCACGTCTTCGAGCGTCGGCACGAGTTTCTCGATCGAGGCAAGCACGATGTGGACGTTCGGCAATGTCTCGGCGAGATCGCCGTTGCCTTCATTGGTGACGATGATCGACGTGCCCGTCTCGGCGACAAGGAAATTGGCGCCGGTGATGCCGACCTCGGCGACGAGGAATTTTTCGCGCAGCACGCCGCGCGCTTCCGCCAGCAGCGCCTTCGCGTCGGTGAGATCGCGCGCGTCAGGCAGATGGAGATGGGCGCGGCGAAAATCCGCCGCAACCTGCTCCTTGCTGAGATGCACCGCCGGCGCGATGATGTGCGAGGGTGTCTCGCGGCGAAGTTGAATGATGTATTCGCCGAGATCTGTCTCGACCGGGTCGATGCCGTTCGCCTCGAGCGCGGCATTAACGCCGATCTCTTCGCCGATCATGGTCTTGCCCTTCACGACGCGCGTCGCGCCGTGGCGCCGGCAGATTCCGAGCACGATCTCATTGGCCGCCTCGGCGGTGCGCGCGTAGTGAACCACGCCGCCCGAACCCGTGACCTTCTTCTCATAGGCTTCGAGATAAAGGTCGAGATGGGCGAGGGTGTAGGCCTTGATGTCACGGGCGCTGTCGCGCAAAGCCTCGAACTCGGGCAGGCGGGCGGCGGCCGCGGCGCGCTTGGCGATGAATCCCGGACGCGCCGTATGGAGCGCCTTTTGCAGCTGCGAGTCTTCGAGCGCCCGATGCACATTGCGGGCGAATTGCGATTGGGTCATGCGGAAGGTTCCGGCGATCGCTTCGGCCGGCCGGCGCAGATCGCCGGCGCCTCGGTAATCCCGGCGAGCACTTCGGCGAAGTGGCGCACTTCCACGGCGCGGCCCTCGCGCGCCAGCCGGCCTGCGATGTGCATGAGGCAACCCAGATCTGAGGCGACCAGGACCGAGGCGCCGCAGGCTTCGATATTGGCGATCTTCTCGTCGACGATGGCGGTTGATATCTCGCCATATTTCACCGCGAAGGTTCCGCCGAAGCCGCAGCAGCGATCGCTGTCCGCCATTTCGACGAGGTCGAGCCCGCGCACGCTTTTCAGAAGCTTGCGCGGCTGATCGGCGATGCCGAGTTCGCGCAGGCCCGAGCAGGACTGATGAAGGGTGACGTGCCGCGCGAAGCCCGCGTCCACCTCGGCGACCTGCATGACATCGACCAGGAACTGCGATAATTCATCGACCTTGGTTGCAAATTCATTGGCTTTGCCGGCCAGCATCGGATCGTCGGCGAAGAGCGGCGGATAGTGCTTGGCGAGCATGCCGGCGCAGGATCCGGAAGGGACGACCACGTAATCATAGGAGGAAAACGCCTCGATCACTTGCAATGCGAGGTCCTTAGCCAGGCTCCGGTCGCCGGAATTATAGGCCGGCTGGCCGCAGCAGGTCTGCGATGGCACCGCGACCGTGCATCCGGCGTCTTCGAGGAGCTTGACCGCGGCCCATCCGACTGAGGGGCGGAAAAGATCGACGAGGCAGGTGACGAAGAGCCCGACGCGGGGCTTTGGACTGGCTGATGCGCTCATGGGCGCACTATCGGCATGGGTGGGCTTGGGTCAACTCTGCAAGAGGCGGCCAGCACCGTCCTCATCCTGAGGAGCAGGCGAAGCCTGCGTCTCGAAGGATGAGGGAGCCGGCCAGGGAATTATCGACCTAGGACGTCCCCTCATGCTTCGAGACGCGAGCTGCGCTCGCTCCTCAGCATGAGGGTTGCGGTCACTCGCATGAGATATTCTTCGCTGCAATAACGACATGCCTCTTTCATTGGCAATGAAACGTGGAATAATCAGCCCTAAGGTACACCGATACAGGCGATGACCAACATTCTCTTCCCCACCCCTGACCCCGGCATTCTTGGCCGCCGCACGGCGATCGTGGCGGGTCTCGCCGCGCTCGTGCCGCCCGAATGCCTGGTGACGAGCGAAGACGAGCGCCGCGCCTTCGAGACCGATGCCTTGACCGCCTATCGCCGCGTGCCGCTCGCCGTCGTTCTGCCGCGCTCGACGCCGGAGCTGAGCGCCGTGATGAAATTTCTGCATGGCCAAGGCGTGAAGATCGTGGCGCGCGGCGCCGGCACGTCGCTCGCCGGCGGCGCCATTCCGCAGGAAGACGCGGTGGTCGTCGGCATCGGCAAGATGAACCGCATCCTCGACATCGATTACGCCGATCGCACGATCAGGGTCGAATCCGGCGTCACCAATCTCGCCATCACCGACGCCGTGGCGGCGGACGGCTTCTTCTATGCGCCCGATCCGTCCTCGCAGCTCGCCTGTACGATCGCCGGAAACATCGGGATGAATTCGGGCGGCGCCCATTGCCTCAAATACGGCGTCACCACCAACAATGTGCTGGGCGTGAAAATGGTGCTGGTCGACGGAACATTGGTCGAGATCGGCGGCGGCTTTCTTGATAGTCCCGGCCTCGATCTTCTTGGTCTCATCGTCGGATCGGAAGGCCAGCTCGGCATCGTCACCGAAGCGACCCTGCGAATCCTGCGCGCGGCGGAAGATGCGCGCCCCGTCCTCTTCGGGTTTCCGACGAGCGAGGCGGCTGGCGCCTGCGTCGCCGCGATCATCGGCGCCGGCATCATACCGGTCGCGATCGAATTCATGGACAGACCGGCGATCGAGATCTGCGAGGCTTTCTCGCATGCCGGCTATCCGCTCGATGTCGGCGCGCTGCTCATCGTCGAGGTCGAGGGGTCGCAGGCGGAGATCGACGCCGAACTCGCGCGGATCGTCGCGATCGCCAAGGCGCATGGCGTGACGACTGTCAGAGAGTCCAAATCGGCGATGGAGACGGCGGCGATCTGGAAAGGCCGCAAGTCCGCTTTC
>DATFNQ010000093.1:0-2144 GCA_035266305.1 Methylovirgula sp.
GGCAGTATGCCGGCTGGCGTGCTGCGCGGCGTCAGCGTGAAGCCGCCTCGCGGGTCGGCGCATATTGTGGAGAACATCCCGATATCGGTGTTGGCACGGCGGCCGAGGAACTCTTCGGGAAAAAATCCGATAAATAGGCTCCCCAAACCGCCGGAAACAGGATAAACGCCGAGGTCCATGGCGCGGTATATTTTCATCACCGGCGGCGTGGTCTCCTCTCTGGGTAAGGGGCTCGCTTCGGCGGCTCTGGGCGCTTTGCTTCAAGCACGCGGCTATACGGTCCGCCTGCGCAAGCTCGACCCCTATCTCAACGTCGATCCGGGGACGATGAGTCCCTATCAGCACGGCGAAGTTTTCGTCACCGACGACGGCGCGGAAACCGATCTCGACCTCGGTCATTACGAGCGCTTCACCGGCCGCGCCGCGGTGCGCGACGACAATATCACGACCGGCCGCATCTATCAGGAGATCATCAGCAAGGAGCGACGCGGCGATTATCTCGGCGCGACCGTGCAGGTCATCCCGCATGTGACGAACGAGATCAAAGAATTCATCCTGCGCGGCAACGAAGGCTTCGATTTCGTGCTCGTCGAGATCGGCGGCACGGTCGGCGATATCGAGGGCCTGCCGTTTTTGGAAGCGATCCGCCAGCTCGGCAATGATCTGCCGCGCGGGCACGCCATCTATGTCCATCTGACGCTGCTGCCCTTTATCCCGAGCGCCGGCGAGTTAAAGACCAAGCCGACCCAGCATTCGGTCAAGGAACTGAGGTCGATCGGCATTCAGCCCAATATTCTCCTCTGCCGGACGGACCGCGAGATCGCCCGCGAGGAGCGCCGCAAGATCGGCCTGTTCTGCAATGTGTGGGAAAGCGCGGTGATCGAGGCGCGTGACGTCGCCTCCGTCTATGACGTGCCGCGCGCCTATCATGCCGGCGGGCTGGATCAGGAGGTTCTCGCCGCTTTCGGCATCGAGCCGGCGCCGAAGCCCGACATGAGCCGCTGGAACGCGATCACCGAACGCATTCGCAATCCCGAAGGCGAAGTGACGATCGCCATCGTCGGCAAATATACGGGGATGAAGGACGCGTATAAGTCCTTGATCGAGGCTTTGGCGCATGGCGGCATGGCCAATCGCGTGAAAGTCCGGCTCGACTGGATCGAATCGGAAGTCTTCGAGGGGAGCGATCCGGCGCAGCGACTCGAGCATGTCGACGGGATTCTCGTGCCCGGCGGATTCGGCCAGCGCGGCGCGGAAGGCAAGATTCTCGCGGCGCGTTTCGCCCGCGAGCGCAGAGTTCCCTATTTTGGCATTTGCTTCGGCATGCAAATGGCGGTCGTCGAGGCGGCGCGTTCGCTGGCCGGCATTCCGGATGCCAATTCGAGCGAGTTTGGCCCAACCAAACATCCCGTCGTCGGCCTGATGACCGAATGGATGCGCGACAACGAACTGCAGGTGCGCGCCGCCGAGGGCGATCTCGGCGGCACGATGCGGCTCGGCGCCTATCAGGCGTATTTGAAGCCCGGCTCCAAGATCGCCGGCATCTATGCCGCAACGGAAATCTCGGAGCGCCACCGGCATCGCTACGAGGTCAATATGACCTACCGCGAGCAACTCGAGGATAAGGGGCTCATCTTCGCCGGCCTCTCCCCCGACGGTCTATTGCCGGAGACGATCGAACTCATGGGCCATCCCTGGTTCATCGGCGTACAATATCATCCCGAATTGAAGTCACGGCCGTTCGAACCGCATCCGCTCTTTGCAAGCTTCATCGCTGCGGCGGTCGAGCAAAGCCGGCTGGTATAGGTCGCGCGCCGATGCTGCGCGCGCGACCGATCATTGTCAGCGGCAGCTGTTAGTCGCACCCGGCGGGACCCCCCGCTGGATGGCGCTGGCTTCGGCCCAACGCACGCCGGACCAAATCTGAATCTGCAAGCCCGACCGCCTGACCATCGCTGATTGTCGCGCGGCGACAAGCAACGTGGAAAAAAAAGTCCTTGACGCGACGAGCACAGCGGTAATCATTACCTTGCCGCGACACAACATCGTGATCCTGCTTCACCTAGCTCGTCGCGCCGCGGGAATAGCCCACTTTCACTGAAAGTCGGTGCACCAGGCCCGTTCGCCAACGTCTCCGAGGTCAC
>DATFNQ010000094.1:0-15396 GCA_035266305.1 Methylovirgula sp.
GTCTTTGGCCCCGAAGAACCCCGGGCGGTTGGCGCTCGTCTGCGCGCTCGCATTAGGCCGGACTTCGCCGCGGCGACGGTGATTACAGCCAGGGCGACGGAGCGAAGCAGGCGCGTTTCGTCATCATTTGAACGTTCCTCATACGGACGGGATCAGTGCCCGCACTAATGCACGTTTCTAGCGTCGTGCAATAAGCCCCGTTCCGCCTCGGCCTCCTGCTCCAACTGCAAGATATGCTTGCGCACCGCGTCGAACCTCTCGTCGACAATCTCACTGAAAAGCGGATCCCTCTGATCGGTCAATGTCGAGGCGATCTCCGCCCAGTCCTGAGGTTGCAGAGCCTTGACCGCGGCCGGAAAGAAATCACGCTCTTCCATGGCGATATGCCGCCGTTCGTGCACGATGAAGTCGCGAATGATGTCGTCGACGGTGTGCCGCGGGACTTCCCGATCCGCCAGTACACTCTCGACCGCCTGCACGACCCGCCGCAAACGTTCGGCGTCGCTCCGATGCTCGGCCGCGAGATCGCCAATATTTGCAGCCGCCGCGGGATCGCGCGCTTTCAGCTTCTTGAATACCATGTCCTCTCGCGGATGATGGTAAACATCGGGATAGACCTCGAAATAGGAGATAATGGCCCAGACAACCTCGTAGTCAGGCCGCTCTGCCCGATCAAAGATGCTCAGCTCCTGCTCAAGAACGAGGAGCAGCTTTTCGATGTTGCGGTGTTCTTGGCGCAAAGAATCAATGATCATCGGTTTGACCTTTCGCGAATTGTTTATCGTTTACCACCGGACTGGCCTCCCGGCTTTGCGAAAGATCAATCCCGCGCCGCGACACGATCGCGACGGATTACGGACGTGGGGTCAAAACCCCGGGGCGGCGCATGGCAGCCTGGGTCTCCTTCTGGCGCATCTCTGTCATTTAACCGGCGAAGCTGAATGACCGCTCGCGACCCGTTGCGACCTCAATACGGCAACGGCGGGCACCGCTTCGGATGATGGCCGCCTGCGCAATCCCGGCAGCAAAGCTGCTGATCCGGATCGGGCGATGGTATCGTCGAAACGTTTCTTATGCTGCAGTGCAAAGTTAGAAGCTGGCTCGACAATATGGCAACGGAACGGGCAAGGAGGTTTGGCGGTGGCCGCTCGTGCCGCCCGCTCGACCCGATTCGAAGCGGCCGTCGAAGACTTTCGCGGGACCTTGTCGGCGGCGATGCCAACGATATCTGTTGATCGAGACCCATTGCCTTCGAGATCGCACCATGGCTGAGAGGCGATGTCCCGCATCTTGATCATCATTGGGCTGGCGATTGCGGCGATCGGCCTCCTCTGGCCATGGCTCGCGCGGCTCGGGCTTGGGCGGCTTCCCGGCGACATTTGGGTCCAGCGCGGCAATTTCACCTTTTATGCGCCGATCACGACGAGCATTCTCGTCAGCCTGGTGCTTTCCCTCATTTTATGGCTCCTGAGCCGATGAATCGGACTTGCCGGGCACCGCCACAGCTGTGCGACGGCGGAAAATGCCATAGGTTTAAGATGCTGCTGGTTCATGAGCTTCGCAGGCGATGACATGGACCTATGAAGCGGATCAATCGAGGGAGGCGACACATGATGACGTTCGTTTGCTATCTCAAACTGACCGAGCAGGGAGCGAAAGCTATCAAGGACATCACGAAGAGGTATGAGGCCGGCAAAGCGCTGGTGCAGAAGCTGGGCGGTCGCGTCGTTTGCGCGTATGTGACGACCGGGCAATACGATGCCCTCTACGTCCTGGAAATGCCCAACGGAGACGCGATGGTCAAATTCTCCGCTACCCTCGCAGCGCGCGGCCACGTACGCCCGACGACGGTGCGAGCGTTTGCACCCGAGGAGTTCGGCAAAATCATTGCCGATACAGATATATGATCCGATCCGTGACGCGCGACGCGGCCAGATCCTCACACAGATCGCGGACTGTCACAGCCCGAACGGATAGGTCTCCGGCGCGCCATGCGGGCGGCCGCCGGGAAGCGGCGTCACCGCGCTTGTCTCTTCGAACCAGACATAGGCGTCGAACTGGTCGGCGAGGACGGCTTCGAAATAATGGCTCGAGAGCTCCGTCTCCGGCCGGTAGATGACGCCGATGGCCCGCTCGAGCCTGGGTTTCGACAAGAGATCGCGCAATTCGCTCTTCCGGCCGGCGCGCCAGTCGGTCAAGGAAGAGGCGACAGAGGTCTGCCGGAACACGCGCTCATAGCTGTCCGGGCGCGCCGGCAAAACCTTCTTCACTTCCATCGGGCCGTCCCAATCGCTCGCGGCGGCAACCCTGCCGCGATCCGTGCCGAAGCCGATCAGCACGGCCTGATCGCCGAACGCCGCGCGGCAGGATTCCCCGATGTTGAACTCGCCCTGCCAGCCCATGGCGGTCGCCGCGGCATTGCCGATATGCGAATTATGCGCCCAGACGACGGCCTTAGCGTCGCGGCCGCGCCTCTCAAGCAGCCGCACGAGCGTGTCGAACATATGCCGGTCGCGCAGATTCCATGATTCGCGCGAGCTGCGGTACATGAGCCGATAGTAATATTCCGCGGCCCGCACCACGCGCGCGTTCTGCGCGGCGTCCAAGAAAGATTCGCCGTCGCGGCCAACATAGGCGAGGCGTTTGTCTAGAAGAGCGCGGAGTTCCGCGACCACCGCGTCCTCGCAGGGCGACTTGCCGAGCTGGATTGCGCTGAGCCCATAGCCGGTGGGATTTTCCTGCCATGGCGTGAGACACCCATAGCGCTTGCGCGCCGCCTTCGCCTCCTCGGGATCGACCCGCTCGAGATAGGCGAGAACCGCGGCGATTGAATTTCCGAGGCTGTAGATGTCAAGACCGCGGAACTCGACCCGCGCTTGCGCAGGCAGATTCCCGTTATGCGCCCGCAGCCATTCCACGAAGTCATGCACTTCGACATTGCGCCACATCCAGGTCGGAAAGCGCGTAAAGGCTTCTTCGGATGATGGCTCGTGCGCCTTAAGGCGCACGTAGCGGTCGATCCGTCCGGCGTCCGGCCAATCCGCCTCGGCGGCGACGATGTTGAAGGAGTGCTTTTCGATCAGGCGGCGGGTGATCGCCGCGCGAGCCCGGTAGAATTGCGACGTGCCGT
Source organism: Methylovirgula sp. (assembly GCA_035266305.1). Classification (GTDB taxonomy): domain Bacteria; phylum Pseudomonadota; class Alphaproteobacteria; order Rhizobiales; family Beijerinckiaceae; genus Methylovirgula. The sequence goes on from DATFNQ010000094.1 coordinate 3,131, forward strand.
GGCTCGCCTCGCCGAGCAGGACCACCTTCGCGTCCGCGAAACGGTCGAAAAACGCGCCGAAGCTTTGCGCCTCACCAGGCAATGGAAGAGGTTCGCAATAGGCGCGAAGGATCGCGGCCGCATCGTCGGCGTCCCCAGTGCGAAATCTTTCTGTGACAATAGTGGCCATGTCGCCTCGCTTCAAAGCAGATGGTGCTTGCAGATCGCACGAACCGTGGTCGCCTGCGGGCCCTTTTCGCCGATCTCCTCGACAAAGCGGACTTCGGAGCCGACTCTCAGGCGATCGAAGGCGTCATCAAGAACGCTGTTGCGATGGAAATAGATCTCCCGACCGTCGGGGGTTTCGATGAACCCACAGTCCTGGTCGGCGAGGAATTTCGCCACGTGGCCGTGGTCTTCGGTTTCATGCGCCTTGACGTCACCGCGCATCTCGCGCACCGCATCCTCGATCTGCCGCTGCGCAGCGGCGAATGCGTCCTTGATCGCCACCGTGACATACTCATGCTTCTTCACGTCGTCGTGGGTCCTGTTGACGATAATGTCCTTGTGTTCGGGCATCGCGATGCGAATATCGATCTTGAACAGACCACCCTGCCTGTGCCGCGTATTCGGCGCGATGACCGCCACGTGGCAGCTCGTGATGCGGCTGGAGAATTTCTCCAGCCCCCTCGCTTCTCTCTCGATCTCGGCCTTGATGCTCTCCGAAGGCTCCGAATTCTGGAAGGCGATTTCGAGTGGCACTTGCATGGGCATCCCGCTTGCTTTGGAAGAGAATGGGACGGTCTCAACGCGTGCCGGCGCGTGCCGGCGATTGAACCGGCGAACCGGCAACAAGGGCCGTGACTTCCTCGTCTGAAGTCTGCCCGAAGTCGGCGTAATAGGCGCCGACAGCCCCGAACGGCTCATGATCCTCAAGACACAGGATCTCGTCCGCCTCGTCGCTGAGTTCCTCCAACGTGCTCGTCGGCGCCACTGGCACTGCCAATATCACCCGGCTCGGCTTCTGCTTTCGCACAGCCCGCAAGGCCGCGCGGATGCTTGCGCCCGTCGCGATTCCATCATCGATGACGATCACGACCCGCCCTTTCAAATCGGGATGGGGACGCTCCCCTAGATAGCAAATGCGCCGCCGTTTGATTTCGGCGAGCTCATGATCCCGAATGGCGGCAAATTCCGCTTCGGAAACTCTCGCCATCCTGATGATGTCCTCGTTGCGCACGACGAGCGGAGCGGAGCCGTCCACCACGGCGCCCATGGCAAGCTCGGCATGGAACGGAACGCCGATCTTGCGCACGAGGAGCAAGTCGAGCGGCGCGTCAAGGGCGCGTGCGACTTCCGCGGCCACGGGCACGCCGCCGCGCGGCAAGGCAAGCACAATGGGGTGCTGATCCTTATAGCCGATGAGCGCTCTGGCAAGACGCCGCCCTGCATCCGTCCGGTCACGAAATGGCATGATCGATCCCCTTAACTGCTGCGGCTCGGAGCTACTTTGGCGGCCTCATGGCCGAGATGAAGAGAGAACCACTCGATGGCGTATCTGCTGACCGCTTCGAGCGCCCCCGGCTCCGAGAACAGATGGGTGGCATGCGGCACGATCCGCAAGGCTTTCGGCGCGCTAAGGCGCGCCAGCGCCTGCTCGTTCAAAAGGATGACGACCTCGTCATTGCCGCCGACGATCAGCAGTGTCGGCGCACGAACCAAGGGGAGCATGGCGCCGGCAAGGTCCGGGCGGCCGCCGCGAGAGACCACGGCGCCCACTCTTTCCCCGAGCTGCGCCGCCGCCACGAGAGCCGCCGCCGCTCCGGTGCTCGCGCCGAACAGGCCGAGCGGCAATCTCGAAAGTTCCGGGTCTTGATCGATCCAGCGGATTGCATGCACGAGTCGGTCGGCCAGCAGACGAATGTCGAACACGTTGGCGCGATCGCTCTCTTCCGCCGGCGTGAGCAGATCGAACAACAGGGTTGCGAAACCTGCATCATTCAATGCCGCCGCCACGGCGACGTTGCGCGGGCTGAACCGGCTCGACCCGCTGCCATGCGCAAACACGACGAGCCCCCGGGCCTCAGCCGGCAGGGTCAGCGTGCCGCCAAGCCCAAGTGGCGGGATTTCGATATCGCGGCCGTTCGCGTGCCTGCCGGGCGAAATCGGGACGCTCCGCTTTAGGCCAACCACTGCGACCTCCCCATTCTGTCATCCATGGATGTAAGAAGCATCGGTTCGCTTGGCGGGACCTTGATCCGAATCAATCCGCCTGGACGCTTTTGAGTTCTTCGTGCATCTGGCAATCCCGGGCGGCCGACGTTGCCTGCGGCCGTCACGCGCCCATCAGCTCTCTCAGCTCAGGCGGCACCCAAGCCCTTCAGCACTTTGTCAAGCGTGAGCGGATAGTCGCGGATCCGCACGCCGCAGGCGTTATAGACGGCGTTCACAACCGCGGCGCCGCCCCGCAGATCCCGAGTTCGCCCAAGCCTTTGGCCTTCAGCGGACTCGCCTATTGTCGAGCTCGGGCAGGAAGCTCACGTCCGCGAAGCACCCGGTCGGCTGCGGCATTGAAGGTCGTCGCATTCGCCGGCCGGTCCGCGACCTCCGCGCGCGAGCGCGGGAGGTCGCGGAGCCCTGAGCCGACCCGAGATCTTTCTGGAGAGGCTAGCGCGATTTTTTAGCGCCAGGTTTTGCGTCTTCCAATAACCCCATAGTCTTTGGATCTAGAACCATTCTTGGCCGTAGAGACGCCTTCGGCCGCCAAACCGCGCTTCAATAGCTCGCGAACCGCAGCGGCGCGGCTCGGCATTCGTTTGCCGAAGCGCCAATCGTCAACCGCCGCCAGTGACGGAATGATGAAGTGAGAAGCTGAAACACGGGTTTCGAATTCACACCGGAAGGCGCCTTTTGGCAGACCGGTTCGTGCACCGCCGTGTACCAATACGGCCGGAGTCAGAGGTTGACCGGACATATCAAGCCACGGTCGGGCGGCGAGGTTGCCTGGGATGCCATAAGCATACAGCAGGATGCGTTAATGACCACGGCCGTGGTCGAGCCGCAGTTGTGCAGTTGTGCAGCTTGCGACGAAAACTCCATGCGGGCATAAAAGCCATCGGTTCCGTACGGCGCGTCGGACGCCGAGAGTGTCAGGCTGGTGAAAGGCTGCTAAGATTAACAGCGGAAAACGGGTGAGCCGGTGAAATACCCAAAATATGCGACCACCGTCGTGGGTGCGCACAGCGTGCCGGATTGGTTCGAGGCGCTGGACCGCCTGATGGCGGTCGGGCAGCTGGCGATGGCATCGATGGCCGATGCCCAATACCGCGCCGGCGAGGCGGCGATTCTGGATCAGGAGCTCGCCGGCATTGACGTGATCACCGGCGGCGAGATGCATCGGCGCACGCACAACCGGCACTCCCCGCCGAACGCCATGCTGAATTTCTTCTGGCAGAAGATCCCGGCGTTTCATGGCGCTACACGGCCGAGGCCGATCACGAAGCACGATCCCGACGTCTTTCACCCCGCTGCCACCTGCCGCGGCAAGATCACCGACAACATCGACCTCGGGCTCGTTGACGAGTTCAAAATAGTCTCATCGCTCACCAGGCGGCCCATCAAGATCACCATGACCGGGCCGCTCACCCTCTGCAAAGTCGCCTTTGATGAATATTATGGCGGCGACCTCAGACGGATGACGCTCGATGCCGGCAAGCTGATAAGACATAATTTCCAGATGCTGGCGCAGGCCGGCTGCAAGAACATCCAGCTCGACGAGCCTTTTTTCACCGTCTCGGAAGAGGATGAAGTGGACGCCGCGGTCGAGGCCATCAATCTCGCCATCGAGGGCCTGCCGCCGGACACCCATGTCAGCATCCACGTGTGCCAGGGCAATTATGCCGTCGGCAAAGAATATGACGGCCAGATCGGCCATCGCTATTTCGACCATGGCCGCTACAAGGCCGACAAAATATGCCGGATCGAATGCTCGTCGCTTCTCGTCGAGCATGACATGACCCATCACTATGAAGGCCTGCTCGGCAATAAACAGCTCGGCGTCGGCGCCGTCGATGTGCAAGACCCGAAGGTCGAGACCGGCGAGGTGGTTGCAGAACGCATCCTGGCCTACCGCTGGCTCGTCCCCGAACAGACGATCGTCACCAGTTCCTGCGGCTTTAACCACTTGCCCCGGCAGACGGCTTTCGGCAAGCTGAGAGCAATGACCGAGGCCAAGCGCGTCCTTGGCGGTTGATTGGGGTGCCGCCGTGGGTAGCGAAGCCAACGAACTAGCTTCTCCCGCCCATACGGATCTCGAAGCCGGAACGGCGACCCCGCTGCTTCAGGCCCTTGTTGCCGTCGCCGACGGACCCGCTTTCGTCAAAGACGCCGGCGGGCGCTATCTGATTGCCAACGAGGCCTTCGCCCGTCTCCTCGGCTGCCCCAATGCCGAAGCCCTCATCGGACGCCGCGACGAAGATCTGTTGCCCGCTTCCACGGCCGCGGAAATCCGAGCGAGCGATCAGGCGGCAATCGACGCCGGCGTGACGCTCTCGGTCGAGATCAAGATCGACGGTCAGACATTCCTCTGCCGCAGGGCGGCGTGGCGCGATGCCGACGGGCGGGTGATCGCCATTATCGGAATTGGCCGCGATCCCGCCCAATCCCACTCGGCTCTCCTGAAGGAGCGCGAGGATCTGCTGGCGCTCGCGCAGGAAGCAGGGCGGCTCGGCATTTTCGAATGGGAAGTCGCTTCCGGCATGGTGCGGCTGTCGCCGATATTTCTATCTCTCTATGGCATCACCGAGTTCGACGGCCGCTATGAGACCTGGCACGCCTGCATCTTCCGCGAGGACCAGGTGCGGGTCGCAGACCTCACCGAGAACGCCTTCGCGACCCAGGCGCGGGAGCTGAATGCCGAGTTCCGCATCACCCGGCCCAATGATGGCGCGCTGAAGTGGATCGAGGCGCGGGGCATCATCTTTTATGATGCCTACCGGCATCCGGTCCGCGTCGTCGGGGTCAACGTCGACGTCACCGATCGCAAGCGCGCCATCATGCGGCTGCGCGCTTTCACCGAGACATTGGAAGAGAGCATCAGGGAAAGGACGCGCGAGCTGGAAGCCGAATACGCCGCCCACCAGAAAGCGGAGGAATCGCTCAGGCAAGCGCACAAAATGGAGGCCGTCGGCCAATTGACCGGCGGCGTCGCGCATGACTTCAACAACCTGTTGACGGTGGTCCTCGGCGGCCTGGAGATGATCGGCCGCCAGATCCCTCACCTGCCGGAATCGCCCGCAACGGCGCGGATCATCAGGGCCAGGGACATGGCCCTTCAGGGCGTCCAACGGGCCGTCACCCTGACGACGCGGCTGCTGGCCTTCTCGCGCCAGCAGCCGCTCGTCCCGACGGCGATCGATGCCAACAGGCTCGTTGCCGGAATCTGCGAGCTGCTGCGGCGCACGCTCGGCGAGAGCATATCGCTGGAGACCGTTCTCACGGGCGGCCTCTGGCCCACCTTTGCCGACGCCAATCAGCTCGAGAACGCGATTCTCAATCTCGCGTTGAATGCGCGCGACGCCATGCCGATTGGCGGCAAGATGACGATCGAAACCGCCAATTGCTATCTCGACGAAGCCTACGTGCGCGGCCTCGCGGAGCCGGTGGCGCGCGGCCAATATGTGATGATCGCGGTCGCCGACACCGGGATGGGCATGGATCAGGCGACTTTGGAGAAGGCGTTCGAACCCTTCTTTACGACCAAGGAAGTCGGCAAGGGCACCGGTCTCGGCCTCAGCCAGGTCTATGGCTTCGTCCGCCAGTCGGCCGGACACGTCAAGATCTACAGCGAGATCGACGAGGGCACGACGGTCAAGATTTATTTGCCGCGCCATGTCGGCGCGGCCGAGCGGACAGGAGCCGACGATTTTCCCGATACCGCGCGGGCCATCGGGAGGGAAACAATCCTCGTCGCCGAGGACGACGACGCGCTGCGGACCTATACGACGGATATTCTGCGCGAACTCGGTTATCGCGTCCTTGAAGCGGCGAACGGAGCGGAAGCCCTGGAGATCTTGGAGCGAGACGATGAGGTCGATCTGTTGTTCAGCGACGTGGTCATGCCGGGCGGCATCAACGGCCGCGAGCTTGCCGAGCAGGCGATTCGCAAGCGGCCCGCCCTAAGGGTCCTGTTCACGACGGGCTATACGCGCAACGCGATCGTCCACCACGGTCGCCTCGACCCAGGCATTCACCTGATCAGCAAGCCATTTTCCTTCCAGGAACTTGCCGCGAAAGTGCGAGCGCGGTTGGATTCGGCCGAGTGGCCCTATTGAGAAACTCGCCGCGGACGCGAGCAGGGGCGCCTGGTTGGGCGCCCCTTAACACGCATCGAATGGGCGTCACATAGGCGCCTGCCGACGGCCTCCATGCGATCCGCCGGTTGGCGCAAAGCGACCCAATTTCGAACATCACAGGTTTTTATTGGCGCCCTTCGCCATTTTGTTCGCCGCGTTCTTCACGGCCGACTTTGCATCGCCCATAGCCTTTTGCGCGTGGCCCTTGAGTTCCTGGGCTGCGCCTTCGGCTTTAAGCCTGTCCGACCCAACCATCTTACCCACACCCTGCTTGACCTGACCAACTGCTTCGTTGGTGAGACCCTTTGCTTTGTCAGCCGTGCTACCCATCGTTGTGGCTCCCTTTCTGAACGCCAGAACCGAACTGCGCAGCCTAACAGCCGCAACAGGGCAATGGTTCCCAGGGACCGCTCACGCCGCTATTCGGAGAAAAAATTAGCATGTCTTGAGCTGGAGCAATGGGCGTGCTGCGCCTGATGCGGTCAACTCGGATATGTTTCGCGGGAGATGAGGTCGCTTAATCTAAGCCGTTCTGCTTCCGATATCGCCAACACGGCACGGGTTTCGTGCGCCACCGGCGCGAGCGCGGCGAACAGCGCGTCGTCTTCGGGCATCGACGCATTCGGCGTCGTCAGCAAGGTCTCGCCGTAGAAGATCGAATTGGCGCCGGCGACCATGCAGAGGATCTGCGCCTCGCGGCTGAGATTCAGCCGGCCGGCGGAAAGCCTGACCTTCGCGCCCGGCAGGACGATGCGGGTCGCCGCGATCATCCGCACGAACGCGATCGGATCGATCTTTTCGCGGCCGCCGAGCGGCGTGCCCGGCACGGCGACCAGCGCATTGATCGGCACGCTTTCGGGATGCGGATCGAAGGCGGCTAGCACGGCTAACATTGCAGCCCGATCCCGCGCACTCTCGCCCATGCCGATGATGCCGCCGCAGCACATTTCGAGGCCGGCGGCGCGCACCGCCTTCAAGGTATCGAGGCGATCCTCGTAGGTCCTTGTCGAGATGATCTTGGCGTAGAACTCCGGCCCGGTATCGAGGTTGTGATTATAGGCGGTGAGGCCCGCCTCCTTCAGCCTCTGCGCCTGGCTTTGCGTCAGCATGCCGAGCGTCACGCAGGCCTCCATGCCGAGCGCGCGCACGCCGCGCACCATGTCGAGGAGCGCGTCGAACTCGGCGCCGTCGCGCACCTGCCGCCAGGCGGCGCCCATGCAGAAACGGTCGGCGCCTGCGGCTTTGGCGCGCGCCGCGAGCGCCAGGACCTCCGCCGTCGGCATCAGCGGCGATCTTTCGAGGTTCACTTCATAATGCGCGGATTGCGGGCAATAGGCGCAGTCCTCTGGACAGCCACCCGTCTTGACGCTCAAGAGGCTCGCCTTCTGGACATAGTTAGGCGGCTGATAGAGGCGGTGAAGGCGATTTGCTTCGCCGATCAGATCGAGCAGGGGCCGATCATGCACGGCGACGATTTCATCGACCGTCCAGTCGTGGCGGATGTCTTGCGAAGCCGGAGAGTCTTGCATCGACAGTCCTTTGCCTTTGCCCTCGCCCTTCGAGACGCGCGCCGCGCGCGCTCCTCAGGGTGAGGGCTCAGTGGTAACCTCTTGAACCCTCATCCTGAGGAGCCCACGAAGTGGGCGTCTCGAAGGATGAGGGGTTACAATCGCGGTCGAATTGCACCATCGTAACCCCTCACCCGGCTTGCTCCGCAAGCCACCCTCTCCCACAGGGAGAGGGTTCGCGCCGCATGCTGGCGCGCTTCATCCACATAACACGGAGAATGCCTCTCGTCAGGCTCCGCGATCGGCAAGCGAATTAAGGCCGGCGGAGCCCTGATCCATGACCTCTTTGCCTCGGCGCCTCAGCTCGCGACAGGGCCGCTCTGCCTTGCCGATGATGCTCAAAGAGCGCATCCTGTCGCAGGTCAACTCGGCGCAGCGTCCGAGCAGACATAAAGGGAGGAGAAGGTCATGCGATTCTTGGTCAAAGTCTCGTTTCCGGTCGAGGCAGGGAATGCGGCCATAAAAAAGGACGGCCTCAAAGTGATCCAAAAGATCCTCGAACACCAAAAGCCGGAAGCCGCCTATTTCATCGCCGACGGCGGGAGACGCACCGGCATCCTCATCATTGATATCAAGGACGCATCCGAGATCCCGGGCATTGCCGAGCCGTGGTTCTTGGCGCTCAACGCGAGCATCGAAGCGACGCCGGCTATGGTTCCCGAAGATCTCAAAAAGGCTGCACCGGCCATTGAGAAGGCGGTGAAGGCGTACGGATAGCCGCAGGCGAACCGCGCCGAGGGTTCATAGCCGGTCGGCGTTCCGAAGAATCTTGATTTTCGCAACAGCTCCTCAGCTCAACCTTGGCCGCCTCAGTGTTGTCGAGCGCGACCCCGTGATGAGCGCCAAGACTGTTTGACAAGAGCGCGACGGCATTGCTCATCTTCCGCAGGATCAATGCGTGGCCGGGGAGGACGGAAGTTCCGCAATCAGGGAGCGCGCGAGACGATCCAGCATCGCCTTGACCTCGGAGTGGCTCTCCGGTGACCACCGCTCCAACAGCTGCTCCAGGCCGGCGCGGCGCGCAGAGACTATCTGCTGGAATGTCTCGCGGCCGCGATCGGAGGCTGCCAAAGTCTCGTCGCGAAGGCGCACAGCCATTCCTGCGGCTCTTAGTCTATCGGCGATTTCTTTGAGCCTGTCGGGCGGAATGGCAAATCTGTCTGACAGGCCCGAGGGCTCGACCGGAGCGGGCGCCAGGCAAAGCTGCACGAGAAGCCAGATCTCGTCGGGTGCAAGCCGAACGCCCGATGATTCGGCGATGCGTCGGTAGGCTTCCCAGCGATGCTCGCGCCGCACCAGCTGCGTGACGATGAGTTCCAGTTCTTCCAGAGAGGTCGCGTCGCTCGGCATGGCGAAGCTCTCGCCAAGCGTTTCCGCTCTGGCCAGCCCACGCAGGGGCTGTTCTTCGAGAAACCAGGTGAGCGCGAAGCCCAGCGCCGCCATCGCCGCTGCGTAAAGAAAAACGGAGTGGAGCGCAGCGGTGAAAACATTCAGATAGACCGCCCTCACCGCAGTCGGCAGCGCCTGGATGGCGTGCGGCGCGGTGGCGGCGGGCAGTGTCGCCCCCGCTGGCAGTCGACCGGCAAGATTGGCCGTCAGTGTCGCGGTAAAGATAGCGCCGAACAGCGACACGCCGACCGAACCGCCGATCGAGCGGAACAATGTCGTGCCTGACGTGGCGACGCCAAGATCGCGATAGTCGACTGCGTTCTGCACCGCCAGCACGAGCACCTGCATGACCATGCCGAGGCCGAGGCCGAGCACCAGCATGTATGCACCGGCTGTCCATGTGCTGGTTGTCACGCTCAGCGTGGAGAGCAGGCCGAGGCCGATGGTCATCACGGCGGTCCCGGTGATCGGGAAAGCCCGGTAACGGCCGATCCGGCTGATGATTTGGCCGCTGGTGATCGAGGTGACGAGCACGCCCGCCATCATCGGCGTGAGCGCAAAGCCTGCCATTGTGGGGCTCACGCCCTTCACCACTTGGAGATACAGGGGCATGTAGGTGATCGAGCCGAACATCGCGAGGCCGACAATGAAGCCGACGGCGCAAGAGATGACGAACACTCGGTTGCTAAACAACGGCAGCGGCAGCATCGGCTCGGCGGCGCGACGCTCCACCGCGATGAAGCCGGCGAGCCCCATGACAGTCACGACCACCAGGCCAAGCGCTTGCGGCGAATCCCAGGCCAAGGCGTGGCCGCCGAGGCTCGTGAGAAGGATCAGCGCGGTCAGCGTGACGGCGAGAAGGCCCGCGCCGCCGACGTCGATACCCCACCGACGTCGCGTGCTCGGGGCGGTAAATGCCAATCCGATGATCGCCACAGCGATGAAGCCGAGCGGCAGGTTGACGTAGAAGATCCAGCGCCAGCTCAAATGCTCGACGAAGAAGCCGCCGATTAGCGGCCCGAGCACGGTCGCGAGGCCAAAGACCCCACCAAAGATCCCTTGATATCGGCCGCGCTCGCGCGGCGAGAAGAGGTCGCCGATCACCGCCATGATGGTGACCATCAGTCCGCCACCGCCCAGGCCTTGAACGGCGCGGAAGCCAATGAGCTCGCCCATCGACTGGCTGAGGCCGCACAGCGCCGAGCCGACGAGGAACAAGAAGATCGCCGACTGCAGCACGACCTTGCGGCCGAACAAGTCGCCGAGCTTGCCGTAGAGCGGAGTGACGATGGTGGTGGCAAGCAGGTATGCGGTCACGATCCAGGATAGGTGGGCGAGGCCGCCAAACTCGCCCACGATCGTCGGCAGCGCCGTCGTGACAATCGTCTGATCGAGCGAGGCGAGCAACATCACCAGCATCAACGCGCCGAAAATCAGCCGGATGGGTTGATTCCGGGATGCGGGGACAGCGGATCGGGCCGAGGCCGCATCGTCCATGAGGAACTCCGAAAGTGTGGCGCGTCAGCCTGGTGGCAAATGTCGGCGGAAATAATGCTAGGTGTTAGACGCAAACGCTTGGAACCACCCGTGGTTCTTGGCGCTCAACGCGAGCATCGAGGCGACGCCGGCCATGGTTGCCGAAGATCTCAAAAAGGCGGCACCGGCGATCGAAAAGGCGGTGAAGGCATACGGATAGGTGGGGTCAGGCGGCGACGGGGAACTCGTAGCCGATCGCGCCATTTGCAAGCAAAGCAAGGCTTACCACTGCTACGACGGTTTCAACCCAAAGTGTCCTTAACATAGAATCTATCTGCGATTGCGAGGGCATTTACGAGACGTGCATCATCGCACAAACTACGAAATCGTCGAATGGCTTACCCCGAGCATGACTCAGAAAGCTTGCAGACAAGACCATGCGTCAATGCAAAGCGATGGGAGCGCATACCTTCTCCCTGTGGGAGAAGGTGCCCCGCCATAGGGCGCGCTCCGCGCGCCCGTCACGCTATTGAACGCCCGCCGCGCGCGGCGCTTCGCGCAGGGCGTCTGAGCGACGGGCGCGCGGAGCGCGTCCTATGGCAAGCCACCCTCTGCCACAGGGAGAGGGTTCGCGCCGCATCCTGACGCGCTTCCTGATTCCGCTATAATGCGGATAATTGTCGCCCCAACCCCCCGCCCCGCCATGATCCTCGACGCCGTCTTCGCCGCCATTCAGCAGATCTTCACGCCGCCGTTTCGCCGCGTCTTCGACAAGACGCTGGCGCTGACCCTGCTTCTGCTCGTTTTCGTCTTCGTCGCGGCGGAACGGTTGCTCGTCCATTTTCTGGTCCTGCCCTCTTCCCTGCTGACGGTGAGCCTCGCGGTTCTCGCCGGCATCGCCCTGGTGGTCGGCTTCGCCTTCGCGATCACGCCGGTCTCGTTTATCGTCGGCGGCTTTTTCTTCGACGAGGTTGCGCAGATCGTCGAAGCCGAGATCGACCCCGCCAATCCCGGCGTGACGCCGCCCTTCGCCGAACAGGCGCTCGTCGCGGCGAAATTCGCCGCGCTCGCGCTGGTCCTGAATCTCGCCGCGCTCTTTCTGCTTCTCATTCCCGGCCTCAATGCCGTGGCCTTCTTGATCGTCAACGCTTATCTGCTCGGACGCGGCTATTTCGAGTTCGCGGCGCTGCGCTATCGCCAGATCGAAGACGTCAAGCGCGTGCGCCAGGCGCATGAGCTGCAAATCTTCCTTGCCGGGCTCGCGATCGCGTCGCTTGCCGCCGTGCCCCTCGCCAATCTGCTGACCCCGCTCTTCGGCGCGGCGCTCATGGTGCGCCTTCACAGGAGCTTCAGCCGGCAGACTCCGCTGGCGGCTCGGCGAAAGCCCTAGCCCATTTTATTCACGACAGGCGGGATTTGTGGCTGACGAGCGTGGCGTAATGCTTTGATATAGCGTAGGATTTGGTTGCTGACACCATGCCCTCGCGCTATCGCGCCAACC
>DATFNQ010000095.1:0-17369 GCA_035266305.1 Methylovirgula sp.
GCCAGGCAGAAAATCCTTGATCCGCTCCCACTGGTCGTCGCGTAATGCATAGCGCCGCATCGGTCGGCCCCTCCTCCGGCCAACCGCCCATGAATCACTCAATTGCTGATTTGGGAATCCCCTAACTGAAGACAGGCCCTAAGCGAGCGAGCGCTCGGCGATGTCCTTTACGTCAGGAGAAAGATGGGCGGCGCTCGCCACACGCCGTAACGCCACCTCGGCGCGTTCGCGCCGATGCTCTTCCAAGGCCCGCCAGCTTTTGAAGGCACCGAGAAGCCGCGCCGCGACCTGCGGGTTCTTGGCGTCGAGCAGGAGAACGATGCTGGCGACGAACTCATAGCCGCTGCCGTCCGCGGCGTTGAATTGCGTCTGATTGCCGGAGGCAAAGGCGCCGATCAAAGCGCGCACCCGATTGGGATTGGCAAGCGAGAAGGCCGGATGATCCATCAATCTCTTGACGCGCGCCAAACTATCGGCTTCCGGGATCGTCGCTTGCAAAGCAAACCACTTGTCGATCACGAGCGGCTCGCCGGCATAGAGCTTATAGAAGGCTTCGAGCGTCTCCTCGCGCGCCGCGCCGGGCTGTGTGGCGACGATGCCAAGCGCGGCGATCTTGTCGGTCATGAATCGCGCGCTTTCGAATTGCCGCAAGGCGAGCGCCAAGCCCTCGGCCGGATGAGCGGCTGCATAAAGATCGAGCGCGGCGTTGCGCAGAGCGCGGCGGCCGGTCGCCGCCGCATCGGGTGAATAGGGACTCGTCTCGGTCAGCTTTTCGTAGATCGCAAGAAGCTCTTGCGCGAGGCCGCCGCCGATTGATTCGCGCAGCGCCTTGCGCGCGGCGAAGATCGCATTCGGATCGACATTGGTGCCGATCTCTCGGGCGATGTCGGCTTCGCCGGGAAGGGTGATCACGTGCGCCGCAAAGGCCGGATCGGCCGCGCTGCCGTCGAGGGCGCGGCGCAGCGCCGCGACGAAGCGGAAATCGGATTGAGGCTGCTCGCCGGCGCGAACGAGGTCGACCATACGCAGGAGCAGGCGCGTCGCATAGGTCTGCGACGCCTGCCAGCGGTTGAAGCAGTCGCTGTCATGGGCGGTCAAGGTGATGAGGTCGCTTTCGCTCGCCGCATGCGCAAGCCGGATCGGCGCCGAGAAGCCGCGCAGCAGCGAAGCTACGGGCCGCGTCGGCAGATGACCTAAGGTCAGCCGGCGGTGCGGGGTCGAAAGCTCGATCACCCCAGCGGCGAGTTCTTCGGCGCTCGCGCCGTCCTCCACGCCGGTGACGAGGTCGAAGCTCTCGCCATGCTCGCCGACGAGAGCTAGCTCGATCGGAATGACGAGCGGCTTCTTCTCGTCTTGTCCCGGCGTCTTGTTGCAGCTTTGCGTGAAATCGAGCGTGAGGCTTTGTGCGGCCCCATCATAGGCGGCTTCGACCTGGACGAGCGGCGTCCCCGCCTGATGATACCAGAGTGAAAACTGATCGAGATTGCGGCCGGATGTCTCGGTGAAACAGGCGAGGAAATCTTCGACCGTCGCCGCGGTGCCGTCATAGCGCGCGAAATAGAGATCCATGCTCTTGCGGAACGCATCCGCGCCGATCAGGACCTTCAGCATCCTGATGATCTCGGCGCCCTTCTCGTACACGGTTGCCGTATAGAAATTGTTGATCTCGAAGTAGGAATCGGGCCGCACGTTATGGGCGAGCGGACCTGCGTCTTCGGGGAATTGCTGCGCGCGCAGGGTCCGCACGTCGGCGATGCGGCGGACCGCCCGCGAGCGCTGGTCGGCCGAGAATTCATGGTCGCGAAAGACCGTCAGGCCTTCCTTGAGGCAGAGCTGGAACCAGTCGCGGCAGGTGATCCTGTTGCCCGTCCAATTGTGAAAATATTCATGCGCGATCACCGCCTCGATCTGCGCATAATCGGTGTCGGTTGCGGTCTGCGGGGAAGCCAGAACATATTTGTCGTTGAAGATATTGAGACCCTTGTTCTCCATCGCCCCCATGTTGAAGTCGGAGACGGCGACGATGTTGAAGACATCGAGGTCGTATTCGCGGCCGAAGGCCAGTTCGTCCCAGCGCATCGCGCGCTTCAGCGCATCCATGGCATAGAGCGCGCTCGCCTCCTTGCCGTGCTCGACATAGATTCCGAGCGCGACCTTGCGGCCGGACGCGGTGAGGAAGGAGTCATGGATCGCACCGAGATGGCCGCCGACGACGGCAAAAAGATAGCAGGGCTTCGGGAAAGGATCGTGCCAAACGGCAAAATGCCGCGTCGTATTTTCGATTCTTTTCTCGGCAATCCGGTTGCCGTTCGAAAGCAGCACCGGTGCCTCGGCGATTTCCGCTTCGAGCCGCGTCGTATAGACGCTGAGCACGTCGGGCCGATCGAGAAAATAGGTGATGCGCCGAAAACCTTCGGCCTCGCATTGGGTGCAATAGGCCGACCCCGAACGGTAGAGGCCCATCAGGTAGGTATTCGCCGAAGGATCGATCTCAGTCTCGATCTCTAAAGTGAAGGCGCGTTGCGGGGGGCTCGCGATCGTCAAGCGGTCGGGGGTGGCGAAGTTCGCCTTCACGTCGAGTTCGGCGCCGTCGAGCACGATGCGCTTTGCAACCAGCCCGTCCCCGTCGAGCGCCAGCTCGGCTCCGCCGCGGCCCTTCGGATTCGGCCGAATCGACAGGCGGGCCAAAACGCGGGTCGCGTGCGGATCGAGTCTGACATCGAGATCGACTGTGTCGATCAGGTAATCCGGCGGTCGATAATCGGCGAGACGGATCGGCTTGGCTATGTCGGTGCGCATCAAGGCCTCGCATCGAGATGAGGCAGGCCGAAGCCGCCCAGAACATGATCCGCAAAGGCGGGAACCGTTTGCGAAAAGATCATGCGACAATGAAAGAATCCAGCGCAGGATCGATTCCAACGATCCTGCATCAGGATTAACGAACGCGGGCGTGCCCCGGTTCGGCGCGCAATCATAAGGCCGCGCCGCGCAAAGGTCTACGCCGACCCCCTACACATCCGTGCTCTGGGGCAGCGGCAGGATCGCCTTTTGCACATAGGCCGCGGCGCCCAAATTGCAGATGCCGAGGCCGGCGAGCAGCAGAGGTTCCGAGAAACCAAAGAGACGGCTCTGCAACACGGCCGTGAGGAGCGTGCCCGCGACTATGTAGAGGGCATTCAAAATATTCACGCCGGCGATCGTGCGGGCGCGCCGGTCGCTCGGCGACAGCGCTTGCACCGCTGCAAACAGCGGAACCGTGAACAGCCCGCCCGCCGCGGCGAGACCCACGATATCAAAGCTGATGAACAGCCCCCGCGGGCTTGTTAGAAAACTGGCGAGCGTCTGATCAGCAGGCTTGCCATTTACATGAGCCGCAAAACCGCTCGTGGCGAAGCCGAGCGCGACGAGAAAGAATGCCATCCCCAGAGCTGCGAGCGGCACAGGCTCAAGGCGGATACGGCCGCCGGCGATCCGCGCCGCGGCGAGCGAGCCCGTGCCTATGCCCACCGCGAAGAGCCCGCTGATCGCCGCCTCGACCTCGATGCCGCCGCTTGTCGCATGGCGCACCGCAACCGGCATGAGCGAAATGGCGACGGCGCCGGTCAGCCAAAACCAGGATAGGGCGAGTCCGGCCCGCCACAGGAAGGGAGTGCCGCGCAATTCGCGCAGGAGCACAAAGCTCGAAGCCAGGATATTCGCCCGAATACGCACATGCGACGCCGCAACGCCGGTCGGCGGAATGAAGCAGCTCGTGACAAAGCAGGCGAGCGCGATTCCCATCAGCTGAAGTGTAATTACTTGCGGCGCGACATTCCGACCGGCGGCGAGCGCGCCGGCGACAAGGCCGAAAAGGATGGCCAGGAAGGTCGCGGTTTCGACGAGCGCGTTGCCGGCGACGAGCTCATGTCGCTTCAGATGGTCGGGCAGGAGCCCATATTTCACGGGGCCGAAGAGCGTGGCGATCACCCCGAGCCCGAACAGGCCGGCGTAGAGCAGGGGCAGAGAGGCGAGCCAAAGCCCTGCGGCTGCGATCATCTGGACGAAGATCTCCGCGAACTTCAAAGAGCGGGCGACGCTCGCCTTGTCGCGTGCATCGGCGATTTCGCCGCCAAGAGCAGAGAGGAAGAGCGATGGAAGGATGAAAATGCCGATCGCCAGCGTGATCAGCATGCCCGCCTCGCTCCCGCCGAGCCGGAACAGGAGGAGCATCGCAAGCATGTTGCGGACGAAATTGTCGTTGAAGGCGGAGAGAAACTGGCACCAGAAGAGCGGCGCGAAACGGCGGGTACGCAGAAGCGCGAGGAACATGGCCTACCGTAGGGGTTCGGCGTGGCCGATGATGCGCAGAATGGCCGGGAAATCCGCCTTCACCCGGGCTTCGAGCGCATCGACGGCTTGGTGGACCTCGTCAACGCTGAGCTTCGGATCAGCCCGACAATGATAATTGACGATGAGCCCGGCCGGCGTTTCCCGCACCCTGACGTTGTGGATCTCGACGATGCCGCCAGCCGCCGATTTGGCGAGCGCCGCGGCGATCGCTGCGCGGGTTTCCGCGGACGCGTTCCGGCCCGGCAATTGGCGCGGTTCAAGCGGCTCGATATGGGTCTCGACCTCGATGTCCGGGCCGAGTTCTTTGCGCGCGTCAGATTCGAGACCCGAAACTATGGCGTGCGCGTGGCCGAGCGGCATGTGCCCGTCGATCTCGACATCGAAGCTGAGCGAGGTGCGGCCGGCAACCTGCTGCACGATGACGTTATGAACCGCCGCGTGGCGCTTGGCGGCAATCAGCAGGACGCGTTCGAGCACCGTTTCGTCGTCGAGCGCAACCGGCGTGGTCGCGACAGTGAGCGCAACGCCGGGATGGGCGGCGGCGATCGCCGCGCTGACCTCGTCCTTGATCGCCGCGACCTGTTCAAGCGGAAAGGTCCGCGGCACGGAGATGCCGATGTCGCCGAAGACGTTCGCGCCGGCAGGGCGCAATCTTAAACTGTCGACCTCGATCACGCCAGGCACGCTGCCGGCGATGGCGCGCAAGCTTGCCGCCAGGCCTTTCGGCGCCGCATCGATCAAACTATCGACGGTGCGCCGCCCGAGCCTATAGCCGGCGACGGTGATGAAGAGCGCGACGCCGAGCGCCGCCAGCGCATCGCCTTGCGGATAGCCGAGACGGGCGGCAATGAGGCCGAGAAGGGCGACGGAAGAACCGGCGATGTCGGATCCGAAGTGCAATACGTCGGCAGCGAGCGCGTCGCTCCTCGTCTCTCGGGCGATTCGCGACAAGAGCGTCGAGCGCGAGACATCGACGATGATCGATATGATGAGGACGCCGAAGGCGAGCGCGTTGGCGTCTATCTCGACCCTCTCGCGCAATCGCCGCATGGCTTCGATGAGAATGAAGATCGCGAGGGCGAAGAGAAAGCCCGTTTCGATCAGCGCGGCGAGCGTCTCGACCTTGGCATGACCGTAATTATGTTCCTCGTCGGCCGGCTTGCCGGCGACGCGGATCGCGTAATAGGTGATGATCGTGATGCCCGTATCGGCGAGATTGTGTCCCGCCTCGGAAAGCAGAGCAAGCGATCCCGACGTGAGGCCGGCCACGAATTTGGCGAGGGTCAAAAGCGCGCTGACCGCAGCAGAGGTGAGCGCGGCTCGTTCCTTGATGCTTTGCGCCCCGTCCATGGCCGTCTCGATCTGTCTCTGACGAATGTCTTGCCGAAGCTGCGGGGATGCGGTTTATCAGTGCCGCAACCTGGCGGGCAAGCAGAAGTGCTCAAAACCTGGCCGGCACGATTTGCGGGCCGGAGCGGGTCGCCATTCTTGGAGGCAACATGGAATATCTGCACACGATGGTCCGTGTCGCGGACCTCGACAAATCCCTCGACTTCTATTGCGGGAAATTGGGCCTCGTCGAAATGAGCCGGATCGACAACGAAAAGGGCCGCTATACGCTCGTCTACCTCGCCGCGCCAGGCGACGCCGAGCGCGCCAAGCAAACGAAGCGGCCGCTGATCGAGCTCACCTATAATTGGGACCCGGAGGTCTATACGGGCGGGCGCAACTTCGGCCATCTCGCCTTCGCCGTCGACGATATTTACGCCACATGCGACAAGCTCATGAAGGCGGGCGTTGCGATCAACCGGCCGCCGCGCGACGGCCATATGGCCTTCATTCGCTCGCCGGATCAAATCTCGATCGAACTCCTCCAGAAGGGCGGCGCGAAACCCGTGAAAGAGCCCTGGGCCTCCATGCCCAACAGCGGAGTTTGGTGAGCTGTCGCCGCACGTCGGCGCGCCAGGCATCATCTTCGGCGGTTCGGCTTCGCCTTCGCCTTCGCCTTGGCCTTGCGCTTTTGCGCGGTCCCCTTGCCGGGCGGGGTTTTCTTGGCGGCCGAGATCTTGCCCGCTCCTGGCAGAGCGGCTGCCGCTTTCTTCGGCTGATACCCGTAAAACTTGAACTGTTCGACGGTCCGCATCACCTCGGCGTCCGGCAGGATTTGCGGACGGCCGATGCCGAGCGCCAGAACATACATTTTGGCAAGCGCCTCGAGCTCGACCGCGCGCCACATCGCCTCATTGAGATCGCGGCCGGTCGCCAGCATGCCGTGCTGGCCGAGCAGGACGCCGTGCCGATCGGCGAGGCCCTGGATGGCGAGATCGGACAGTTCCTTGGTCCCGAAGGGCGCATATTTGGTGCAGCGTATGGTCGGGCCGCCGAAGGCCGCGATCATGTAATGCACGGCCGGAATGGGCTTATGCAAGATCGAAAGCGTCGTCGCATAAAGGGCATGCGTATGGATGACGGCGCCGACCTCCGGGCGCGCCCGCATGATGTCGAGATGCATGCGCCATTCGCTCGATGGCGCGAGCGGACCCGACCAGGCGCCGTAATCCGTTTCGATCGGCATCAGCGCGATCATTGCCGGGGTCATCTTGTCATAGGGCACGCCGGTCGGGGTGATCAGCATCGCGTCGCCGCTGCGCGCCGAAAGGTTGCCAGCCATGCCCTGATTGATGTTTAATCGCTCGAGTTCGAGACATTTTTCGACCAGGGCTTGGCGAAGCTCTTTTTCATTCATGGCGGGGTCCCTCGATCGGCGATAAAGAAAATTTTACTCCATTTGGCCTCCGCGCCGGCCGCGAAAGAGCGGCAGAAAAAAAAGCTGAAGCCATCGGGAACTATCAGGCGCGGCGAAAGTTGTCCTCTATGTGAAGCCTGAGGACTCGATGCTTCGGCACTTTATGCGTTGTCGGTAGCTCCTGTTAAACTTCAGGTGAGATGGTTTTTGCGTTTGGTCGCCGCTTGCGGGAAAGCTGCGTTGTTTGCGGCGCAAAAGACACAAGAAAATAGAATCTGAAAACGGGGCACTTCGGCCGTTGCTGGACGTAGCGGTCGGGCGGTCTGCGTGTCTGCAGGGCCGATGCTGAGCTTGTGTCATGATTGCGTGTGATCGCGGTGCACATTTCAAATGCATGACAAAATCGCGCGATGCAACACGGATGCAACACGAAAGAATCGTGTTACCGTCATCAGAAAGCCGACTTCGGCTGTCATTCATTTGTGGGTGTTGAACTGATCGCCTGAAACCAATGAGCGGCAGCCGACACGCTTCCTAGACGCATTTGCGGATTGGGTCGCAGGACCAAGGTTCGAATCTCCCGCGCGGCGATTCGGACATCGGTTTTGCCGAAGTGAAAAAGGAGGCCCCCGTGTTGATCGACGAAATCGTCCACACGTGCTCGAACGAGAAGGTCGCACAAGCGGCCGTGGTTTCGCTCGGATTCGCTTTTGCCTCGCGCGTCAAATGCGCGGCGGATCTCCATAATGTCTCGATCGGCGCCTTCACCGCAAGGGTGGTCCGGGATTTCGGCGAAGATGCGCAGCCCGTCGAGCGCCGCGTCGTCGACCGCGCGATGCAGAAGGCCGATCAACCGATTCTGCGGGGCTTGCAGATCATCCTCGAGAGAGAACTCGAAGAACCGACATCGCCCTCTCGATGGCGCGACATGCGGCGTGCCGCGTCTGAATGCGGCTGCGGAGCGAACCCGTAAATATCGCCACGCCGTTCACGATGTCGGCCGGCGCCTCCAGGGGCTCGTGCCGACGCGCTCTTCAGGCCCATGGCCCGGCTGATAGAAATGCCGGAGGGCACCGGAATGCCGGTCTTCCTCAAGCAGCCTGATCGTGACGGGATCGCTGATCTCGAAAGCGTCAAACCCGCAGCGCGCCATGAATTGAAGCTGATCGAAGAGAACGTCGCCGGTCGCCCGCAACTCACCCGTGAAATTGTAGCGTTCACGGATCTGCCGGGCGATCGAATAGCCGCGCCCGTCGGTGAACTTGGGAAATTGGATCGCGATCAAGCCCAGGTAGGGTAGATCGTCGGCGATCGCCTCGACGCGCTGGCCAGGCTCAAGCAGCAGGCCGAAAGCCAGGTTCGTGCGCTGCTTCGGCCACGCGAGGCGCCGCCAGGTATCCAAGCTCAGGATGACGTAGCCTTCCGCCGGCAGCTCTTCGATGGCATCGACGCGCCGCCAGGGATCCGGCGCGAACCGGCCGTCCTTGAAAAAAGCCATTTCAAATATCCGCGCCTGCGTCGAGCGCAGCGACATGGACGCCGCATTCGGTTTTGCCGCGGCCGCGCCAACGCCCGGCGCGAATATCTTCGCCGGATCTGACGGGCGATGTGCAGGGCACGCAGCCGATCGAGAAATAATTCTTCGCGACAAGATCGTGGCGCGGCAAGCTATGCTTGGCGAAATAATCGTCGATCTCGGCCTGCGTCCATGCGGCCAGAGGATTGACCTTGGTCCGCGCGCCATCCGCCTCGAAGAGCGGCAGCGCGGTGCGCGTCATGGACTGGAAGCGCTTGCGGCCCGTGATCCAGGCATCAAAGTCTTTCAGCGCGTTCGCCAAGGGGAGCACCTTGCGAAGCTCGCAGCATCGGTCGGGGTCGCGCGCCCAAAGGAAATTGTCCGCGTCTTCCGCCGCGATAGGCTGTTCATCCGGCTTCACCGTCGCGACGTTGGTCAATCGGAGTTGGGCGATGAGCCTGTCGCGGTAGGCGAGCGTTTCGGGAAAGAGCCGCAAACTGTCGATGAAGATGACCCGCGTCGCCGGGTCGATCTCCGAGACCATGTGCAGCAGCACGGCCGAATCCGCGCCGAAGCTCGAGACGAGCGCAATCCGTCCGGGGAACAGGTCCTCGATCACCAAGCGCAGCAGCTTCCGCGTCTCGAGGGCAAAGAATTTCTCCGCCAGCCGCGAGGCGGCGATTTGATCGCCGAAAAGAAGGCCCTCATGCGCGCTCATAAAGCGCTTCCTTGAACGGAGCCATGCCGACGCGCCGATAGGCAGCGAGAAAATCCTCCTCCCGGCTCGTGCGAATTTTCAAGTAAGTATCGACAAGCGTCTCGATCGCGTCGACGATCTCATCGCTTGAAAATCCCGGTCCGGTGACTTCGCCGAGCGCGCATCTCTCATCGGCCGAGCCGCCGATCGTGATCTGGTAGGATTCGACGCGTTTTTTCTCGAGGCCGAGGATCCCGATATGGCCGACATGGTGATGGCCGCAGGCGTTGATGCAGCCCGAAATGTTGATCTTGAGATCGCCGATCTCGCGGGCGCGCGTCCCATTGCCGAAGCGCTCTGAAATGCGCTGCGCGACCGGAATCGAGCGGGCGGTGGCAAGCGCGCAATAGTCGAGGCCCGGGCAGGCGATGATGTCGGTCACGAGGCCGACGTTGGCGGTCGCGAGCTGCTGCTCGACCAGTCGGTCGAAGAGCGCCGGCAGATCGTCGAGCGCGACATGCGGCAGAACGAGGTTCTGCTCGTGGGCGACGCGGACCTCGTCCTGCGAATAGCGCTCGGCGAGATCGGCCGCGGCATCCAACTGCTCGGCCGTCGCGTCGCCCGGAATGCCGCCGATCGGCTTCAGCGAGATCGTCACGATCCCATAGCCTTTGATTTTGTGCGCGACGACGTTCTGGTCGACGAAACGCGCGAAAGCGGCGTCCTTTGCCCGGCGGGCATCGAAGGCGGTGGAGCGGGCCGGCCGTTCCGGCAGGTCCGGCAGCGCGAAATAGGCTCTGATCCGGTCGATCTCGGCCTGCGGCAGCGTAACCGCCTGGTCGCGATTCCTGGCGAATTCGTCCTCGACTTCGGCGCGGATCACATCGGCCCCTTTTTCATGCACGAGGATCTTGATGCGGGCCTTGAATTTGTTGTCGCGGCGGCCTTCGAGATTGTAGATGCTCAGAATCGCGCTGGTGTAGGCGAGCAGATCGGCCTTGGGCACGAAATCTCGGATCTTATGACCGACCATGGGCGTGCGGCCGAGACCGCCGCCGACATAGCAGGCAAAGCCGATCTCGCCTTGCGCATTGCGGACGATCTGATAGCCGATGTCGTGAACCTGGACGGCGGCGCGATCGCGCGCCGCGCCCGTGACCGCGATCTTGAATTTGCGCGGCAGGAAGGAAAATTCCGGATGCAGCGACGACCATTGCCGGAGGATTTCGCAATAGGGGCGGGGATCTTCGATCTCGTCCGCCGCCGCGCCGGCGAAATGGTCGGAAGTGATGTTGCGGACGTCGTTGCCGGAGGTCTGAATCGCGTGCATCTCGACGCTGGCGAGTTCGCTCAAGATGGCCGGGCAGTCGGCGAGCGCCGGCCAGTTGAACTGAATGTTCTGGCGCGTGGTGAAATGGCCGTAGCCCTTGTCGTAGCGCCGGGCGATATGCGCAAGCTTGCGCACTTGCCGCGAAGACAGCGTCCCATAGGGAATGGCGATCCGCAGCATATAGGCGTGCAACTGCAGATAGACGCCGTTCATGAGCCGCAGCGGCCGGAATTGCTCTTCGGTCAATTCACCGCTGAGGCGGCGGCCGACCTGATCCTTGAACTGCGCAACCCGCTCGGCCACGAAGGCGGCGTCGAATTCGTCGTAGCGGTACATGTCACCTCCGCGCGGCCGAGGACGTCCCAAACTGGATGGTCGGACCCAAGGCCCGAATCGCGTCGCGCAGGCTCACGGCGCGCCGTTCACCGGCCTCCTCGACAATGGCGACCGCGAATGGATCGACGACCAAATTGCCGGCGACCGCCGCGCGGGCTTTTTCAAGACCAGCCCCGCACTCGGCATCATTCGAAAAAACCGCCGCCGTTTCAAGCCGCTCGACCCAATTGCCATGCGGGTCGAGATAGACAACAGTTCCGTCGGTGAGACGGTTCGCCGAAACAACCTGCAGCATGCTGCGTTGAATTCCGAAAAAAGCCGTTAAGTGAGGCCTATCGATATAGAGCGGGCTGAAGGCTTTTGCCAGATATATTGCGAGATTTGAGAAATATCACATGGCAGTCACGTAATATAGCTTGGATCCGAGAGCGGAACGGCTGAAAAGAACAAAGCTTACCGATCGCGACATTCCTCTTGATCCGAAGAATGATCGCGGCGGCCACGAGCTCGCAAGGAGGAATATTGCTCGGCATCGATATCCAACCCTTCATCGTGCGCCATGGCTATGCCGCGGTCTTCCTCATTGTGATGCTGGAGGGGGCAGGCTCGCCGCTGCCGGGCGAGAGCGCGCTGGTTCTCGCCGCGGTCTATGCCGGCGCGACGGGCCATCTCAACATTGCCGTCGTGATCGCCGTCGCCATAGCTGGCGCGGTCATCGGCGGGGGGTGCGGCTATTGGCTGGGGCGGATCTTCGGCGTCAGCATCGTCGAACGCTATGGCAAACACCTGGGTCTGACCCCGAACCGTCTCGAACTCGGGCGCTATCTGTTCGAACATCACGGGGGCAAGATCGTCTTCTTCGGCCGCTTCGTCGCCATTCTGCGGGTCTTGGCGGCGCTGCTTGCGGGCGTCAACAAATATGACTGGCGCTCCTTCTTTTTCTTCAACGCGGCTGGTTCCATTGCCTGGGCGTTGATCATGGGCCTCGGCGGCGATTTGTTCGGCGATGCGATGAGCCGTGTCAGCGGTGCGCTCGGGCTGATTGGACTGGCCATCGCGGGTGGCGCCGTGTTCGCCTGCTGGCTCATGATTCGGCGCGAGGAGAAGAAAATGGAACAGAGGCTGATGGCTGTGGCCCTTTCCGAGAAAAGCGGCAAGCTCAGCCTCGATCGCACCGACCCGTCTTGATCCCCGCGCATGTTTCAGCGCCCAAGTGACTCCGCACGGCGCCGCCTTTTTGTGGCGCAGGCCGGGGCTGTCGCTCTCGGCCACCCCGGAACAGACCGCAAGTGAATGCGTTCGCCCGAACAAGCAAAATGCAAGGGAGAATAGAATGCCGTCGAGCTGCAAAGCTCGAACTTCAGCGCGCCATGCTCCGCTGATGCTCGCGGCTCTGTTGATGCGCGCCTCTGCGGGAGCAGCAATGGGTCAAAATCCTGGCTCGGCCGACAAGCCTAGCGCCACGATTCCAGAAAAGCAGCAACATGGGCCGGTCGATCCCGGAAAGGCGACCGGAGGCGTCATTGCGCCCAAGGGCGGTACGGATCCGGAAATGGCGAAAAAGCCGCCGCCTCAAGATCCCAATGAAACGCCGGTCATCCCGCCGAAAGGCACGCCTGGCGGCGCGCCCGGTCCGGAGCCGAAGTGATCGCTCAAGCTGCGGTTCCGAAGAGATCGTAGGAATCGGAGCGCTCGATCTTGACGCTGACGATGTCGCCGGCGCGCAGCGGTCGGCGGCTTGTCACTTTGACCTTGCCGTCGATCTCGGGCGCGTCGCCCTTGGTGCGCCCCTCGGCCGCATGCGCCCCGGGGCGATCGATGATGACCTGGGCATGCCGGCCGACCTTGTCCTTCAAGAGCCGCGCGCTGATCGCCTGCTGGTGGCGCATGAAGCGGCGATAGCGGCTCTCGCGTACTTCGGGCGGGACGGCGGGCAGCCCCATGTCATTGGCCGCGGCCCCTTCGACCGGCTCGTATCTGAAGGCGCCGACGCGGTCCAGACGGGCTTCCTCGAGCCAGGCGAGGAGGAATTCGACGTCGTCCTCGGTCTCCCCCGGAAATCCGAGGATGAAGGTCGAACGCAAGGTGAGATCGGGACAGGCCTTGCGCCAGCTCTTGATGCGCTCCAGAGTCTTTTCCTGATCGCCTGGCCGGCGCATCGCGCGCAGCACCCTCGGGCTTGCGTGCTGAAACGGAACGTCGAGATAGGGCAGGATCCTGCCTTCCGCCATCAAGGGCAGAACCTCGTCGATGTGCGGATAGGGATAGACGTAGTGCAGCCGCACCCATAGGCCGAGGCCGCCCAGCTCGCGCATCAGATCGATGAACTTGGCGCGCACTCCGCGGTCGCCGAACGCGCTCTCGGCGTAGGAAAGATCGCGTCCATAGGCGCCGGTGTCCTGCGAGATGACGAGGATTTCCTTCACGCCGGCGGCGGCGAGTTTTTCGGCCTCGTGCAGGATTTCGGCCGCCGGCCGCGAGACGAGCTTGCCGCGCAGACGCGGGATGATGCAGAACGAGCAACGGTTGTTGCAGCCTTCCGAGATCTTCAGATAGGCATAATGGCGCGGCGTCAGCTTGATGCCTTGCGCCGGCACGAGATCGACGAATGGATCGTGCGGCGGTGCGATCGCCGCATGCACGGCGGCGACGGTGCTTTCATAGGCTTGCGGCCCGGTGATCGACAGAACGTCGGGAAAGGCCGCGCGGATCGTGCCTTCTTCCGCCCCCATGCAGCCGGTGACGATCACCTTTCCATTCGCCTCGAGCGCGGCGCCGATCGCGGCAAGCGATTCGGCCTTGGCGCTGTCGAGGAAGCCGCAAGTGTTGACGATGACGGCATCCGCGCCCGCATGCGTCTTGGCGAGCTCATAGCCCTCGGCGCGCAGGCGGGTGATGATGCGCTCGCTGTCGACGAGCGCCTTGGGACAGCCGAGCGAAACGAAGGAAATTCTCGGCGCGGGTTTACGCGGCGGGGCGGCGGAGGTGCGGGACGTGTCACTCATGCGGGCTGGATTGCCATGCCGCCTGCCGTCATGCAACCGAAGCCTGCTCGTAGCCCTTCAAACTTGGCGCGGCAATCAAAAACCCGGCCGCGCGGCCGGGTTTCCGACAAATGTCGGCGATCTTGCCGTCAGTATTTCGCGACGACCGGGGCGGGGGGCGCGAACATGTCGAACTTATAGCTGAAGCCGACTTGCACCCGATTGTCGGTTTCATGCCTGCTCACGGAATCGCCGGGGATGGAAGCCGTCAAGGGATCGTTGAAGTAGCCGAAATCGGTGTAGCGATATTCGGCGCGGAGCGACCAATTGTCGGTGACGGCATATTCGATGCCGCCGCCGGCCGTCCAACCGACACGGGTATCCCAGACGCTGTCAACGCCGCCGGGGCCCGTGTAGGTGTTGTTGAAATCGCCGAAAGCGGCGCCGCCGGTTCCATAGAACAGGACACGATCCCAGGCGAAACCGACGCGGCCGCGGATCGAAGCCTCGACATATTCGTTCGTCGTATAGGCGAGCGCACCGGTGGCGTTCCCGCCGTTGTAGCCAGTGCCGTCGACGTCGCCTTCGAGGCCGAACACCAGCTGGCTTACTTGGTAATTATAGCCGATGTGAGCGCCGCCAACGACGCCGCTGTTGTTGCTGCTCGGCAGGGCCGCAGGGCCGCCCGGCGTGACGAGATTGGGCGTCAACGTGCCCCACTGATAGCCGACCTGGCCGCCGATATAGAGGCCGCTCCAGGAAAAGGCGGGCGGCGGCGGCATATAGACGGGCGGCGCCTTTTGATTGGGCAGATCCGCCGCCAGGGCCGATCCGCCGGCGAGGCAGACGAGTGCGGATGTCATGAGAAGCTTACGCAACATGAGAATTCCCCTCCACGAGTTTCGAGCCTAAGGGCAACTAATTCCGTTCCGGTCTCGGATCAATAGAATTGAGCGCAAAAAAGCAAACAAAAGATTTTTATTCCAAGGTCATGTCGCCATTATGCAACAATTTCCACCCATCCCCTAAGCTATTAACATGGTAAATCGTCCATATGAAACATCAACGCGCGATTGTGGCACAGTTAAGATATAAGTGCGACGATCAAAGGATCTTCAAAAGTCCGAAGTTTGGCGCCGATCAACTTTCTGTTAACGATGATTACTCTCAGTGTTTCCCCCTATGCCGAGTCCGGCGATTGCGCGTGGAAGCAACAAAGATATCGCTCTCGCCCGCGACTCGGCTCGTAAACCCCGCAGTCCCGGGAAAGCATCATCCGCAGCTTCGGACTGGATCCGGGCTTCGACATCAGCCATGTTCATTGCCTCAACGATCGATGCATCGGCTGGATGATGCGATCGAGCCGCGGCTCTCGAGGCGAGAATCGGGGAAGGGTGGCCGAGTGGTTTAAGGCAGCGGTCTTGAAAACCGCCGCGGGTGAAAGCCCGCCGTGGGTTCGAATCCCACCCCTTCCGCCAATAATTGTTAATTCGCTCATGAAAACAATCGGTTATATACCAGTATGACGATTACGCACAAAGCTACGGGCGCTTTACTGCGGGATTGTGCAGGACTATTTCGGACCGCGCCGCTCCCGAAATGAGGCGCCGCGCACATGACGCTCCGAACCGCCGACGATCGCGCATCTCAAAAGGCCACGGCCTCTAACGGGCGAGCCGCATCTTGGCGCGGCTTTCGATCCTAGAGCCCTTCGAATAGCGACGGAGCAAGCCGGGCCGCAGCATCGAGCGACAGCCGCGCCAGCCTCACCAGCACGCGCGCCAGACGCGTCCGAAGCCTGAATTCAAAAGGCGTCATTGCTCAACGCGATCGAAGCGATCGCAGCGAGCGCTTTTCCGATCGTTCCCATGAATCCCACCACGATACCGTTGGTCGACGGCTCTCCGTTCGCGAACTTTGTGTCCGGCCCGACGAGGATCATGTCGCGAGTGATTTGCGCCAATAGCGTTGTCCATCCGACCGTGCCGTCGCAGGAGTTTAGAAACTCGAGGGCGTAGGCTTTCCCGGTTTCGCAGTCGTCGCTGTAGACGCCGGTCGGCAGCACCTTCCAGGTGCAAAGAGCCGCACGATCAAAGAACGGCATTGGATAAAGCTCGTATTGCGATTTCGCGCGCAGCCTCTTCTCCGGCTTCGGAGGAGGCGGGCGCCTGAACTCTACGACGTCGCCCATGTCACTTTCCTATTCCGAACCTTGCAAGGTCCGCCTTGATGCAGCCGAAGAATGCGACTTGGCGCCGATCCGTCCATTTGCATTCGCCGTCGCCGCAAAAGTAGAATTCGAAGGCCTCGATCTTTTGCCAGATCATGTAGGGCAGCACGGCGGGCGTGGCGAAGAGCAGCCGCGCTGCTTCGTCCTCGCGATCGCTTCGGAGCGTGGCGGCTTCATCGTCATCGTCATGCGCGGGGTTAGCGCGGTCGCCGCGAGCAGTCAGCCAATTCGCATAAAGCTGATCGAAGCGGATCGCCGCCGCGAGCCCGCGCGCCTCTCTCCATTCGCTTGAATATGGACCTGGCGAGCCGCTGGCGGCGTCTGCCGGAACGGTGCTGTTCGGCATTAGAATTCTCCCTTGTCACCCGAAGATGATAAGGATAATATCAACTAGGATCACGCCGAAGTCAATATTAAAATTATCAGGTTTGCAATGAAGACGGTTGCGCAGCTGCGGGCCGCACGCGCCCTGCTAGGTTGGTCGCAAGACGACCTCGCCGCGAAGTCGGGCGTCTCAAAGCCGACGGTCGCCCGTCTGGAACTCGGCGTCGGCGGCGCGGTTGGCGGTTACCCGCGCACGCAAGAGAAGCTTCGTCGCACTCTCGAAGCCGCCGGCGTCATCTTCGTCGCCGAGAACGGCGAGGGGCCAGGGGTGAGGTTGAGGAAGGGCAGGAAATGACAACAGATCCTGCAAAGGCCGCAGAGGAAACCGCAAAGGCCGTACAGAAGGTTGCCGATCTCGCGGGTCAGGCAGGCGCGTTCATTGGCAAGGTACTAGGGACAGTGCCGCAGGACGTCGTTGGGGTTGCTGGCGGCGACTGGCTTCACGAGATTAGAATGCGGAATCTGGATAAGTTTCGCGTAAGAACCGAAGAAATATTGGCAGCAAGGAAGGTCAGCGCCCCTATACCTGTGAGTCCGTCGATCGCTATTCCATTGTTTGCGGCCGCGCAGGACGAAAGCCGCGATGAACTGAGAGAGCTGTTCGCCAGATTGCTTGCAGCGGCAATGGATCCCAAACGGAAGGATCTAACCCGCGGCAGCTTTACGGCCATCGTGAAGCAGCTAGCCCATTTTATTCACGACAGGCGGGATTTGTGGCTGACGAGCGTGGCGTAATGCTTTGATATAGCGTAGGATTTGGTTGCTGACACCATGCCCTCGCGCTATCGCGCCAACCACGCTCGCCATGACCAACGAT
>DATFNQ010000096.1:0-18610 GCA_035266305.1 Methylovirgula sp.
CCGTTCGTCCGAGAGATTGTTCGCCGTCTGAATGACCAGGATCTTGAACATCATCACGGCATCGAATGGCGGACGCCCGCCTTGTGCGCCGTCTGAATAAGCCAGCGCCGCGCTCAGTTCCGGGCGGAAAATCTCGAAATCTACCGCCGCCCGGAAGGCCTCGAGCTGGTCGCCGAGATCACTCAACCGCTTCAATCGATCATCGAAATCGAAAAATCCCGGCTGCCTTCGCATCGAATCATCCCCAATCCATCCATCACGATGGAATCAGAAAGGCCGCGAATTGGCGAGGTTGTTAGAAGCGTCCAGCTGATTGTACCAATTTGTTGAGGCGCCCGCTGGCATCCGCTCTTTGACGCCGCGAGACGCCCATGTAGGGCATCTAAAGCAATTTTCCAAGCACGATTGGTTGAGACGGTAGCGAGCGCTTTTCGAGGGAACCACGAAGGATTTCTTTGAACGTGCTCGCGGAATGCGAAGCGGAGGATATGAAATCCCTTCGCTCCGCTGGTGCGTTCGTGGATCGAGCCGGGAGGCAGCGAGATGTCTCCGGCGTGTCAAAAGTCTTCCCTCCAAGCGTAAAGGAGGTATCGCGGGAAAGGAGGTATCGCGAATGAGACTCCTAATTGGGGTAGCCTTCACCGGGCTATGCGCATCGACGCTAATTTCCGTCGCAATGGCGCAATCACAACCCAAGCTGCCAGTCGAAGTGCAACAGCAGATTGATGAGAGCCGGAAAGACTGTGAGCCGGATAAGGCTGTTTTTCAGCCTGGCTTCATCACGCATCGTGATTTCAACGAGGATGGTGTTGACCTCTATATTCTAAATGATGAGCACCTTGAGTGCGGGGCGAATTTGAGTTCCTTCTGTGGGTCAGGAGGCTGTTCGATTCAAGTTTTTGCCTCTAATGGTGACGGCAAGTACGCTAAGGTTCTCGACGATCTCGTTCAGCGGGTAGGGTTCCCGCACGTGAAGGGCCGGCTCGCGATGCACGTCGATTTTGGCGGTGCTGAGTGTGGAAGGGCTAACGTGGAACCTTGCGCGGAAACACTCTTCTGGAACGGCTCTACGTTCAGCCCGGCAAACTGATGAAGAATCGTCTTTAGACAACGTTGTCGGTCTGCTTGGCTCGTGTTCACGCCTCCCGGCCCGTACCTCTCTTCAAATACGGCCGCATGCCTTCGCGGGCCAACTCGTCGGCGCGTTCGTTATTGGCGTCGCCGGCGTGGCCTTTGAGCCAATGCCATTCGACCTTGTGCGCCGCCGCCGCCGCCTCGAGCCTCTGCCAGAGTTCGGCGTTCTTCACCGGCTTCTTGTCGGCCGTCTTCCAGCCGTTCTTCTTCCAGCCTTCGAGCCAGGTGGTGATGCCGCCCCGCAGATAGGCGGAATCGGTATAGATGTCGGCATCGCAGGCACGCGTCAAAGCTTCGAGCGCTTTGATCGCCGCCATCAGCTCCATGCGGTTGTTGGTGGTCGCCGCTTCGCCGCCCGACAGCTCTTTGCGATGCGCATTGAAGGTCAATACCGCGCCCCAACCGCCGGGGCCCGGATTGCCCGAACAGGCGCCGTCCGTCCAGATCGCCACGCGCCCGCTCAAAGCATCAATCCGAGATCGCGCGCACTGTTGCTGCGCTGATGGAAGCGCAGCCGCTTGACATATTCGAGCGGATCTTTCGGCTTGACAAGCGCGCCGGGCGGAACGTTCAGCCAATCGACAAGCCGGGTGAGCGTGAAGCGCAGCGCGGCGCCGCGCGCGAGCACGGGCAGAGCTTCGATCTCCTCGCGCGTGAGCTTGCGCACGCCTTGATAGGCCTCGATCAACGCCATGCCTTTCGTGACATTGAACGAAAAATCCGGCTCGAAACACCAGGCATTGAGGCAGACCGCGAGGTCATAGGCGAGGAAATCCGTGCAGGCGAAATAGAAATCGATCAGGCCCGAAACTTCGCCGCCGAGAAAGAGGACATTGTCGGGGAAGAGATCGGCATGGATCACGCCGCGCGGCAGATCCTCCGGCCATGTCTTTTCGAGGAAGGCGAGCTCGTCGGCAATGAACGAGGAGAGGCCGGCTTTCACCTCATCGGCGCGATCTTTTGCCAGGTCGAAGAGATGCGACCACGCCGCGAGCGAAAGCGCGTTCGGCCGCGTCGAGTCAAAGTCGGCGCCGGCTCGATGGAGCTGGCCCAGCGCCGCGCCGAGCGCCGCGCATTGCGCATTGGTCGGCCGCCGGCTCGAAACCCCTTCGAGAAAGGTGACGATCGCGGCCGGCCGTCCGGCGAGCATGCCGAGCATCGCGCCATTCTTCGTTTTCACCGGCTGCGGGCAGGCGAGACCGCGCGCGGCGAGATGTTCCATCAGCGCTAGGAAAAACGGCAGGTCCGCGGCGCTGACCCGCTTTTCATAAAGCGTCAGGATGAAAAAGCCCGCCTCGACATGCAGCAGGAAATTGGAATTTTCGACGCCCTCGGCAATGCCTTTATAGGCGAGCAGTTTGCCAAGCCCGTAATCGGCGAGAAAAGATCCAAGATCGGTGTCGGAGACTTCTGTATAGACGGCCATGACGCTAGCGCATGATCAGCAAAAGTGGGAACGGGCTTTGCGAAAAGATCATGCGAAACTCGAGAATCCAGGCGG
Source organism: Methylovirgula sp. (assembly GCA_035266305.1). Lineage (GTDB taxonomy): Bacteria > Pseudomonadota > Alphaproteobacteria > Rhizobiales > Beijerinckiaceae > Methylovirgula. The sequence continues at coordinate 2,636 of DATFNQ010000096.1, forward strand.
ATCGTCGGAATGATGGCCGCGCCTTCTAGGCCGCGTTTTCCTCGCGGATCTTAGCATTCGCGGCCGGCTCCGCCAGGGCGAGTGGCAAAGCCTCGGGACGGATGACGCCGCAGGACACGATGAGCTTCACCGCGTCTTCCGGGCTCAGCGCCACTTCGATGACGGCGCTGGCCGGCATGAAGAAATAAAATCCGGTCGTCGGATTGGGCGTGCAGGGCAAGAAGACCGAGACATAGGGTTCCTCGCATGGCGGCAGTTTTGCTCCGACCGGCTCGGCCGGCGGCACCGAGATGAAAACCAGCGTCCATGTGCCCTTGACCGGAAATTCGATCAACCCGACCTTGCGAAACGACGTGCCGGACGCCGAGAACAGAGTCTCGAACACCTGTTTCACGCTCTTGTAAATCGAGCGGATGATCGGCATGCGCCCGAGGATCGCTTCGCCGAGCGCGATCAGGCTGCGGCCGGCGAGATTGGCGGCAAGAAATCCGAGCAGCGTCAGGCCCAGAAAGGCGACGATCACGCCCAATCCCGGAAGCGGGAAGGGCAGATACGTGTCCGGCCAGAAACTCGCCGGCACGAGCTTCTTGACCCACGTGTCGACTGTGTCGACGAACCACCAGACGATATAGACAGTGATGGCGAGCGGGCCCGCGACCACGACGCCGGCCAAGAACCAGTTGCGGATGCGCGCGCCAATGCTCGCGCCTCTGGCGTGGTGGCCCGGATCGCTGGGGTCTTCGGCAAAGAATTGCGTCATGGGGTCGTCACAGGCTTTGGAGCTTCTTAGCAGGACATGATGCTTTGCGCTAAAAATGACGCGCTCTCGCAGTCAGTGATGGACGACAGGACATGGTGCCTGTTTAGTCTAGTATTTTTATCAACTTTAGATCTGCGGAAGCCAAGCAGGAAAAGGTGGTGTTGGTGCCGATTTCGCGGCCAACATGCTTCAAGGCGCGTGACATTGCGTCACCTCTAAGCTAAAAACGCGCTGCCAGCCGAAAAGGGGCTTTCTGGACCTCCGGCATGTGCATTTACGTCCAAGTCATGGGAGGAAACCTTCCCCTCGAGAGCCGGGCGCCGCAGGGCGCCCCTTCCTTAAAGGAACGAGCCCGAGGGAAGGTCTAGGGCGAGGGAGCGAGAAGGCGAGGCGATATCCGCCTCGCCTTTTTCTTTGCGCGATGTCCAGCTCGCTGAAGGACCTTCTCACCCTTCGAGACGCCCACTTTCGTGGGCTCCTCAGGGCTCGTCATTGCGAGGAGCGAAGCGACGAATCAATCCAATGTCGGTGAGCGAGCGTTCCTTCTCCCCTTGCGGGAGAAGGTGCCGAGCGAAGCGAGGCGGATGAGGGGTCGCGCGGTCCGCGCCGCTTGCGCTTGTCACGACATCCTTCAATTGAGAGATTTGCGCGACCCCTCACCCGGCCGGCTCCGCCGGGCACCCTCTCCCGCAAGGGGAGAGGGTTCGCGCGCGCGCATTGCTTCGCTTCGCTCGCAATGACGGCGGGCTACGCGCTTTCGCCTTCCGCCCAGGCGCGTTTTGTCTCGATCAAGAATTCGGCGAAGCGTCCGGCCTCGATCGCCGCGCGCATTCCCGCCATCAACTCTTGATAATAGGCGAGATTGATCGCCGTCAGCGCCATCATGCCGAGGATTTCGCCGGCCTTGACGAGATGATGCAAATAGGCGCGCGAGAAGGACCGCGCCGCTTCGCACGAGGATTGCGGATCGATCGGGCGCGGGTCGGCGGCATGTCTCGCGTTGCGCAGATTGATGCGACCCTGCCGGCTATAGGCGAGGCCATGCCGCCCGGCGCGGGTCGGCAGCACGCAATCGAACATGTCGATGCCGCGGCGAACCGATTCGAGAAGATCGTCGGGCGTGCCCACCCCCATGAGATAGCGCGGCTTCCTCTCAGGCACATGCGCGAGGCTCGCGTCGATCATCGCCAGCATAATGGCTTGCGGCTCGCCGACGGCGAGGCCGCCGAGCGCATAGCCGTCGAAGTCCATGGCGGCGAGTGCCTTGGCGCTCGCTTTGCGCAGAGGCGGGCTGGCGCCACCTTGGACGATGGCGAAAAGCGCATGGCCCGGCTGATAGGCGCGCTTGCTGCGTTCGGCCCAGCGCAGCGACAAGAGCATCGCGCGCTCCACATCATCCTCCGACGCCGGAAGCTTCACGCATTCGTCGAGCTGCATCTGGATGTCTGAACCCAGGAGCAGCTGGATCTCCATGGCACGCTCGGGCGTGAGCTGATGGCGCGTGCCGTCGATATGCGACTGAAAGGTGACGCCGGTCTCGTCGACCTTTCGAAGCTTGGCGAGCGACATGACTTGGAAGCCGCCGGAGTCGGTCAGGATCGGCCACGGCCAATTCATGAAGCGATGCAGGCCACCAAGTTCGGCGATGCGTTCGGCGCCGGGCCGCAGCATGAGATGATAGCAATTGGCGAGAACGATGTCGGCGCCGAGCGCCTTCACCTCCTTCGGGTACATGGCCTTGACCGTCGCCGCCGTGCCGACCGGCATGAAGGCCGGCGTCCTGACCCGTCCGCGCGGCATCAGGAGCGCGCCGGTGCGCGCCGCGCCGTCGCGACCGTGAACCTCGAATGCGAATGCGGCCGACACGTCAATCTCCAGGGAAGAGCAGGCAGGCGTCGCCGTAGGAATAGAAACGATACTCGGCCTCCATCGCATGCCGATAGGCGGCTTGCATCACTTCAAGGCCGGAAAATGCCGCAACCAGCATGAACAAGGTCGAGCGCGGCAGGTGGAAATTCGTGATGAGCAGATCGACGGCTTTGAACCTATAGCCGGGCGTGATGAAGAGTGCCGTCTCGCCAGAAAAGGCGGCGATCTTACCATCCGGTTGCGCCGCCGATTCGATGAGCCGCAAGGACGTCGTGCCGACCGCGACGATGCGGCCGCCTGCGGCGCGCGCCGCGTTCAAACGCGCCGCGCTCGCCGCGCCGAGCTCGCCCCATTCGGCATGCATGCGATGCGCATTCGTCTCCTCAGTCTTCACCGGCAGGAAGGTTCCGGCCCCGACATGCAGCGTGACATGGGCGGTCTCGACGCCGCGAGCGCGAATTGCGGCAACGAGTTCGGGCGTAAAATGCAGGCTCGCCGTCGGCGCCGCCACGGCGCCGCGGCGGCTCGCGAACAGGCTCTGGTAATCTTGCGCGTCGCGCGCATCGGCCGGCCGCTTGCCGGCGATATAGGCCGGCAGGGGCATTTGCCCGAGAGCTTCGATCGCCGCATCGAGCTTATCGTCGGAGGCGGCGAAGCCGAGCAGGATTTCGCCCTCCGCATGCTTTTCGAGGACTTCGGCTTCGAGGATCGGGGCGTCGCCCTGCGCGAACAGGAGCTTTTCTCCCGGCTTCAATTTCTTCGCGCCTTTCGCGAAGGCGAGCCATCGCGCCGCCGCGACCTGCTTATGCAGCAGGACTTCGATTTTGGCGCGGGCCTCGCCTCTCAAGCGATGGCCTTCGAGACGGGCGGGAATGACCCGCGTATCATTGACGACGAGAACATCGCCCGGGCGAAGAAATTCGGGAAGGTCGCGGATCATGCGATCCTCGAATCGCTCCTGGGGGCGAACGACGAGCATGCGCGCCGCATCGCGCGGCACGACGGGCCGCAGCGCAATGCGTTCGGGGGGCAGATCGAAATCGAAGAGATCGACGCGCATCTCACGCGTCCCTCGAACCCCTCTTCATGCTTCGAGACGCACGCTTCGCGTGCTCCTCAGCATGAGGAACGTCATTGCGAGGAGCGAAGCGACGAAGCAATCCAGAGGCAACGAGACTGGATTGCTTCGCTTCGCTCGCAATGACGCGGTTGGCACGCGTCTCGAAAGGCGAGGGCGTTTTGCGGAGAGACACGGCCGCGCCTTTCAGCCCACCGTCGCTGAGATGATCTTGTCGGGGTCCTTCACCGGCTCGCCGCGCTTGATCTTGTCGACGTTTTCCATGCCCGAGATCACCTTGCCCCAGACCGTATATTGTCGGTCGAGGAAACGGGCGTCACCGAAACAGATGAAGAATTGCGAATTGGCCGAGTCGGGGCTCTGCGCGCGCGCCATAGAGCAGGTGCCGCGCGCATGCGGCTCGGCGTTGAACTCGGCTTTCAGGTTCGGATATTTCGAGCCGCCCCTGCCGGTACCATGCGGGCAGCCGGTCTGCGCCATGAAGCCCTCGATGACCCGGTGGAAGGAAACGCCGTCATAGAATTTCTCGTTCACCAGTTTCTTGATATGCGCGACATGGCCGGGCGCGAGATCGGGCCGCATCTCGATGACGACCTCGCCTTTTGTCGTATCGAGCGTAAGCTTATTGCCGGGTGCGACCATGGCGAACTCCTCTGGACTTCGATGGAGCCTTGCAATAGTTGAAGCGGCGTCCGAGGTAAACATCGCCTTCGGCCGAGGCGTGAGCACAGCAGGCCGGCCGCTTGGCGATTTCAGCATCGCGCTGATACCGAAGCTTCGCCGGATGGGCTAGATGTGATACGAGTGCTCGGACCCAATAGCTTTGCGGTGGTGGATCATGGCGAATGCCCCTTCTCCCGATTCCGTTCTCGCTTCCGACGCCCTTCACGGCACCGCGCCGGCGCGGGACGCGACGCGGCGAGACTTCCTTTTCCTCGCGACCGGGGCGTTCGGGGTGGTCGGGACGGTCGCGGCCATGGTGCCGCTGATCGCACAGATGGAACCCGATGCCTCGACGATTGCCGCCGGCGGCCCCGTGGACGTCGATCTCAAGTCTGTGGCGCCAGGACAGATGATCATCGTGCGCTGGCGCTCGCGGCCGATCTTCATTGTCAACCGCCCCGAGAAACTGCTTGCGACCCTGAAAACGCCGCAGCTCGTCGCCCTCCTGTCCGATCCGAACTCGCAGAATCTCCAGCAGCCGTCCTATGCGGATAACTGGCATCGCTCGATCAAACCCGAATTCGGGGTTCTCGTCGGCATCTGTACGCATCTTGGCTGCATCCCGGAGTTCTTTCCCAATCCGAGCCCGACCACGCCGACGGCCGCATGGCTCGGCGGCTATTTCTGTCCCTGTCACGGGTCGAAATATGATCTGGCGGGCCGGGTATTCAAGGGCGTCCCGGCCCCGTACAATCTGCCCGTGCCGCCGTACCGTTTCGTAAACGATACGACGTTGCGGATCGGCGAGAATCCGCCCGGCAGCACCTTCGATTTCGACTCGATCATCCAGCTCTGACGATCGTCACGCAAGCCGGCGCTTGCGTGCATTATTTCACCTCGGCGGCGAGTTGCATTTTCACGATCTTGTCCGGATTGGTGACCATGCCGTTCTCGTCCTGCGAGCCCTTCTTGATCTTGTCGACGACGTCCATGCCTGCGATCACCTGGCCGAAGACGGTATAGTGACCGTTCAGAAAGTCGGAATCGGCGAGACAGATGAAGAACTGCGAATTGGCGGAATTCGGATCTTCCGCGCGCGCCATGCCGACGGTTCCGCGTTTGAACGGCGCGTTGGAGAATTCTGCCGGCAGATCGGGAAGATCGGACTTGCCCGTGCCGGTGCCGGTCGGATCTCCCGTCTGCGCCATGAAGCCGTCGATCACCCGATGGAAAACGATCCCATTGTAGAAGCCGCGCTTCGTCAGCGTCTTGATCTGCGCCACGGTCTTCGGCGCGAGATCGGGCCGCAGCAGGATCGTGATGCGGCCGTCCTTGGTGTCGAGATAGATCGTGTTTTGAATATCCGGCGCGGCGGCTAGCGGCGCCGCGATCACGGCGAAGGCGAGGGCGATGAAAAGGCTGCGTCGGTTCAATTTCATAGACGTCCGTCCTTAGTGCGAGGCGCGCGTTTTGGCCGCGATGGCGCGGGCGACGACCTCGGGCACGAAGCTCGAGACATCGCCACCGAGCAGGGCGATTTGGCGGACCAATGTCGCGGCAATGTGGCGAAGGCCGGGCGAGGCGGCGAGAAACACGGTCTGGATCTCGGGGGCCATGACCGCATTCATTCCGGCCATCTCCATCTCATAATCGAGATCGGTGCCATCACGCAGGCCGCGCAGCAACAGCGTGGCGCCGGCCTCCCGTGCGGCGGTGACCGAAAGGCCGGAAAAGGTCAAAACCGAAAGCTTGCAGGATTGGGCGGCGACCAGGCGCTCGCAAGATTGGCGCACGAATTCGGTGCGTTCCTCGGCCGAGAACAGCGGCGTCTTGCCCGGATGCACGCCGATCGCCACGACGAGCTCGTCGCAGAAGCGCGCCGCGCGCGTGATGATATCGACATGACCATTGGTCAGTGGATCGAATGTGCCGGTATAGAGCGCTTTGCGGACCATGCGTCATGTCTAGCGGAGCGCAGAGGCGGGGGCAAATTCCCTCTCCCCGCAAGCGGGGAGAGGGCTAGGGTGAGGGGCTTGGGGGATTAGGGCATACATGCTTACATCTTCATGAAACGCGCCGTGCAAAAGAATTGCGACGTGGAGAGACCGCAGCCGAGGAACAGCTTTGGCAGCGTTTGCGTGGGCGCAGGCTGAAGGGCTTCAAATTCGTTCAGCAGGCACCACTTGGTCCCTATTTCGGCGATTTCGTTTGCCGCGAACAGAAGCTTGTCATCGAAGTCGATGGGGCGACACACGGAACGGATGCTGAGGTCCGGCAGGATGAGAAGCGGTCCGCCTATTTGGAGGATCAGGGATATCGCGCCATCCATTTTACGAATACCGAAGTGTTCGATGGCGTTGCTAATGTAATCGAAACCATCCTTGCTGCGCTCGATCGGCGCACGACATTGTAGTAAATCACCCGGCCCCTCACCCTAACCCTCTCCCCGCAAGCGGGGAGAGGGAATGCGCATGCAAGTGGGGAGAGGAAAGCCTCACGCCTCGCCGCCATTACCATTGCCCGCATCCCCGTTGCCGGCCTCATCCTCTTCGCTGATCCGCTCGACGCCGACGACGCGTTCGCCGTCCGCCGTGTTGAAGACAGTGACGCCCTGGGTGCTGCGGCCGGCGACGCGAATGTCTTCGACCGGACAGCGGATCAACCGGCCGCCGTCGGTTACCAGCATGATCTCGTCGCTCTCTTCGACTGGCATGGAGGCGACGAGCGGGCCATTGCGCTGATTGACGGCCATGGCGACGATGCCTTTGCCGCCGCGCCCGGTGATCCGGTATTCGAAGGACGAGGTGCGCTTGCCGAAACCCTTCGATGAAATCGTCAGGATGATTTCTTCGGCCGCCGACATTTGGGCATAGCGCTCGGGGGCGAGCGGCGCGGCTTGCGCCTCTTCGCCATTGCCTTCTTCGCCCAGCGTCTCGCCGGCCATTTCAGTCGCGCTTTCAGGCGCCGCTTCGGCCGACGCCTCGCCGGCGACGGCGCGGCGCATCTTCAAATAGGCCATGCGCTCGCCGCTCTCCGCCTCGATATGGCGCAGAATCGCGAGCGAGATCACCCGGTCGTCTTCGCCGAGCGCGATGCCGCGCACGCCCATCGAATCGCGGCCCTTGAAGACGCGCACGTCGGCGACGGGGAAGCGGATGCATTGCCCGTTGGCGGTCGTGAGCAGCACGTCGTCGGCCTCGGTGCAGATCTGCACGTCGACGATCTCTTCGCCTTCGTCGAGACGCATGGCGAGCTTGCCGGAGCGATTGACCTGGGTGAAATCGGAGAGCTTGTTGCGTCTCACCGTGCCGCCGGTCGTCGCGAACATGACGTCAAGCGTCTCCCATTGCGACTCGTCTTCGGGCAGCGGCATGATCGTCGTGATCCGCTCGCCCTGTTCGAGCGGCAGGATGTTGACGAGCGCCTTGCCGCGCGCCTGCGGAGCGGCGGCCGGCAGACGCCAGACCTTTTCCTTGTAGACTTGCCCATGCGAGGAGAAGAACAGGACCGGCGTATGCGTCGAGGCGATGAAAAGCCGGGCCACGAAATCCTCGTCGCGCGTCTGCATGCCGGCGCGGCCCTTGCCACCGCGCCGCTGCGCGCGATAAGTCGACAGCGGAACTCGCTTGATATAGCCGGCATGCGAGACGGTGACCACCATGTCCTCGCGCTGGATCAGATCTTCGTCTTCGAAGTCGGCGTCGGCATCGACGATCATCGTTCGGCGCGGCGTGGCGTGCGCGCTCTTGATCGCCAAAAGCTCATCCTTGATGATTGCGAAGACCCGCGCGCGCGAGCGCAGGATGTCGAGATAATCGGTGATCTCCGAGGCAAGTTTCCCGAGCGCTTCGGCGATCTCCTCGCGCCCGAGCGCCGTCAATCTTTGCAGCCGCAAGTCGAGAATGCCGCGCGCTTGCGCCTCGGAGAGGCGGCAGGCGCCGGATTCGCTCAGCGCATGGCGCGGATCGGCGATGAGCGCGACGAGCGGTGCCATGTCATGCGCCGGCCACTCCCGGCTCATCAAAGCTTCGCGCGCCGCCCCGGCATCGGGCGAACTGCGGATGAGCCGAACGACCTCGTCGATATTGGCCACCGCGATGGCGAGCCCGACCTGGAGATGGGCGGCGTCGCGCGCCTTGTTGAGCTTGAACTTGGTGCGCCTTGTTACGACCTCTTCGCGGAAGTCGACGAAGGCGGTGAGGAAATCCCTGAGCGTCAGCGTCTCGGGCCGGCCGCCGTTGAGCGCAATCATATTGGCCGCAAAGCCCGCTTGCAGCGCGGTGAAGCGCCAGAGCTGGTTCAAGACCACATCGGCTACGGCATCGCGCTTCAGCTCGATCACGATGCGCATGCCATCGCGGTCGGATTCGTCGCGCAGATCGGAGATGCCTTCGACCTTCTTCTCGCGGACGAGTTCGGCGATCCGCTCGAGCAAGACCGCCTTGTTCACCTGATAGGGGATCTCGGTGACGATCAGCGCCTCGCGCTCCTTGCGGATCTCCTCGATCTCGACCTTGGCCCGCACCAGGATCGAGCCGCGCCCGAGCAAATAAGCTGAACGAATGCCGGCGCGCCCCAAGATCGTGCCGCCGGTCGGGAAATCCGGACCGGGGATGATCGTCATCAGCTCTTCGGCGGAAATCTCCGGCCGGTCGATCATGGCGATCACCGCATCGATGACCTCGCCGAGATTGTGCGGCGGAATATTCGTCGCCATGCCGACCGCGATGCCGCCGGCGCCGTTGACGAGCAGGTTGGGGAATTTCGCCGGAAGGACCACGGGCTCGCGCTCGCGCCCGTCGTAGTTCGGCTGGAAATCGACCGTCTCGCTGTCGAGATCGTCGAGCAGGGGAATGGCGGCGGTGGCGAGGCGCACCTCGGTATAGCGTTCCGCCGCGGGCGGATCGCCGTCGACGGAGCCGAAGTTGCCTTGCCCGTCGATCAGGGGCAGGCGCATCGAGAAGGGCTGCGCCATGCGCACCAGCGCGTCATAGATCGCGAGATTGCCGTGCGGATGATATTTGCCCATCGTGTCGCCGGTGACGCGCGCCGATTTATTGTAGGCGCGGTCCGGCGTGTAATTGTTCTCGTACATCGAATAGAGAATGCGCCGGTGCACCGGCTTCAAGCCGTCGCGCACGTCGGGCAGCGCGCGGCTCACGATCACGCTCATCGCGTAATCGAGATAGCTGCGGCGCATCTCGTCGGAAATGGAAACCGGCCGGATATCTGAGCCAGGCGCTCTTCCGGTGTTATCGTCAGCGGCCAAGGGGGATCAATCCAGAGTCGTCGGAAATCAGTGCTTTCAATATAAGCAAATCCGCCCGGAATTGCCAGTTGCGGCGGGCTCTCGCGCGGCAAAAAGCCCACGTATTTTCAATTCTTTGTGCCTTCGCCCCGCGTTACGCACAGGCGCTTGGCCGCAGGCACGCGCAAAGACCATTTCGAGGATGAAACGAAGCTTCGCGCCGGGTTCCGAGAGCCAAAATAGAAGGTCAGAACAACCCCCGCGCGGTCTCGGCCGCAAGCCCCGCGAACAGAATCAGGCCGGCATCGCGATTGGAGCGGAATAGCCGCAGCGCAAGGACAGGATCGGCGGGATCGAGCTTCGCGACCTGCCAGACCAAATGCGCTCCCATGCCGAGCAGGCCGGCGAGCGCGAGGGGTTTTGCCGCGCCAGCGGCGATGAGCGCCAGCGCCGTGAAAACGAGGGCCGCGCCATAGAAGAGGGCGACGGCGCCCCGCACATGCCCGCCGAAACGGCGCGCCGTCGACTTCACTCCGGCGATCATGTCGTCGCTCATGTCTTGCAGGGCATAGATCGTGTCATAGCCGATCGTCCATGCCACGGCGCCCAAGTAGAGGAGCAGCGCGGGCAGAGCCAAGCTGCTGCAAGCGGCCGCCCAGCCCATCAGCGCGCCGAAGGAAAAAGCAAGTCCGAGAATGGCTTGCGGCCAGAACGTGATCCGCTTCATGAACGGGTAGATGGCGACGATGACGAGCGAGGCTGCGCCGAGCCCGATGGTGAGGCGGTTGAAGCAGAGGAGCACGGCGAGGCCGACGAGGGCCTGCGCGACGAGGAAGATCCGCGCGCCGCGAACCCCGATCCGGCCGGAGGGTAGCGGGCGACCCCGCGTACGCTCGACCTTGGCGTCGATGTCGCGATCGATCAGATCATTGTAGGTCGAGCCGGCGCCGCGCATCGCCACGGCTCCGACGAAAAACAGCGCGAGATGCCAGGGATTCGGCGGCATCTGCCGCGCGATGACGGCCAGGATCGAGGACCACCAGCAAGGCAGAAGCAGGAGCCACCAGCCGATCGGCCGGTCGAGGCGGGCGAGCTGAATGACCGGGTGCCAGGCTTGCGGCGCATGCCGCAGGAGAAACGGCGATGCGTCCGGCAGCCCGGGCGATGTCCTCACAAGGGCCCGGTCGGCAGTTTCTGCGCGCCGCCGAGGCCGCCGGCTTCTTCGTTCTTCTTCATCTGCTCCGCGACGGCGCAGGCTCTGGCCGCCACGCTCTTCGAGCGGTCATGGCTCATGGTCAGATTGGTGATGGCCTCGTCGGGCACCATGCACCAATCCTTGTTCTTCTGGAGATAGGCGAGAAGCTCTTGCTCGGCGGCGGCGAGGTTGCGCAGCTTCGGGCAGGAGACGGCCGGATCGAGCTGGCCCTTGGGCGAGGATTTGGCGAGTCTGTTCAGGTCGTCGATGATCGACTGCCGCTTTTTCGTCATATTGCCGATATCATCACTGCATTCGGCGGCAACGGCCGGCAAAGCGAGCCCGAGGAAGAATGGCAAGGCCGGGAGCGCCGAAAAGGCGCATGCCATGGCCAAAGTGGAAAGCCGGGGGCGACCAGCGGATTTCAGCGGCATAGCGCGACCCTCACAATCAACTTGAATGTGACCTTTTCGTCTTCTAGCAAATGCGCGGCGCAATGGGCAAGTCGGTTCGGCGCGGAGAACAGGCATGGCACGCTACGACTTCACCGCGCGGCGGCTGTTTGTCGAGGCGCCGCTCGCCGCCGGCGCCCGGGTCGAACTCGATCCGGCGCAGGCGCATTATCTGCGCAACGTATTGCGTCTTTCCGAAGGCGCCGAAATTCACGTCTTCAACGGACGCGACGGCGAATGGCGAGCCAGTCTGTCGCTCCGCAAACCCGCCACGCTCGTCGCCATCGACATGGTGCGGCCGCAGGAGAACGACGGCGACCTTCATTATCTCTTTGCCCCGCTGAAACATGCCCGTCAGGACTACATGGTGCAAAAAGCCGTGGAAATGGGGGCCACGCTGCTGCAGCCGGTTCTGACCCGCCATACCCAGGCGGAGCGCGTCAACCCGGCGCGGATGCGCGCCAATGCCATCGAAGCCGCCGAGCAATGCGGCATCCTCTCGCTGCCGCGCATCGCGGCGCCAGCAAGTCTCGAGTCCCTGCTGGCGACTTGGCCCGGAGAGCGTCTGCTCATCTTCTGCGACGAGGAAGCGGAGGAGGCCGATCCGATCGCCGCGCTCCATGCCGCACATCGTAAGAACCCGCTTGCCGTGCTGATCGGGCCCGAAGGCGGATTCGAGGCCGGCGAGCGGGCGGCGATTCTTTCCACGCCGTCCGTCATTCGCCTCTCGCTCGGGCCGCGGATCCTGCGCGCCGATACGGCGGCGGTCGCCGCCATGGCGATCGTGCAGGCGACACTTGGCGATTGGCGTAATTAGCGCGATCGTTCTTCATGGATCGCGGACTCTTCCCCGGACGAGCCTCCAACGTGCCAACGTTTTGACTCTCAACTGCGGCCCTGGATCTTGGCTCGAAGCTCCGCTTCGATCTTGAAGAATACAGATTCGTTCCACGATATTGCCCCAAACTGCTCCTACGAAAATGCGCGGGAGCGGGTTCGAAACGATGACGCGAGCACCGCGTCGACCGATCAGGCCGACGCGGGTGCCACGCGAAATCCGGGGATGCGCAGACTCTCATGATCATGCGATTAGCTTGCGGTAACAGCCCATGAGTTTGATGACGCGCGCGGGCCTCGCTTATGGCGCTTCGAGCCTCTTCGCCTTGGTTTTCGTCTCCACAAGCTTCGCAGGTGACCGGAGCCTGCCCGTCGGCGCGGCGCGATGGATGGCGCGCGACAATTGCGCCGCCTATGGACCGGGGTTTACTTCGGTCGAGGGCACCACGGCCTGCGTCAGAATCGGCGGCCATGTCCGAGTCGAGTTCGGCTCGCGCAGCCTAAGCTATGATTTCAGCAGCACCCGTGCCGCCAGCGCGACCACGGCCGCAATCCGAACCAATGACCTCGGAACATCGGATTTTCCAGAGCCGCGTCATCTGCGGGTCGGGACCGACGATCCTTACGGCTATGATCCCTTCCGTTGAGCCGCCGGGCCTCTGATGAGACGGCTCAATAGGCGCATTCGCTAAAGGCGGGTTCGACCGAGCCTGCCCAGCGCGTTTCGAATCTCTCAATCAAATCCTCAGCCTGGGTGCGGCCGGCGAGCACAGCATCGAGCGGGTCGAGGAACGCGGTCTCGTCGCGGCCGGCCTCATCGCGCCTTTGCCGGCGGGTGAGTCCGCCACGCGCGAGTTCCAGGACCTCGCGGCCGACATCGCGCAGGCTGCGTCCGGCGATCATGCATTTGAGCCCGAGACGCGGAACTTGGTCGCGCAGACGCTCGCGCTCTTCCGCGCTCCAGGGCCGTACGATCTCCCATGCCCCGTCGAGCGCCGAGGAATCGTAGAGCAGACCGACGGAAAGCGCCGGCAGCGCATAAAGAAAGGGCAGGGCGCCGGCGTCAGCGCCGCGCATTTCGAGAACGCGCTTGAGGCGAACCTCCGGAAAGATCGTGGTGAGATGATTGGCCCAATCCGAGAACATGGCGCGCTCTTCCGGCAGAGCAGGGAGCCGGCCGGCGAGCAGATCGCGGAAGCTCGCGCCGGCGACGTCGTGATAGACATCGCCGCGTTTGACGAAATACATCGGGACGTCGAGCGCATAATCGACATAGCGCTCGAAGCCCATGCCCGGCTCGAAGACGAAGTTGAGCATCCCGGTGCGATCGGGATCGGTATGGCGCCAGATCTCCGAACGCATCGACAGAAAACCGTTGAGCTTGCCGTCGGTGAAGGGCGAATTGGCAAAGAGCGCGGTGATCAGCGGTTGAACCGCCAGCGAGACGCGCAGCTTTCTCACCATGTCGGCTTCGCTCGCATAATCGAGATTGGCTTGCACCGTTGAGGTGCGCAGCATCATGTCGAGGCCAAGCGCGCCGACCTTGGGCATATATCTGGCCATGAGCTCATAGCGGCGCTTTGGCATGATCGGGATCTCTTCGCGTCGCCATTTCGGGCTCATGCCGAGCCCGAGGAAGCCAACGGGTCCGGCGACTTTGTTCAAGGCCGAAAAATGACGGGCAAGCTCCGCTTTGCTCGCATGGATCGTGTCGAGCGGTGCGCCGGAGAGTTCGAACTGGCCGCCCGGTTCGAGCGAAATAGCCCCGCCTCCGGCCTCGTCATAGAGGCCGGTGACATGGTCTCCTTCCAGGATTGGGGTCCAACCCAGTTCCGCTTTCATCCCTTCGAGCAACGCGCCAATTCCCTTGCGTCCGGGCATGCCTGCGTAAGGCACCGGGGCATGGTCCATTCTGTAGAAGGGGAACTTTTCGTGCTCGGTCCCGATACGGAATTGATCGCCCGGTTTCGCGCCGGCTTCGAACCAGGCGACGAGTTGATCGCGCGACGTGATGGGCGTCGAATCGGAAACGTCGCGGGCCATATCCGAGCTTTCGTTCGTGCTGCTTCGTTGGTGGAGGCAAGATACCGGTTCGAATGGAGCGCGGCCTGGCGTGATCGCTAAGCCTGCGTTCGCAAGAGAGCTATGTATTCAGTTGATTGCCATGTGGATTCTAGCTTGATTGCGAACCGCGGAAGGGCCGAGACGCCTGCCTAAATAGACACGACCGTATTGAGCCGCAATGGCGCATGGCTCTTTACCGAACCGCGGCAGTCCAAGAGAAGGCCCGAGCATAGAGGGAGCAGGGTGCCGTCGCGCGGTTCAATTGGCTGATCGTTAATTGATCAGCCAATCTTCCCGGCCACCTGTTAACTCTTCGTCCACCCCTCCTCGCACACATAGTGGTAGGAGGAGAATATGCGGATCATTCGGCGATTCTTAGCGGACGAGCGCGCGGCGACGGCGATCGAATATGCTTTCATCGCCGGATTGATATCGATCGCGATCGTCGCTGGTGCGCGCGCCATAGGAACTGCGATCTCCTCGAAGTTCTACCGTCCGATCGCTTCCAACTTGAGCTAAGTGATCGAGGGGCCCCCCTGCGACAGAACTGTTCCAGTCCCGCGCTTCAGGGCCGCCCGGTGCTCAGGATCCTGCCGATCGAGTCTTGCAGTCCCGACTGCGTCACGCTTGGCGGCAGCGTGCCCGGCTGGAACATTTTGGTCAGCGCATCGAGGCCGGAGCTGAGGGAAGACGTGTCGCCGGGTTTGGCGCCGCCGAACAAGCTCCCAAAAAGATTGGCCAGAATGCCCATGATCCCCGTATTGCTCGACCCCTGCACCGAGCTGAGATTGCCTTGCCGCACGGCGCTCGCCAACTGACTGAGAACATTGCCGAACCCCTGATTGTGCAAAGAGGTCGCGAGGCCGCCGAGCACGATCGAAACGACGACCGGCAGCATCTGAGCGAGAAGATCGGGGCGCAGCCCGGTCACCCGGGAAGCCTGCTGCACGAGCTGCTGGACGATGTGGCTCGAGCCGAAGATTTGCGTAAGTGCCTCATTTCCCTTCTGGGCCGCGGCCGGCGATTGCGCCGGCGCCGGGCTCGAAAACGAAGCTTGATGATCGGCGTCCGTCATGGCCGAAATGATCGAGCCGAGCGCGCCGGGATCTGTCGCGCATTTGGCAAGACCCGCCGAGAGCGCTGGGATCAGCGCCTGAACCGCGGCATTCGCCTGCTCCGGAGAGATCCCGAATCGCTGCGCCAGATTGTCGATCGCTTGGCCGCCTTGTGCACTTTGCACGATTTCATTCAGATTGAACATGCTCAAACCTCCCCTCGTTGTCGGTTGTCGAGGCCCCGACGCCGCTTACCGGGCCAATCCTACGTGTTCGGCCGCAAATTTGCGAGGGGTCCCGTGCATCGAGCCGCATGCGGGTCGAGCTGCCGAGATCGCAGGTGCGGGTGGTCATTCAGGCTTTCGGCGCGGCCCAAACCACGATCTGATGCATCAGGTCGGCGAGCGCCTTGTTGAGCGCGCCGAAATCCGCCGCCGGATCAAGATCGAAGGTCGATGGCGGCTGGCTCGAACAGGCCGCCGCGAGGCACAAGAGAAGCGAGAGAATGCCTCGCCTGCCGCGCCATGGGGGAAGGGCGTGCGGCCGCGGCAAAAAAAGCCGGCATTCCCCTTTTGTTACTCTATAGCAGGATCAGTTCCGACGATGCTGCGCTAGATTCTCTTGGCGTCGCAAGAGCTTTTCGCAAGACTGTTCCACCTTCGGCAGCATGCCTAGCGAGAACTGCTATATTCGGGAACTTGTTGCTTCTTTCCGAATATGAACTGCTGCGGATTGGCTTCGATCGAGCGCACGG
>DATFNQ010000097.1:0-29208 GCA_035266305.1 Methylovirgula sp.
CTCGAGAATAAGCGCATTGTTCGTCTGCCCCGTCCGGCCGCCCTGGCCGAAGCTCATCTCGTTGAGCCGGACAGAAGCGCCCGCGCCGATCCTGACCAGCGAACGGGAGAAGCGCGCCGAAGGCTTCGCGGCGACCGTCGCATAGACGAGATGGATCGGCTCGGCGATCTTGGTGCCGGGGGCGATCTCGATGACGACGCCGTCCTGCATCAGGGCGGCGTTCAAGTCGACGATTGCGTCCTCGGCATCGGCCCAGACCGCCGCGAGACTCTCGGTGACCTGCGGCCGGCCCAGCGCCGCGCCGAGCGACGTTACCTTCACGCCGGCCGGCAACGCGCCCGACAATTCCGGGGCGAAGACGCCATCGACGATCACCAGGCTTTGTGCCGGCAGGCCGGCGATCTCTTTGCGCAGCGCGTCGAGCGCTTGGGGCGTAGGATGCGGCGCGATCGGCAGCGCCTCGCGCATCAGGGCGCGCAGGTCCGTGTAATGCCAGGATTCGATGCGCCGGTGCGGTAGGCCCGCCCGGGCGAAAGCGGCGAAGGCCTCGTCGCGCATCCGCGCAACGGCACGATTGCCGGGCAAACCCGCCTTGGCGGACGCGAAAGCCTCGGTGAGCGCCGTCTCGGCGGCGGTGCGGGAAGGAATGATCTGAGCCGTCATTGGAGCCTCACACCAATTCCTCCGATTCCCCGGCATACTCGCGATAGCCGCTCTTCTCCAGCTCGGCCGCGAGCTCCTTGCCGCCGCTGCGCACGATCCGGCCGCCGGCCATGACATGCACGGTATCGGGGACGATATGCTCAAGAAGGCG
The DNA here is from genome assembly GCA_035266305.1 of Methylovirgula sp. Classification (GTDB taxonomy): domain Bacteria; phylum Pseudomonadota; class Alphaproteobacteria; order Rhizobiales; family Beijerinckiaceae; genus Methylovirgula. The sequence goes on from DATFNQ010000097.1 coordinate 815, forward strand.
CGGATAATGCGTGATGATGAGGAAGCCGCGCGTCGGCGAGCGCAGCGCATTGACGCCCTCGGCGACGATGCGCACCGCGTCGATATCGAGGCCCGAATCCGTCTCGTCGAGGATGGCGAAGGAGGGTTCGAGCAGCGCCATCTGCAAAATATCCATGCGCTTCTTCTCGCCGCCCGAAAAGCCGACGTTCAGCGCCCGCTTCAACATGTCGGGCTTGATGTCGAGCCTCTCGGCTGCCTGCTTGACGCGCTTCATGAATTCGGGAATCGGCAATTCCTCTTCGCCGCGCTGTCTGCGCTGCGCGTTGAGCGCGGTCTTCAGGAACGTCATCGTCGCGACGCCCGGAATCTCGACCGGGTATTGAAAGGCGAGAAACAGGCCCTTGGCGGCGCGCTCGTCGGGTGTGAGGTCGAGCACGTTTTCGCCGTTCAGCAGAACCTCGCCCGACAAGACCTCGTATTCTTCCTTGCCGGCGATGACATAGGCCAAGGTCGACTTGCCGCTGCCGTTCGGCCCCATGATGGCGGCGACTTCGCCCGGCGCGACGGCGAGGTTGAGATCGTTCAGGATCTGCTTGTCGCCGATCGCTACATTGAGATTTTTGACTTCGAGCATTGCTCAGACCCTGTTTGAAAACATGAATGGGGCGGCATCGCGCAGTCTGATCAGCCGACGCTCCCCTCGAGCGAGACCGCGATCAGCTTCTGCGCCTCGACCGCGAACTCCATCGGCAATTGCTGCAGCACGTCGCGCACGAAGCCGTTGACGATGAGCGCGGTCGCCTCCTCGGCCGAGAGCCCCCGCTGCCTGCAGTAGAAGAGCTGGTCCTCGGAAATCTTCGAGGTCGTCGCCTCGTGCTCGAACTGGGTGCTCGGGTTGCGCGACTCGATATAGGGGACGGTATGGGCGCCGCAGTCGTTGCCAATCAAGAGCGAGTCGCAATTGGTGAAATTGCGCGCGCCGGTCGCCTTGCGATGGCCCGAGATCTGGCCGCGATAGGTGTTCTGCGAGGCGCCTGCGGCGATGCCCTTCGAGATGACCCGGCTCGTCGTGTTCTTGCCGAGATGGATCATCTTGGTGCCGGAATCGACCTGCTGGTGGCCGTTCGAAATTGCGATCGAATAGAACTCGCCGCGCGAATTGTCGCCGCGCAGGATGCAGGACGGATATTTCCAGGTGATCGCCGAGCCGGTCTCGACCTGCGTCCAGGAGATCTTGGAATTTCGGCCACGGCAATCGCCGCGCTTGGTAACGAAATTGAAGACGCCGCCCTTGCCCTCGGCATCGCCCGGATACCAGTTCTGCACGGTCGAATATTTGATCTCCGCGTCGTCCAGCGCGATCAGCTCGACGACCGCCGCGTGAAGCTGGTTCTCGTCGCGCTTCGGCGCCGTGCAGCCTTCGAGGTAGGACACGTAGGAGCCCTTGTCGGCGATGATGAGCGTGCGCTCGAACTGGCCCGTGTTGCGCTCGTTGATGCGGAAATAGGTCGAGAGTTCCATCGGGCAGCGCACGCCCGGCGGAACATAGACGAAGGACCCGTCGGAGAAGACGGCGCTGTTCAGCGTCGCGAAGAAATTATCGGTCGGGGGTACCACCGAGCCCAGATATTTCCGCACGAGTTCCGGGTGCGTTTTCACCGCCTCAGAAATCGGCGCGAAGATCACGCCAGCCTTGGCCAGCTCCGCCTTGAACGTGGTGACGACGGAGACCGAGTCGAAGATCGCATCGACTGCGATGCCGCGCGCCGCGGCCTCTCCGTCGGCGACCTGCACGCCGGCAAGGATCGCCCGCTCATTGAGCGGAATGCCGAGCTTTTCATAAACCTTCAGAAGCTCCGGATCGACCTCGTCGAGCGACTTCGGCCCCGCCGCCGTCTTCGGCGCGGAATAATAATAGAGTTCCTGATAGTCGATCGGCGGATAAGACACGCGCGCCCAGGTCGGCTCGCGCATCGTCAGCCAGCGGCGGAAGGCTTCGAGACGCCATTCCGTCAGCCATGCGGGCTCGTTCTTCTTGGCCGAGATGAAGCGGACGATGTCTTCGTTGAGCCCCTTGGGGGCCTTGTCCGCCTCGATATCCGAAAAAAATCCGTACTTGTATTGATCGACGTCGATCGCCTTGACGCGATCGATCGTCTCTTGGACCGCAGCCATATCTTTCTCCTCACCTCGGCGGTTTCAAGGACCGCTGGTTCAGACTTCAATCTTGCTCAGGCGGCAGGCTTATGCCTCGCCTTCACGGTATGGACCGCCTTTTCGAAGGCCCGACCGAACAATGCCATATCCTCCATTCGTGTACTCCACCCGAGGCTCACGCGGATGGCCGCTTGCGCAAGTGCGAGCGACACACCCATCGCCTCGAGAACATGCGAACGCTTCACCTTCCCTGACGAACAGGCCGACCCTGTCGACACCGCGACGCCTTCCAGGTCGAGCGACATCAGCAGAACCTGCGCCTCGATGCCCGGCACTGCGAAGTTCGACGTATTGGCCAAGCGCGGCGCCCTGGCGCCGAAAAAAACCGCATCGGGCGCCATCCGCAAAATACCGCCTTCGAGCTGCTCGCGCAGTCCGCCGAGCCTCACCTGCTCTGCTTCCGCCTCAGCCTGAGCGGCGCTGGCCGCAGCGGCAAAGCCGGCAATCGCCGCGACATTCTCGGTGCCCGCCCGCAGCCCACGCTCTTGCCCTCCGCCGCGCAGCATCGTGTCCTTTATATGATGCTTGCCGGAGCCAAAACAAAGGGCGCCGGCCCCTTGCGGGCCACCCAATTTATGCGCCGAGATGGCCAGGGCATCGACGCCGAGCCCGGCAAAATCGCAGATAATCCGCCCAGCCGCCTGAACCGCGTCGCAAATCACGACGCCGCTTGCCGCGTGCACCCGTTCCGCCGCCGCCGCGACCGGCTGGACAACGCCCGTCTCATTGTTCGCCGCCTGCAGCGCGAGCATGATGCGGCGGCCGGCATGACGGGCGAGCGCGGCGTCGAGCGCTGCAAGATCGAGAAGCCCGTCAGGCCTGAGCGGCAGAATTTCGACCGCCTCGCTCGGAAACCTATGGCCGGAGAGGACGCAGGCATGTTCGCCGCCGGCGATCAGCAGAACCTCAAAGGGCGCGGCATTGCCGCCGATCTGGAGATTAGGCGTGAGCACGAGGTTCAGCGCTTCCGTCGCGCCCGAGGTGAAGGTGACGTTCTTTGGCGTGGTCCCGACGAAAGCGGCGATGTCCTCACGAGCCGCCTCGATCCGCGCCCGCGCCGCCCTGCCTTCCGCGTGAATCGAGGAGGCGTTTCCACAAGCCGAAAGAGCCGCAAGCATGGCCTCGCGCGCTGCCGGGCGCAGCGGCGTCGTTGCATTATGGTCGAGATAGGCACGCGTTTGCGGCATCCGTCGCTTCCCAACCGGCTCAATAAGCCGATGAAACCAAAACCAATTTGACGGCATGCGCCAAAATGATTGCATTCCGACGCGCTGCCCGTGGTAGATGGAATGAAGGTCGCGTCGAAGGCCAGCACGCGCCGCCGCTTTGACCTTTTCGGGTTAGAATTGTTCTAACTCCATTTAGGTATTCCGGACCGATCGAGTCAAGCAATTGCCGGGTTTGGTAATTCCCGGTCTGAGGCGACGGATCGCAATGCCCCCTTGGGCTGGCCCGCCGCGACGCGGGTGAGACCACAGAACGGCGGACCAGCACGTTCAGGAGTCGTGATGCCAGAAGTCATTTTCAACGGTCCCGCCGGTCGCCTCGAAGGACGCTTTCATCCTTCGACGCAGCGCGGCGCGCCGATTGCCATCATCTTGCACCCGCATCCGCAATTCGGCGGCACGATGAACAATCAGATCGTCTACAATCTCTATTATACTTTTGCCGAGCGCGGCTTTTCCGTCCTGCGCTTCAATTTCCGCGGTGTCGGCCGCAGCCAGGGCGTCTTCGACCATGGCGCGGGCGAATTGTCGGATGCCGCGGCGGCGCTCGATTGGGCGCAGGCGATCAATCCCGACGCGCGCGCCTGCTGGATCGCAGGGGTCTCCTTCGGGGCCTGGATCGGCATGCAGCTCCTGATGCGAAGGCCGGAAGTCGAAGGCTTCGTCTCGGTGGCGCCGCCGGCCAATCGATTCGATTTTTCCTTCCTGGCGCCCTGCCCTTCCTCGGGCCTCTTCGTGCACGGCGATCAGGACCGCGTCGCGCCGCTCAAGGAAGTCACCGGTCTCATCGAAAAACTGAAGACGCAGAAGGGCATTTCGATCGAGCACGCGGTCATCCCCGGCGCCAATCACTTCTTCGAAAACTGCGTCGATTCGCTGATCGAGGAAGTCGCGATCTATCTCGACCGGCGGCTCGGCAATCCTCCGAAGCTGCCGACGCCGACCCGGGCCGAGCCAGCCGAACGGGGTTGATGATCACGCGCCGAACGCGACGCGGACCGTGAGGCCGTCGGAATCGAAAACCTCGAGCCTGCCGCCGAGCTGGCCGGCCAGCGCCTGCATGATCTTAAAGCCGAGCCCCGGCGCCGCCATGATCGACGAAGAAGAGCTGAAGACGCTGAGCCGCGCCGATGCAATCCCGCCTGCCACGCGGCCCTTGATCTGATCACATAGCCGAACGGAACGGCACGAACGCGTCAGGCCTCCGGAACCGGGACGTCGAACGTATTCAGCGTGACCGACACGAGGGAGTAAAGCCCGACGAGATAGGACAATTCGGCGGCCCCATGTTGGCCGAAAGCCGCAATGGCCGTTTTATACGTTAGCTCCGGTAGAACGCCGCCGTTCACCAGCGCGCTCGTAAAATCATAGGCGATCGACTCCTCGCGCGTCAGATCGACCGGGCGCTGCCCAGCGACGATGGTCGCGAGCTTCTCGTCTGACAAGCCGCGCTGCTCGCCGACCATCACATGCGCATAGATTTCATAAGCCGACTTGAAATGCGCGCCGGTCACGAGAATCGCGACTTCCCGCACCGGCCGCGGCAGCGAAGGATTGTCCGCCAAGGCCCGGACGAGATCCCAGCTCGCCTTGCCGAATGCGGGCTCATGCAACCACGGGTTCCACGGCCCAAGCAAGGCGCCGTCCTCGCGAATGGCGATGAATCCTTTGAAATTCTTGGCGATACCCTCGCGCATGTCGTTGTAGAGGGCGCGCTGCTCCGGCGTGAGATCGGCGGGCGCGATCGGCGTGAGGCGCATGGTGACTCCTACGGCGGATATGACCGGCTCGGTTTGAGCGCGTCATTTCAATTGCGGCGCATGGACCGACCCCGGTGCTGCGATCAGCCCGCCCGGCGAGGGCGTGCGGATGCCGGTGGTCGTGGGAAATGTGATCGGCAGGCCCCTCAGTCGGCGTACTGCGAGATAGGCGAAGGCCTGTGCTTCCATCGCATCGGTCGACCAGCCGAGCGCCTCGGCCAATATCAGGCCGCATGGCAGGCGCTGCATCAGATCCCAGCGCAACGCGAGATTATGCGCGCCTCCGCCGCAGAGCACGGCGAGCCGCGGTTCGCTCGGCAGATGGGCAAGGCCGCAAACAATGCTCTGCGCGGTAAAGGCGGTCAAAGTGGCCGCCGCATCGGCGAGCGAAAGAGCATCGATCCGGGCGGCTGAAAACATGTTGCGATCGATCGATTTCGGCGGCGGCCTCTCGAAATAGGGATGATCGAGGAGATCGGCGAGCGCGGCGGAATCGACCCTGCCGCTGGCCGCGACGCAGCCGCCCTCGTCCATCGCTACGCCGGCGCGGCCTTGCATCAGGTCATCGATCAGCGCGTTGCCGGGCCCGGTGTCAAAGGCGATGGGATCGCCACCGTCGATGAAGGTGAGGTTGGCGACGCCGCCGATGTTGAGCACAATCACCGGGCCGACGAGCCCCGCGGCCCTCGCCAGCGCCTGATGATAGACCGGCACCAGCGGCGCGCCCTGCCCGCCCGCAGCGATATCGGCGGCGCGAAAATCATAGATAACTGGCAACCCGAGCCGCTGCGCCAGGGCCGCGCCGTCGCCGATTTGCAGGGTGAAGTGCTGCTCCGGCCGGTGGACCATTGTCTGCCCGTGAAAGCCGATGATCTCCGGGGGCGGCAGATTTTCCGCTGCGAGAAAGGCTTCGACCGCCTCGGCATGGCGCGCCGTCAGCATGGCCTCCGCGACAGCGAGAACGCCGGGGCGCGCCTTGCATTCGGCCGGATGGAGCATTGCCGCCTGGGCGACCGCCGCACGCAGCAGAGCGCGATCCTCCGCTTCATAAGGAAAGGAGCGCGCTCGGCCAGGCTTCACCTGCGCCGCTCCGTCGGTCTCGATATAAGCGACATCGATGCCGTCCATCGAGGTGCCGCTCATCAGGCCGATTGCGCGCGTCGCCGACATCGATGTTCACCCTCGTGCCAGGCCCATTGTCACAATCCGACCGCGCAAACAAATTGCCCGCATGCCACGAAAAAGGCTTGCACTTGGCGGCGTTCGGCCTTGTACTGCTTAAGCTTAAAGATCTTCCTCATTGGCGTCCGTCGCAGGCCAATTTCCAGCCGAATATAACATGGAAGAACGCGCTCTTGGCTTTGCAATGAAACAGGAATTGAAGCTCGTCTCTTTCATCGGCCAAAAGGGCGGCGTCGGCAAAAGCGCCCTGGCGCGGCTGCTCTCGGTCGGCGCGGCGCGTGAGGGGCGCAAAGTGCTGCTCGCCGATTTCGACCTTGACCAATTGACCTGTCTCGAGTGGAACGCCACGCGGCTGCGCCGCAATATCGAACCGGAGATCGACGTCCGCTCGTTCAAAAGCATGAAGAAACTGCGCAAGACGGAGGAAAGCTTCGATCTCATCGTCGCCGACACGCGCGGCCACGCCGATGATCTGACGAAGGACGTGGCCGAGGAAAGCTCGGTCGTCTTCCTGCCGACCGGTACTTCGGTTGACGATCTGCGCCCGACCTTGGCGCTCGCACAGCGCCTCGCCAAACATGGCGCCGACGGCAAGATCATGTTCATCTTGTCGAAAACCGGACGATCCGAGCGCCAGGTCGCAGCGGCGCTCAAACGAATCGAGGCGCAAGGTTTCCCAATCCTTGCCGCGGCCTGGGGCTTGCGAGACGGCCTCCAATCGGAATTCGATTTCGGCAGGGTCGGCCTGGAATCGGCCAATCGCTATCTGCGCGACATCGCCGAACAGGTCGGGCGCGCCATGATGGAGCGCATCTTCCCGAGTGAAGGCGCTTCGCCCCCTTGATCTCCCCTCCACAATGATCCAGCGCAAAGCGGGCGTCCGACTTTCCTGATCCATTCCGCGCAACGTGGCGTGAAGACGGCGGATCCAATGACCGAAAAGATCGAAATCGTCGAGTGTCTCGGCGAGTCCGCGGTTCTGTTGCCCAGATTGATTGCCGCTGCTTTCGCGGCCAACGACCGGATCAAGTTGCGCCTGACCCTTCTCCAGGAAGCCGCGGCGCGCATCCAAAACCCGCAGCGCCCGGCCCAGGAGTTTTCCGCCGAAAGACAGGCGACGGGGCTCGATGATGCCGAATTCGACAGGCTCGTCATGGGCGCGCACGCCCTGCCCGAGGGCCGCGGCGTCGTGCCGGGCGCCGCTTTGCTGATTTCCGGCCTCAGCGCGGATCTTGGCGCTATGCTCGTCCCGCTTACGATTGCACGGCCCGAAACAGCGCATCAATTTTCAGAGCGGCTCGCTGAACTGCAAAAACATCTGCCCGCGGCAGCGGGCGATCAGATCGACATTACGGCCATAGCCGATATGGCTTCGGCAAGCCGCGAGCGCGGCGACAGCGTGCATCTCCTCGTCATGGATCTGCATAAGGAGCTCAACCGACTCGCCGCCGACACAGCGGTCGAAACGATCGATGGCGCGAAGGCGCATGGGGTCGATGAGGCGGACCGCAGCCGGATTCGCGCCTTCATGCGCGGTCTCAATCGCACGGCGCCGCTCGCCTGCGGCCATCCCGGCCTTGCAACGACTGCCGTGCGCAGCGGTGCGCGGCTCACGATCCAGAATGATATCGGCGCTACGGATGCGCATGTCCTCGTCATCAATGTCGAGGCAAGCTCCGTTACAATCACCTATACAGACATTCATCGTAGCCGCACCGAATTCTTCATTGCCCTCTTTGCCGGAAAGGACGTTGCCTTTAACCCGCTCGCCGAGCGCCAAGCGCAGGGCTTCGAAAGGAACATGTTCTTCCTTCTCACCGGACGCTTCGCCGCCGAGACTACGGTGCGGCTCGAAGATTTCCTCGAATTTTTGGGATCGCGGATCGTCTTTCTCATCGATTGGAACAAGGCGCGCAAGGCGCTCCAGAATTTCGTAGGCAATACGAGCGCAATCGAGCTGCTGCTATGGGCCGCGGAGCACGATTACGGCCATCGCGCCTTCCTTGAACTCGGCGGCACAGATCTTGTCTTCGAAGCGGTCCGACACGCGGCTGCTGGCCGTATCCCTTATGGCGCGCGTCTCGATGAGGTGCTCGGCCGCAATGAAACGGCAGACTTTCTGCGCAACGTCCTGCGCGAGACGAGCCGGGGTTTTTCTGCCGGCTGCTCGCTGCGCCTCGTTCGCGATGAGATCCAGGCCGACCTCGCGCAGAGACTGGAAACTGCCGAACGCGCGCTCCTCGTCATTCTGGTGCGCCATCTCGGCCTCTCGCGCATGCTGGCCGATCTCCTCCGCGATGCCTTATCGCAGGAAGCTTCTCCCCCGATCGAGGCGCGACGCAGCCTCGTCGAGCAGGCCAAGAAACTTGAAGCCAAGGGAGATCGCTTGACCATTTACGCCCGCGATCTTGCTGCAAAGCTGAGCGCGGACGCGAAACTGCGGTTTCTGATCGACGAAATCGACACCGTTCTCGATTGTCTCGATGAAGGCGCGTTTCTCTTGAGCCTGATGCCGGACGATTCCCATGCCGCGCCGCTTGGCGGGCTCGCTGAAATCACGACGGAAGGCGTCGGCAACCTTGTCCGTGCTGTCGAGGCCACGATGGAATTACCGAATGGCCGCCGCGCCGATGCGGAAGATGCTCTTCGCGCGATCGATGCCACCGTCATCGCCGAGCATCGCGCCGACGATGCCGAGCGCGACGCGATGCGCGTCTTGATGACGGCGCCGAGCGACGACGCACGCCAGCTGATCGCCACCCGCGAAATCGCGCACGCGCTTGAAGAAGCCACTGATCATCTCAGTCACGCTGCGCTTTCTCTGCGCGATCGCGTTCTTGAGGAATTGTCGGCATGAGCGAAGAGGCCCTCCCTTTGTTTGTCGGCGGCCGGGGTCCTTCAGAAATTCTCTCTGATGAGGCTGCAGGCTCAAAAGCGGCCATGCTTTCGCGCATGGCCGCGCTCGGTCTCAACGTACCGCCCGCGTTCGTTCTTCCGACTGACCTCTGCGCCGGCGTCAATCGCACCGATCCGCAAGCCATCGCCGCTTTGGATCGCGGCCTCGAACAAGGCATTGCCGCGCTCGAAGCCGTAAGCCAGCGGAAGTTCGGCGATCTCCGCCATCCGCTCCTCGTTTCGGTTCGCTCCGGAGCCGCGCGGTCCATGCCCGGCATGCTCGATACGATCCTCGACATTGGCCTTGATGAAACCAGGGTTCATGGACTGATACGCGCGTCCGGCAATCCGCGCTTCGCCTGGGACTGCTACCGTCGTTTCATTCAGAACTATGCGGCGGTGGTCGGCAAGGCGCCGGCCCAGCCATTCGAGCGCGCCCTTGCCGATATGATCAAGGCGGAAGGGGTGAAAAGCGAAGCCGAACTCGATTCGGAGGCGCTCGAACGGCTCGCCAATGATTTCGGCGGGATCGCGCAAGATCTCATGGGCCGAGCGATCCCTTCTGAGCCCATGGCGCAATTGCGCGCCGCGGCGCGCGCTGTTTACGCCTCCTGGGAGAGCCCGCGCGCCAATGAATATCGTCGCTTGAACAAACTCGAAGACTTGAAAGGGACGGCGGTGACCGTGCAGATGATGGTCTTCGGCAACGCTGGCACGCGGTCCGGCGGCGGAGTCGGCTTCACCCGCAATCCGGCGACGGGAGAGAACAAGCTCTACATCGATTTTTTGTTCGACGCGCAAGGCGAAGATGTCGTGTCCGGCCGCCGCATGCCGGGCGACGCGGCCGTGCTCTTTGCGCGCCTGCCGGAAGCCGCCGCCGCTCTTGCGGCGGGCGCGCGCAGGCTCGAGGCCGAGTTCCGTGACGTCCAGGACATCGAATTCACGATTGAGGAAGGCAAGCTTTATTTTCTGCAGACGCGGCCGGCGAAACGCACTCCACGGGCGGCGCTGCGGATTGCGGTCGATCTCGTGCGTGAAGGCCTGATCGAGGAAGCAATGGCAACCGCCCGGCTCGCCGGAATCGATTTGAGCCTTGCTGCCGAAACCCGCTTTGCCGGCACGGCGGCATCGATCGCCACGGCGATCCCTGCTTCCTTCGGAGTCGCGACGGGACGCGTCGCATTCAATACCGAGCACGCCAAAGACCTCGCCGAGGGCGCCGATCCCGTCATCCTGGTGCGAACCGACACATCGACGCAGGATGTCGCGGGCTTTGCCGTCGCCGCCGGCATCCTGACCGCCATCGGCGGCCGCACTGCGCATGCGGCCGTGGTCGCCCGGCAGATGGGCAAGGTCTGTCTCGTCGGTTGCCGCACGCTGCAGATCGGCGGCACGGGATCGGAAGCGCGGATCGGCGAAGCCCTGATTCGCGCCGGCGACTGGCTTTCGCTCGATGGAAATTCCGGCGAAGTGTTCCTGGGACGCCGCGAGATCATTGTCGAGAAGCCGGCCGAACTCGCGGAACTCGCCAAATGGCGCGCCGGCAGGCCTGCCGCGGCTGAAATGCCCAAGGATCAGGCACAAGCGGCGCGATAGATCGTGACAGGACGCTTGCCGGGTTCGGCCCTTGACGCTTGACGGTGTCAAGCTAGGGTCGCCCAACGCCCACCCCCGAAGGTCGCCTTGCCCGACGCGTTCCATCTGCAATCCGATTTTCTCGCGATCCTCGCCGAGCGCGGCTTTGTCCATCAATGCTCGGATCTTGCCGGGCTCGACGCGAAGGCCAAGAGCGGCGATCTCGTCGGCTACATCGGATTTGATTGCACGGCGCCCTCGCTTCATGTCGGCTCGCTCGTCCAGATCATGATGCTGCGCTGGCTGCAGAAGACCGGCGGCAAGCCTGTCGCGCTGATCGGCGGCGGCACGACGCGCGTCGGCGATCCCTCCGGCAAGGACGAGAGCCGCAAACTCCTCTCGCAGGAGTCGATCGAGGCCAACAAGGCGGGGATCAAGCGGATCTTCTCGAAGTTCCTGAGCTTCGGCAGCGGCAGGACCGACGCCATCATGCCGGACAATGCCGAATGGCTCTCGAGCCTCAACTACATCGATTTTCTGCGGGATGTCGGGCGTCACTTCTCGGTCAATCGCATGCTGACCATGGATTCGGTCAAGCTGCGCCTCGAACGCGAGCACGAACTGTCGTTCCTGGAATTCAACTACATGTGCCTCCAGGCCTATGATTTCGTCGAGCTCCACAAGCGCTATGGCGTCACGCTTCAGATGGGCGGCTCGGATCAATGGGGCAATATCATCGTGGGCGTCGATCTCGGCAGGCGGATGGGAACGGCGCAGCTCTATGGCCTGACCTCGCCGCTTCTGGCGACAGCCTCGGGAGCCAAGATGGGCAAGACGGCGCAAGGCGCGGTCTGGCTCGATGCCGAGATTCTGCCCATCTATGACTATTGGCAATATTGGCGCAACGCCGAGGATAAAGACATCGGCCGGTTCTTGAAGCTCTTCACCGAGCTGCCGCTCGACGAGATCGCTCGGCTCGAAGATTTGCGCGATTCCGAGATCAACGAGGCGAAGAAGATCCTGGCGACCGAAGCCACTGCCATGCTGCATGGTCGCGAAGCTGCCGAACAGGCGGCGGAAACCGCACGCCGGACCTTCGAGGAAGGGGAACTGGTCGAGACCCTGCCGAGCGTGAACATCGCGCCGCAGGAGCTTGCCGCGGGCCTTGGCGTGCTCGCCGCCTTCGTCAGGACCGGACTCGTCGGCTCGACCGGCGAGGCGCGCCGCCAGATCAAGGGCGGCGGCCTCAAGATCAATGATGCGATCCTGACCGACGAGCGCGCCACGCTGACCGAAGCCGACCTTAAAGACGGCGTTATCAAGCTCTCGCTCGGCAAGAAGAAACACGTGTTGTTGAAGCCCGAGGGCTGATCCTTCTCCCGCTCTGGAAAGAAAGAGGCGCGCCCTCACGGCTGAGGCGGATAAGGCGTCGTCGCGGTGGTATCGGGCTCAGCAAAATCGGTGGCGCCGAAGATCTTGCGCAGGATCCCCGGCGCGATCGCGGTCAAAAGGTTGACGTTGAGCATCGGCTTCGTCGCGGTGCCGGTGATGCGATAGTTGACCGCGAACAGCCCTTCATGGGCTCCGCCGCCGAGGAGCAGGCCGAAGATCGGAATCTGCGAAACGAGATTGTTGACGCCATAGGCCGGCACGAAGGTTCCCTCCAAGGCGACGCGGTCGCGGGCGAAGTCGAGCCAGCCGTCGACGGTCAGCCCGACCTGCGGCCCGTAGATCGTCCCGTCGCGCAGGTCGAGGCGGGTGCCGGCGCGCTGGAAATTTACCTGAAGCTGCGTGAATGGAACCGCATTGAGATCGAACTGCTGGCGCAGGTCGCGCCCTTCCGGATATTGCTGAACTCCCTCGGCCACGAGCCGCCGCAGCGCCGGTTCGTCGCGCAGGACGAAATCGCGGACCGCGAGATTGCCGGCCATCGCGTCCTCGCCGAGCCGCATGGCGACCACAAGCTCGCCGCCTTCCATGTGTCTGTAGAGATCGATGAAGGCGAGCAGGGCGCCGGCATCGTCGGTCGAAAGATCGAGCTGCGGCGCCGGCGTCCCGGCATTGTCGAGATTGCCGAAGATCGTGCCGCGACCGAACCGGCCGGCAAGCGCGAATTGCCGCAAGGTTTCGCCGTTCTTGACGAAGTGAAAATCGACATTCGACATGGTCTCTTTGTTGAACCCGGTCAAAGCCGTCGATTTGAGATCGACGTCCAGGTTCACTGCGGCGAGTTCCTTTGTCTCGTCCTTTGTCTCCTTGTGCGCGCCATCCGCGTCCTCGCCGGCCTCCTCCGAATGGGAGAAGGTCAGGTTTTTCAGGAAGGGCCGTGCGTCGAACGCACTCGCGCGGACGACAAGCTTCAAAGTGTCACCGGTCTTTGCGACATCGAGCTTCATGTCGTCGCCGGCCGACAGTTTCATCTGGGAGAATTTCGCCGAGACCTGCGAGGGGTCGGCTCCGCCGATCGTCACCGAGCCGCGCGCCTGCACCGGTCCCGCGTCGATCGCGATCTCATCGAGCGAGGTCGAATGATCATCGTTGACGGTCAGCGCGAAGCTCGCCTTGCCGGCCCGCCCGGCGGGTTTGCTGATTCCCAGGCTATCGATGGCGGCACGGGTCAGATCGAGCTCGACTTGGGCCTTGATCGGCCCGGCTGCGCCGAGCGGCGCGGTCAAATGAGTCGGGATCGGGCCCGTCAGGCCGGGCAACATGGTGAGCCCTTGCTTTGCCCGCAGCGCATCGTCCATGACGAGATTGATCGAGGCTTGCCCCTCCTTGCTGCCGACCGGCCTTGAGATGTCGAGGCTTGCGGGCGCACCGAAGATGTTCCCCTGCCCCGTTGCACGAAGACCATTGTCGTCGACGACGACGTTCAGCGTCGCCGCTTCGAGCTTCTCGTCGCCGACGAGCTTTTCGGCGGAAAAATCCGTGGTCGTCGCGTTGATCCTGAGCCGCGTATCGGCAGGACGCGCGCCCGGTCCGAGGTTCAAACCGATGCCGAGACTGCCGGCGATCTGGCCTTTGAGCGTCGTCGGATCGACAGGCAAGGACGCATAGGGCTTCAGGGCCTCGCGGTTCAGAAGGGCGCCGACGGCTTCGACGTCGCCGGATACTTTCGCCGAAAGCTCGGTCGCCGTCGGCCTGATCTCGGCATGCGCGATATGGAACACGCCCTCCGACATCGCGAGCTTGCCGGCGGAGCCGAGGTCCATCATGCCTTTGGTGGCGAAGAACGTAGAGGTGCGGCCGGTCACGTGCCCGGTCCCCTCGATGCCACGCAAGGGCGGAACCCCCGGCAAAAAGTCAACGGCCCCGTCGGAAATGGCAAAATCGATCGCAACGGCGGAATCGGGCGGCGCATATTGGTGGCGCATCGCGTCGATCATGGCGGCATCGAAATCGATCCGCATTGTGCCGCGCTGAATGACGCCTTGCTTCCAATGGGCGAGGAACCAGGCGCGCACGTCGGCGGCCATGAAAGTGGGCCAGAGCCGGACCGCGATCATCGCCGGCGTCGGACTGATCGAGGCGCCGAGACGAACATGCGGCCCGTTCTTCCAGTCGATGACGCCGGCCATGGCGAGACCGCAGTTCGGGCCATTGAATTCGAAGCGGTCGACGAACAGGCTCTTCTCGTCGAAGGCGAGACGGCCCTGCAGGCCGATGTGGTCGATCAAGATCGGGGCTTCTCCGGGCCGCTCCGCTGCAAAAACTCCCGTCTGCGAATTTGTCAGATTGATCGTCCAAGGCTCGCCTTCTCGAACCGGCGGTGCGATCGCGCCGGCGATTGCCAAATCCGTCTGTCCGGCCCGCAGCTGCGCCTTGTCGACCACGATGCGGCGCCCGGCACGGTCCCAATGGAAGGCCGCGTCGATCGAATCGACCATGCGCGGTTCGTCGTTGGGATCCTCGAACCTGAGGTAGCCCGGATCGAAATGAATCTCGCCGGCCACGTCCGCCAGGCTCCGATCCGCCCCTAGAACCATCACGAACGTGCTCGAAACCGGCATGTCGAAATCGGCGCCGATGTTGCGTGTACCGCTGACGATCGAAATCTCGTCGAGCGAGATGTTCTTGAAGCCTACGTCGAGCCGACGGTCGCCCCCAGCGCTCCCCGATGCCTTTGCCGAAACCGACCAGGGACCGCTCGGGCCTTCTGCCGAGAGGTCGAGATTGGTGCCGCCGTCGGACTTGTCGAGAGAGAGATCAAGGCCGTTATAGAGCTTCGTCTGGTCGTTCAAGCGGTCGTCGATGACGAAACGGCCGCGCGCGATGCCGACGTGGTCGATCGCCGCGAGCGGGCCGTTCGGCCGCGTCGAAACATCGATCAGCAGGCGCATGGCGGCGGCGATACGCTTGACGATCAGCGAACGCGGCGGATTGTGGTTTGCCGCGGCTAGGCCAGGTGGCGCCAGGGACGCACGCGCCGATCCGGAGCCGCTCGCGCTCATGGCCGCGGTGAGCGGGCCCAGAAGCGGCAAAATGCCTTGCTGG
Source organism: Methylovirgula sp. (assembly GCA_035266305.1). GTDB lineage: Bacteria > Pseudomonadota > Alphaproteobacteria > Rhizobiales > Beijerinckiaceae > Methylovirgula. The sequence continues at coordinate 16,145 of DATFNQ010000097.1, forward strand.
CCGTTACCGGCCGAGACGGCAAGCGATCCGTCCGGCAAAAGCGCCAGATGCACCTCCACGTCAAAGACTTCGAGCCGCTTCGGAACGACCTTGCCAAACAGCAAGGCAAAGAAATCGACGGAGACCTCGGCGCGGGGCGCCGTGATGATGGTCTCGCCGGAACCGCTGGTCAGCGACAGATGATCGATGCTGAGGGTCGGACCGAAGCCTCGGGCGACGACCGAAACTTCGCCAAGCTTGAAAGCATAGCCGTGCCCGATCTCCTCATCGAGCGCCTGCGTTATGCGGGGTCCGAGGGCGGCAATCGCGACCGGACCCTTGCCGAGGTAAAGGAGGAAGAAGCCGCCGCCGAGCACGGCGACGATGACGAGGCCGACAATCGAACCGACCGCGCGCCGCGCGAGCCAGTCCAGAATATAAAGCTGCGGCCCGATCGCACTCTGCAGCAAGCTGGGAGCGCGAGCGGGACATTCGGCGAGGGAATTCTCCACGAAGCCCGGCCGGGCGCGCATATCTTCCGTGTGATCGACCAAACCAAACGGGCCTTTCGCGAACGAGCACGAGCTGGAAAGCCGATTCTTAGCTGAATATACGTGGTTTGTCGAAACCGGCGCAGGCAAATCGGCAAAGCCCGCTCATCTAGGGCAGGATCTCTTCCGAAGAACCCGACCCCGCCCCACATTCCGTTGTGATCGCATGACCTTTTCGCAAAACCGGTCCCCCCTTGTGGATCATCCCCTAGCGAATTGCCGCTCATTGAGACGAAAGGAAGGCGAATATGAGCAAGAAACCGGGCCTCGGCGACAAAGCACCCGATTTCAAGCTGCCCGATGATTCCGGAACGATCCGAACCTTAAAATCTTTTGCCGGAAAAAAGCTTGTGCTCTATTTCTATCCGAAGGACGACACCTCGGGCTGCACCAAAGAGGCGATCGACTTTAACGGTCTCAAGCGTGAGTTCGAAAAGGCCGGCGCAGTGGTTGTCGGCGTATCGCCGGATTCGAGCGCAAGCCACGTCGCGTTCAAGTCCAAGCACAAGCTCAATCTTGACCTCGTCTCCGACGAGGCGAAATGCATGCTTGAAGCCTATGGTGTTTGGACCGAAAAGAGCATGTACGGGCGCACCTACATGGGCGTCGAACGCACCACGTTCCTCATCGGTCGAGACGGCAGGATCGCAGCCGTTTGGAACAAGGTGAAGGTAGCGGATCATGCGGCGGCCGTTCTCGCCGCCACCAGAGCCTTGCAGTGAACGCAAGCCCGCAGCCCTTTCGAGCTGCTCCCCTTAGCCGAATATTAACCTTAACGCGCTGTTCTTGGCACTCCTGCCTGTTCAGGTGATGGGGTTGAACCCGCGTGATGATCTCCCGTCGTGGTGAAGTCGGGACGCGCCGCGATCGCTTGCGGCTGACCTTCGCCTTTCGGTCCTATTCGCGGACGCTCGCCGTGCCGCGCGCGCTCGGCGTCGTGCTGCTGCTTCTACTGCCGTTCGCCGGACTGCTCTATCTGGGCGCGACCTGCTATTTCATCTTCCACGACGACCTGCTTGCCTCTCTGACGAGGCATCAGGTCGAGATGCAGTATGCCTATGAGGATCGCCTTGCGGCGCTTCGCCGCGAAGTCGAAAATGCGACGCAGCAAGCGCGCGCCGATCAGGCTGATTTCACCGACCGGATTCGCGCGCTCGCCCAGCGCCAAGATCAAGTGGAAAGCCGAACCGCTCTCGTCGCGGCACTCGCCGAACGGGTCAAGCTGATGCGCATCCCTGCGTCGAAGCCGGGCGAATCGTTGACTTCGGCCTTGCCGGACCCGACGGCCGAGGCGCCGCTCGCAAACCCAGACCCAAGGCCCGACGGAAAGCCGCATCCCGAGGGATTTGATCTGCGGCTGCGCAAAGGCCAGGCTTCGAACAGCGATGCCGGTTCGACCCCGACAAACGATGCGATATCGCCCATCGACTTGCAGACGGAATTGCCGCTTCCGGCGCAGATCCATCTCCTCATCGATCGATACGATCGGGTCGACCAGCAGGATCTCGCGATCCTTGCCGATTTGCAGCAACCCGCCAAGCTCATATCGGCACGTATTCGGGCCGCGCTCGCGTCAGCGGGGCTCACCGCCGATCGCCTCAGTCTGCCGGCGGCGCCGGGAGGGGCGGCCGGCCGCGATGCCAGCGCCGCTGGCACAGGTGGCCCTTTCGTCGCATTGCCGATCCTGTCCGATGGCTCGTCTTTCGCGACCGCGGCGGGCAGCGTGGAAAACGCGATCGACACGCTCGAAAAGCTTCGCCGCGTCCTGCCGCATGTGCCGCTCAAAGCGCCGCTGCCGGGCGAGCTGGAAATCACCTCGGGCTTCGGGCCGCGCATCGACCCGTTTCTCGGCACGCGCGCCCTGCATACGGGTGTAGATCTGCTCGATGACTATGGCGCCCCGGTGCGGGCGACCGCCGCCGGAACCGTGGTTTCCGCCGGCTTCGCGGGAGGCTATGGAAACATGGTCGAGATCGACCATGGCAATGGCTTGACGACCCGCTATGCGCATCTGTCGAGCATCGATGTCGAGCCGGGCCAGAAGGTCAGGCTCGGGACGGTTCTCGGCCGCATCGGCGCGACCGGCCGGGCGACTGGTCCGCACCTCCACTACGAGGTTCGGATCGATGCTGAACCGGTTGATCCCGAACGCTTTCTCAGGGCCGGCGCCGATCTCGTCGCCGAGGCTGTCGCGCAATAGTATCCATTCCATCAGCGCTTTCGGCCACGGTCGCTTGGCGCGCGATATGCGCGAGCGCCCATTCCAAGGGTCAACATCGCCGAATGGACCGAATGGACAGTCAATGGAGCCCGGCCAAGGCGCGAGTCCCCTGGGGAGCGCCAATGACTTCAATAACTTATTGACGATCTGAGGCCAAGCTGGCCGAAATACGGAAATTCTACGGAAAATGTGTCCCCAGACGACGGCGAACGTTCACGAACCGAGCCCGAGCGGCTCGCCGCCTCGACGATCACGCTGCCTTGCGCGAGACCCGCGATGATCCGGTTGCGGCGTGGAAAGTCCCTGCCCCGCGCCTCCCAGCCGAACGGCATTTCGCTGATCGCCGCGCCGCCTTCGATCAGGCGTTCCAGTTGGGCGGCGTGTTCGGCGGGATAGATCTTGTCGTGGCCGCCGGCAAGCACTGCGATCGTGCCGGTGTCGTAGGCCCTCTGATGGGCGCGAATGTCTATGCCGCGGGCAAGACCGGAGACGATGACATAGCCCGCCTGCGCAAGACCGCGGGAGAGCCGCTCGGCGAAGGCAAGCCCCGCCCCCGAGGCATTGCGCGAACCGACGATGGCGACGGCAGGGCGCGTGAAGACCGAAACTGTGCCGCGCACCGCAATGACCGGCGGCGCCGTGTCGATGTTGCGCAACAGCGCGGGATAATTCTCCTCCCCGAGCGCGATGAAAACGGCGCCGCAGGCGGCCGCAAGCTCGAACTCGCGCTCGATCTCCTCGAGGCTGGCGATCCTGACCGGCTTACCGCTCGGTGCAAGCCGCGGCAGCGCCTCGAGCGCCGCCCGCGCGCTGCCGAACCGATTGATCAAGGTGCGGAAGGTGCGCGGCCCGATCGATTCGCTGCGCCACAGCCGCAGCCAGTCGAAGCGCTGCGCATCCGTAAGCCGCAACCCCGCCTCGGCACTCATGCGTTTTCGCCGATGTTGCTCGGCTCCCCGATCTTGGTCTCGGTCCCGTTGATGAGCCGCGCGATATTGCTCCTATGCGTGAACCAAAGCAGAAGCGTGAGCAGGCTGGCGAGCGCGGCAACGTTCGCGTGGCCGAAAACGAGGGCCGCGACGGGCATGGCCGCGCTGGCCGTCAGCGCCGCCGCCGAGGAGTAGCGCGTCGACGCGGCGACGATCACCCAGAGCGCGATGAAGACAAGGCCGGTCTGCCAATCGAGCCCGAGCAGGCAGCCGAGAAATGTCGCCACGCCCTTCCCGCCTCTGAAATTCAGCCAGACCGGAAAGACGTGGCCGAGAAAGGCGCCGAGCGCGGCGACGAGCTGCGGAAAGCCGGGCGCGCCATAGCCGACGATCAGGACTGCCGCGGCGCCCTTCAGCGCATCGAGCAAAAGGGTCGCCGCCGCCAAGTCCTTGCGGCCGGTGCGAAGCACATTCGTCGCGCCAATATTGCCTGAGCCGATCGCGCGCAGATCGCCCGTGCCGGCGAGCCGCGTCAACATAAGCCCGAACGGAATCGAGCCGCAGAAATAGCCGAAGCAGAAGGCAAGAAGAAGCGCGGACACGTGGGCAGCCGGGCCATCTGGAGCACGGAATGGAGCAAGGTAGCCGGCCCATGGCGGCGCGGCAATGGGCTAGACCACGAGCAATCCGTCAGCTCTTCTCGTCCCCGACGATGGCCGCGAGTTTTGCTTTCTCCGCCGCGCTCAGAGACGACGGCACCGATGTTTTTCGCTGTTTGAGCGAAAGAACGATCGCCGCGCCGCCGGCGAGCAGCAACAGAAACGGCCCTGCCCAGAGCAAATAGGTTTCCGGCTTGAACGGCGGCTTCAAGAGAATGAAATCGCCATAGCGGGCGACGAGAAAGGCGCGGATCGCCGCGTCGCTGTCGCCGGCCAGGATGCGCTGGCGGACGAGAACGCGGATGTCGTGGGCGAGCGGAGCCTCGGACTCGTCAATCGATTCGTTCTGGCAGACCATGCAGCGCAATTGCGCCGAGAGCGCCTGCGCGCGGGCTTCGAGCTTGGGATCGGCGAGCATTTCGTCGGGCGTCACGGCGAAAGCGAAGCTCGGCGCGAGAGAGAAGAAGAGGAGGAGGACGCAGGCGAACCAACGAAGGTTAGCGCGACCCTTCTCCCCTTGCGGGAGAAGGTGCCCGGCGGAGCCGGGCGGATGAGGGGTCACACGAACCCCTGAGGTGAGAATTGTCGTAATGCACGCCGGGAGAGGTTTGTTCGACCCCTCATCCGTCATGCTTCGCATGACACCTTCTCCCGCAAGGGGAGAAGGATCGCAGCCGATCATGCGCGCCATTAATGCACCAATCGTACTGAGCATCACTCCGCCGCCTGCGGCGCCGCAGCCGCAACCTTGCGCACGCGTCGTGCGACGCCGACCCTGAGCCTTCGGTCGCTGAGCGAGCAAAGGCCGCCGCACGCCATTACGATCGCGCCGAACCAGATCAAGCTGACGAGCGGCTTCCAATAGAGCCGCGCATCGACGCTGCCGGCCGTGTCGCCCTTGCTGATGCCGACATAGACCTGGCCGAAGTCGATCGTCTTGATCCCCGCTTCCGAGCGGCTCATCTGCCGGGTCGGATAGAAGCGAACGGCCGGATCGATTCCGGCGACCTCGGTCCCGCCGGAGCGGATCGCCATGTGAGCGACGGTCGCGGTGTAGTTCGGGCCGCTCTGCGGACCGATGCTTTCGAGCACGACGTCGTAGGGCCCGACGCGCGCGACATCGCCCGGCTTCATCGCCATGATTTTCTGCGCGCCCCAGCCGGTCGCGGCCAGCCCGAGCAGGCTCAAGCCGATACCGGCATGGGCGAGCGCCGTCCCATAGGCCGAGCGCGGCAGGCCGAGCGCATGCGTGAAGGCCTGCGTGCCTTTGAGCAAGGTGGCGCGTCCGAAGATGCGCGTGGCGAGATCGGTGAAGGCGCCGATGATCGTGTAGATCGCCAGCCCGGCGAGCACCACCGATATCACCGGGCCGCCGCGCAAGGCGAAGAGGACGAGCATGGCGGCGAGCCCGCAGGCGAAGGCGGAGAAGAGCCTCTGCATCGAGCCCAGAAGATCGCCGCGCTTCCAGGCCAAGTTCTGCGCGATCGGCATGACCACGCACAGCGGCAGGAAGAGCGGCACGAAGGTCGCGTTGAAGAACGGCGCCCCGACCGAGATCTTCTCGCCGGTCAGAGCTTCGAGTGCGAGCGGATAGAGCGTGCCGATGAAAACCGTCGCGCAGCAGGTCGAGAGGACGAGATTGTTAAGGACGAGCGCGCCCTCGCGCGAGATCGGCGCAAAGAAGCCGCCGGGTTTCAACGTGTTCGCGCGCAGCGCGAAGAGCAGCAGCGAGCCGCCGATGAAGAAGGCGAGGATGGCGAGAATGAAAACCCCGCGGCGTGGGTCGTTGGCGAAGGCATGCACCGAAGTCAGCACGCCCGAGCGGACGATGAACGTGCCGATCAGCGACAGCGAGAAGGCAAGGATGGCGAGGAAGATCGTCCAGACCCTCAAGGCCTCGCGCTTCTCCATCACGGTGGCCGAATGGAGCAGCGCGGTCGCCGCGAGCCACGGCATGAGCGAAGCGTTCTCGACCGGGTCCCAGAACCAGAAGCCGCCCCAGCCGAGCGTGTAATAGGCCCAATAGGAGCCCATCGCGATCCCAAGCGTGAGGAAGACCCAGGCGATCAAGATCCAGGGGCGAACGAGCCGCGCCCAGACCGCGTCGATGCGCCCGCAGATCAGCGCCGCGGCGGCGAAGGAGAAGGTGATCGAGAGCCCGACATAGCCGAGATAGAGAAGCGGCGGATGAATCGCCAATCCCGGATCCTGCAGCAGCGGATTGAGATCATTGCCTTCGATCGGCGGATTGGCGATCCGCGCGAAAGGATTGGACGTGAGAAGGATGAACAGAAGAAAGGCCGCGCCGATCCAGGACTGGACCGAGAGCACGGCGGCATGAAGATCGCGTGGCATCGCCCGCCCCGAAACCGCGACCGCCGCGCCAAACAGCGACAGGATCAGGATCCACAGCAGCATCGAGCCTTCGTGATCGCCCCAGACTCCCGTAATCTTGTAGATCAGCGGCTTGGCCGAATGGGAATTCTCGACGACATTGACGAGCGAGAAATCCGAGGTGACATGCGCATAGGTCAGAGCGGCATAGGACAAGGCCACAAGGAAGAATCCGACGAGCGCGACCGAGGGTGCAACCGCCATCAGCCGCTGGTCGCGGGTGGCAACCCCCCACAGCGGCACCGCCGCATTGACGAGCGCGAGCGCCAAGGCGAGCACGAGCGCAAAGTGGCCTGTCTCGACGATCACGATCCGCCTCCAATCCCAGCGCTCTTGCCGGTGCTCTCCTGCCAGCGGCCGGCCTTCTTCAAGGCGTCGACCACCTCGCGCGGCATATAGCGCTCGTCGTGCTTGGCGAGAATGGTGGAAGCGGTCATACCTGAGACGCCAAGCACGCCTTCGGCAACAACCCCCTGCCCTTCGCGGAAAAGATCGGGCAGCGGCCCGCTATAGGTGACCGGTATGTCGCGCTTGCCGTCGGTCACCGCGAAATGCACGGTCATCCCGTCGTGGGTGAGCGAGCCCGGCTTGACGAGGCCGCCGATGCGCAGCCGCGTGCCGGGAGCAAGCTCCTTCGCCAAGACTTCGCTCGGGCCATAGAAGAAGACGATATTGTCGCGCAAGGCATAAAGCACGAGACCGAGGCCCGAGCCGAGAACGACCAGCGCGGATAGGATCAAGGCAAGGCGTTTTCTTTTGCGGGTCATGAATCGAGCCCAAGTTCATGCGCTAAGGCATCGATCCGCGCGGTTGCGGCGGCATCGCCGCCGAAATTGCGCCGGGCCGTTGCGAGCGCCGCCCGCGCCTTGTCGGTTTCGTTGATGACCTTGTAGGCGCGCACGAGCCTGAGCCAGCCTTCGATGTCCTGGCCATTCTCGGCGAGCCGCGCCGCAAGCCTGTCGATCATCGCGTGGATCGCCGCTGCGCGTTCGGCTGGCGGCAGGGCGGCAATGGCCGCGGCTTGATCGGGAATGGCACTCTGATTGCCGAGCGAGGCAAGCCGCGCCTCAAGGTCGGACCTCCACGGCGCGTTCGGCGGCGATTGCGCCAATAGCTTCTGCCAATAGCCTCGCGCGTGTCCCTTGTCGCCCTCCTGCGAGGCGGCGAGGCCCAAATAGAACAGAGCCTTCGGAGATGCCCCCATAGCGGCGGCTCGCTCGAACAGCTCGCGCGCCTCTTGCGTCACGATGCCGTTGTTGGCGAAGACCAGCGTCTCGCCATAGTCGGTGAGACGCTGCGGGCTCTCCCCCAGCTTCTGCAGCGCCATTTGTGCCGCACGAACCGCGTCCGCGATCCGGCCGAGTTGCAGATAGGCGGGCACCAGAACCTCGTAGCCCAGGCCGTCCTCGGGATGCTGGGCGAGATGCGCCTCGACTTTGGCGATCGCCGCATTGATGTCCATCGCCTCGGCCGGCGCATTGAGCCGTGCCTCGAGCGGCTCGTCCGGCCAGTCGGGATGGCCGATGGCCGCATATAGCCCGAGCGCCAAGGCCGGGACGAGGATGAGCGCCACGAGTGCCACCAGCCGCAGGCGCGACGATCCGGCAGGCGGCTTTGCAAAGGTTGCGGCCTGATCCTTCTCGGCCGCGGCGAGAAGCTGGCGCGCCGCCTCGGTCTTGGCGACCTCCGCGTCAGCCGGCGAGATATTGGCAAGCTCCGCGTCCCGTTGGATCTCGTCGAGCTTCGCGCGGTAGAAGGCGATGTCCGGCGAGGCCGCCTTGCGCACCGGCTTGGCCAAGGGCCAGAGGATGGCGAAGACGGCAACGCCGGTCAAAAGCGCAAAAATGCCCCAGAGCATGCTGTTCCTTGCGAGCGTTCCACCCGGTGATAGGCCCCGACTCTTTCTTTATTCCATGCGCCGCCGTCATGCCCTGTTTGTTGAGGAGCGCGCGTCTCAAAGCGTGAGCAGGGAGTTTTTCAGCAAGCTGAAAGCCCGGCCGTCCTGTAGAGCATTTCTCGTCGTGGTGGAAAGATTTTCATCGCCGCGGCGTCAAGAACATAGGGCGATTCAACGCAGTTTCCTGACGATTTCCGAATATCTTGACGGAAGTTCTTAAGGCTACGCTATAGCGCGGCCGGCAATTCGAGCTCGGCGCGCAGGCCGCCCAAGGGACTGGCGTCGAGCTTCAACGCGCCGCCATACAGCGCGGCGAGGTCGACCACGATCGAAAGGCCGAGGCCGGAGCCGGGGCGCGTCTCGTCGAGGCGACGGCCGCGCCGCATCGCCGCTTCGCGCAGCTCCGGCGCGAGACCAACGCCATCATCGTCGATGACGACTCGGAAGAAGGCTTGCGCCTCGGAATCGGCGGCGGTGACCGGCGCGATCTCGATCGCAACCGCGTGGCGCGCCCATTTGCCGGCATTGTCGACGAGATTGCCTATCATCTCCTCGAGATCCTGGCGCTCGCCCTTGAACCTCACGCGGTCTTTGACCGCGACCGAAAAGGTAATGCCGCGATCGCGATAGATCTTTCCGAACGTGCGCACGAGCGCCGCGGTGATCAGGGCGACATCGGCCATGTTCCCGAGAACGCCGACCCGGACGGCGGCGCGGGCGCGGTCGAGATAATAGGTCACCTGGTCGCGCATGATCGCCGCCTGTTCGCGAACCTTGGCCGACAACGCGCCCTTATCCGCCGCGGCCTCATTGATGATGACGCTGAGCGGCGTCTTCAGCGCATGGGCGAGATTGCCCACTTGCGTGCGGGCGCGCTCGACCACCTCGCGGTTGGCGGCAAGCAGAAGATTGAGCTCGGAGGCGAGCGGCGCGATGTCCGGCGGAAAGTCGCCGGCAATCTTCTCGCCCTGCCCGCGCCGGATCGCCGCGACCGCCTCTTGAAGGCGGCGCAGCGGCTCCAAGCCATAATGCAATTGAAGGGCGGTCGAGCCGACGAGGGCCGCCGCCAATAACGTGAATGTGATCACGAGTGCGATCTCGAAGCCGGCAATCTCCGATTCCATGGGCGCCGTCGTCGCCGCGACCTGGACGAGATAGAGGCCCTGATCGCCGGCATCGATGACGCGCTCGACCATGCGCAAGCGGCGATCGTCGGGGCCCGTCACATAGCCCTTGCGGGCGCCGCCGACGCCCGCCGCAATGCCATTATCCGCAAGCCTCGGCAGCCGCGCCGCGAAGAGCGAGCGGGAACTCTTGATGTCCGGATTCTTACTGTCAAGCCGCGTGATCTGCCAATACCAGCCGGAGAGCGCGATTTCGAATCGTGGTTCCCCGACATCGAAGGACTCGGGACGGTTCTCCTCCGAAGGGGAGGCGATATCGGCGACGAGCGCGCGCAGATAGACGCCAAGGCTCTCGTCGAAACGGGATTCGGCCGCTTTGCGATACAGCGCGGAGAGGCCGACGCCCGCGATGAACAGGATTGCGGTGCTGAGCACCGCGGCGGAAAAGAAAAGCCGCGCGGCGATCGACCAGGTTCGCGGATTGGTGCGCATCGCTTACCGACGATCGGACGCGACCGGGCCTGCCGGCTTGCCGGCTTCGACCTCGGGCTCGGCGACGACATAGCCGAGGCCACGCATCGTCTTGATGATGTCGATGCCGAGCTTCTTGCGCAGACGCCCGACGAAGACTTCGATCGTATTGGAATCGCGATCGAAATCCTGGTCATAAAGGTGTTCGACGAGTTCGCTGCGGGAGACGACCCGGCCGGCGTGATGCATCAAATAGGAAAGCAGCCGGTACTCGTGCGAGGTGAGCTTGATGGGATTTGCGTCGACGAAGACCCGCCCTGCCCTGGTGTCGAGGCGGACCGGGCCGCAAATGAGTTCGCTCGTCGCATGGCCCGTCGCGCGGCGCAGCAGGGCGCGCAGGCGGGCGAGAATCTCCTCGATGTGAAACGGCTTTGCGACATAATCGTCGGCGCCGACATCGAAGCCTTGCACCTTGTCGCTCCAGCGGTCGCGCGCGGTCAGGATGAGCACGGGCATGGCGCGCCCCGCCCGGCGCCAATCGCCGAGAACCGTGATGCCATCCTTCTTCGGCAGGCCGAGATCGAGCACGACGGCGTCATAGGATTCGGTATCGCCGAGGAACCAGCCCTCTTCGCCATCGTATGCCCGATCGACCGCATAGCCCGCCTCGGCGAGCGCCGCGGAAATCTGCCGATTGAGATCCTTGTCGTCCTCGACCACAAGCAAGCGCAAGCCTTGCCTCCTCACTTGGCATTCTTCGCGCCGATCATCTGCCCGGTGGCGGCGTTCGTGAACACATGGATGACCCGCCCGTCATGGCGCAGCAGGGTTATTTCATAGACGAGCTGCTCCTTCCATCGGCAAAGCTTGGCGCCGATCGCCTCGGCCTGAAAGCGGTTGGCGGCGCTCGCCATCAACCGAAACGGCTCGGCAAGCTTGTGGACGGCGATCCTCTCGCGGGTCTGGGCCGCCGAATAGCACTCACGTTCGGGCACCGGCTCGGCTGCGGCCGCCGGAAGAGTGGCAAGCAAATTCAGAGCGAAAACCAGGCCGGCGTACCGCATCAGGCGAGCCTCGCGGCCTGGCGATGAACGCGGAATGAACATCGGGCCGAACGGACGACCTATACCGGCGACCGGCGCATTTGCAAGCGCTTCCATGGCATTGCGCAGCGGCACCGGCGGCCGAGACCAAGCGCGCCACCGCCGTATCGAAAAGCTCCAGCATCGCAACTCCGCCCGCCGCGATCCGCCGACAGGCGGAATTGCCGAGGAGATTACGAGGTGCGCGTAACTATTAAGAAATGCTCGTTTGTTAAGTTGGCCCGACGCTATGTGGACGTTCAGGGGCAGATCCGGCAATTGAGATTGGAGGCCATCATCAAAAACCGCAAACGGGATCTCGCCCCGCGATTCAAGTGGCTCAGGCCGCCACTCGGCTTCTTACGTTCTGAGGACGGCACGTCCGCGGTCGAATTCGCGATGATCGCGCTGCCGTTTCTCGCGATCATCTTTGCCACGCTGCAGACGGCCATCCTTCTCATGGCCCAGGAGGAGCTCGAAACCGCCGTCGAAAAATCCGGCCGCCTCATCCTGACCGGGCAAGCGCCCGCGACGCTGGCCCTGTTCACCACCGACGTCTGCAAAGATCTCCATGCGCTGTTCAACTGCAGCAATCTCATGATCAACATGCAGACGTCCGACACCTTTTCAGACGCCAGCCCTGCGGCACCGACCCTGACCTACAATGCGCAAGGTCAAGTGACCAACACCTGGTCGTATCAGCCGGGAAGTCCGGGCAGCATCGAGGTTCTGCAGGTCATGTACCAATGGCCGGTGTTCGGCGGCCTGCTTGGCTTCAATCTCTCGAACCTGCCGAACGGCAACCATCTCTTGATGGCCACCTCCGTGTTCAAGAACGAGCCTTGAGATGAAATCCAAGCGCTCTTCGCATCAGCTCTCGCGACGATTTCTCGGCAACGACCGGGCCATAGCGGCTGTGGAATTCGCCTTGATGCTCCCGCTCATGCTCTTCGTCTTCGTCGGCGTGGCGCAGGTCGGCGACGCAGTCGCGATCAGCCGGAAAGTGACGATCACCACCCGCATCGTCACCGATCTCGTCACCCAGTATGCCACCGTGACCGGCACGACCTTGACCACGGTCCTTGGCGCCTCGTCAGCGGTCATCGCACCCTATTCGGCGAACAACCTCATCATCACGGTCTCGGAAATCTCGACGAACTCGACAGGCGCTGCGACGGTCACCTGGAGCTCATCGCTGAACGGCACGGCACTTACGAAAGGCGCGAAGTTCACTCTGCCAACCGCGCTCGATCAGGACAACATTTCGCTGATCTACGGCCAGGTGACCTATAATTTCACGCCGGTTCTCGGCTATAAGATCATTGGTACGATCCCGATCACGGACCAGATCTACATGAGCCCGCGTCTGACGACTTCGATCGCCTGCACCACCGGGTGTTGAGAGCGGAAGCGAAGCTTCGAGCCTGGATCCTGGAGCCGCGGCTCTTCTCCGGACGTCGGCTGATAATCGACGAATCCCGCTATCGGGCTCCTTCGGATATCGATCCGCCGCTCACTCACTGCGTGAGATGCGCCGTGTTTACGGCATTGATGAAGAGAGTCGCGAGCGCCGTCGAAATATCCTGGTCGGTGGTGACCTCCTGGTAGAGCCCAGGCGACGCGCAGCTTTGCAAGGTCGAACCGATATTGGGTTGGAACGGCTCGACATTCGCCGTGTAAAAGGCGTTGCTCGGTAAGGGCAGATAGTTCAGATAGAGGACAGCGATCCTGATGGGGAGCCCCTTGCTGCTCACCCT
>DATFNQ010000098.1:0-5123 GCA_035266305.1 Methylovirgula sp.
CTTCCACCTCCACCGAGACATGCGGATCGCGCAAAAAGCCGTCCTGCAATTTGCTTCGATTTCTTTTCCGAGCGCGGCGGTCGTTTTGCCTTCCGCCGTGACAATGCCGATCAGCGGCATCTCGATGTGACCTGAGCCGTCGACCGAATAGGAGTTGCTCAAACCCTCCTGGCCGTAAACAATGATGCGCAAACGGTCGCCGCTCGCGAGCGTATAGGGCGCATCAGGGTCGGAATCGAAATAGGTCGAGTAGGACGCAGCGCATGCCGCCAGGACAAGCGACAACGCGATAATCCAGACCAAAACCAAAGTGCGCCGCATGATCAGTGCCGCAGGATTGAAGTCACGCCAAGACCTTGCCTCGTGTTTTCGTTTCTATAAGCAGTCATGGTTAATAAAACTTAACCTTCGGTCGCCGATTTCAGGAAGTTATTAACCTCGTCTCAACCTAAAGGCGGCTTGATGCAACCGATCCAATGAGATCGAGCGCTGCCCCGAATATGCCGATCTGGTCACGTTCTCGCGAGGTTGCGGATGACTGAGACATTCGAGCCGGACCTAAGTTTCGACGAGCACTCGAACGATCTCGATCTGGGCACGCTTGGGTCGGCGATCTACAGGAAGCGGTATTGGATCCTCATCCCCACTTTGCTGGGCTTTTTGCTTGCCGCCCTTTTCGTGACGGTCGTGAAGTCGCGCTACACGGCTGAAGCGGAGGTGCTGCTCGAGAATCAGGAGAGCTTCTTCAACAGTCCGCAGCACGCCGAATTGCAGGCGCAGACGCCGGAGGGCATGGACACGGAATTGGTCGGGAGCCAGATTGAACTCGTCACCTCGGGCGATCTGGGGCGCCGCGTGATCGAGAAGCTTGGTCTCGTCGGCAACCCGGAGATCGATCCTTATGCGAAGGGTCTCGGCGTCATCTCGCGTGTCCTGGTCATGTTCGGGCTCATCCGCGATCCGATGAGGATCCCCGCGGAGGACCGTGTTCTGCAGACTTTCGAGCAAAGGCTCTCGGTCTATTCGCCGCAGAAAACGCGGGTTCTCGTCATTCAGTTCTATTCGCGAGATCCGGATCTCGCAGCCCGCATCGCGAATGAGGTCGTCAGCGTCTATCTTGACATGCAGTCGAACGCGAAACGCGAGATTGCGAAACGGGCCGCGGCCTCGCTTGCCGAGCAGATCTCCGAGCTGAAAGATAAATTCACGCATGCGGCGGACGAGGTTGAACGCTATCGCGCGACCTCGGGTCTGCTTGCCGGCACCAATAACATGACGATCACCGGCCAGCAGCTCGCCGACCTCAATGGAGAACTGTCGCGCGCCCGCACTGCGCAGGCGGACGGCCAGGCAAAGGCCTCGCTCATTCGCGACATGCTCCGGAAAGGGCGGATTTCGGAAGTGCCGGATGTCGCCAACAATGATCTGATCCGCCGTATCGCCGAGCAGCTGGTGACGGCAAAGGCGCAGCTCGCCCTCGAATCGGGCACTTTGCTTCCCGGCCATCCGCGAATCAAGGAACTCAATGCCGAGATCGCCGATCTGGAATTCCAGTTGCGGACGGCTGCGGACAATATCGCCCGCGCGCTGGAAAACGACTCGAAGATCGCCGCGGCGCGCGTCGCCGATCTCGAAGCCGCGATCGGGGAGCAGAAGCAGGCGGTCGGCGTCGCCAATACGGACGAAGTGCACTTGCACGAGCTCGAACGCACCGCGCAGGCTCTGCGGGATCAGCTCGACAGCAGCATGACCAAGTATCAGGAGGCGCTGGCGCGCGAGAATTCGACCTCGGCGCCGGCCGACGCGCGGATTATCGCGCGAGCGACGCCGCCGGACGAGCCGTCGTTTCCGAAGAAATTGCCGACCCTCGCATTCGGAACGATTGCCGGCTTCATTCTTTCCTTGGGCGCGGTGATCGGCAGCGAATTGTTCTCGCCGCGCGCCATGCTTGTCGGTTCGGTCGAGCGACCGCGCACCGTCGGTGGAGCGCAAGGACCGAGCTTGGCGCGTCTCAAACGCTTCGGCCGTTTGCCGGGAGATGAAACGGTTGAAGGCGCCGAGATCGCCGAGACCGAAGACAGCGATGAAGACGGCGATGAAGACGGCGATGAGGAACCCGCCGCAAAGATCGCGGCGCGCGCGAGTGCGGTACATGGCGTGCAGATCGTCGCGACGCGGTCATGCGAGAGCGATACGGCGACCGCGGCTCTGATCGGCTTCGCCCGCAATCTCGCGCGCGAGGGCCGCCCGATCCTCATCGATCTCGACTCGCATGCCGGTCAGGTTGCGGCCTTGATGGCCCCGCAGCCCGAGACGGAGAAGCTGGCGGGCCTCACCGATCTTCTCGACGGCGAGGCATCATTCGCCGACGTGATCCATCGTGATTACGCCTCGCGTCTTCACTTCGTTCCGTTCGGCACGGCGGAGCGCTTCGATCCCGACGATCTCGACATCATCCTCGACGCGCTGGCGCAGACTTATGATTTCGTGCTTCTCGCCGCGCCGCCCTTGGCGACCAGCGAAATGCCGAAGGCGCTCGCGCCCTACGCCGATTTCGTCGTGCTCGCAATGCCCGACGGGGACGAGGCCGCGAGCAAAGCGGCGCGGGAGGATCTCGTGGCGGCCGGGGCCGCCGAAGTCTTGGTGATCGGCGGCGCGAAGGAAGCCGAGAGCGTCGCGGCGCAGAGTGTCGCGTAAACGGCAGCGTCACCTTACGCCACGTGGTCCCCTCGTTTCTGCGGACAGAATGACAGCACCGCTGATCGTGCTATCATGTGCGGCCTGCATCGAAGCAATGGTTACGACGGAGTTGCATCGTGACCGAGGACGAAGAGCAGCGAACGTTCCAGGGCATGCCTGTCAATTGGGACTGGAAAAACTGGACCAAAGGCTTCTGGAATTCCGAGGACGAGCGGCTATTCCCGCCGAAGCGCGTTGGCGTTGGGTGGACCATTAATTTCTATGAGCTGTTCAAACGGCTGGGAATAAAAAGATAGACTTTGGAATAGGCCGCTCCGTGGCGCTCGGTAAGCCGCAGGATGGCGACACTATAAACGATCCCTCACCTTTCGAGATGCGCCTTCGGCACTCCTCCGGCGAAGCGTTGGTGGTGGCCGCCGCGAGATCGAAGCTTGTCGTGGCGACCGGCGGGCCTAAACTGCCGGTGGCATGACCGCCCGCCCGCGATTCCGAGATATCGTCGCCGATCCGATCCTTGCGCTGATGCTGGCGCTCGGCTTCTCCTCAGGCCTGCCGTTCCTGCTTGTCCTCGGCACCCAGGCTGCGCGCCTCGCCGAGGCAAAGGTGCCGATCGAGCAGATCGGGCTCATCAGCTGGGTCGGCCTCTGCTACTCGCTGAAGTTCTTCTGGGCGCCGGTCATCGACACGGTCGATGTGCCCTGGCTCGCACGCGTCTTGGGGCGGCGCCGCGCCTGGCTTCTCGTCTCGCAGATCGGTGTCGCCGGCGGCCTCATGGCGCTCGCTTTCGCGGACCCGGCACGCTCGCTGTCGGGTCTCATCGTCCGGGCAGCGATGACGGCCTTCGCCGCCGCCACGCAAGATATCGTCATCGACGGCTGGCGCATCGATTCCGCGCCGCCCGAGCGCCAAGGCATGATGGCTGCGACCTCCAATTTCGGCTATCGGCTCGGTCTTCTCGCCGCCGGCGCGGGCGCACTCTACATCGCCGACTTTTCCGGCTGGCGGACCGCCTATCTCGCGATGGCGGCGCTGATGCTCGTCGGCATCGGCGCCGGCCTTCTCTCGCCGCGCTTACCGGATCGCGCGCGCGAGCCCGATACATCGCTCGCCGAGAAATTCGTCGAGCCCGTCACCGATCTCTGCCGGCGGTTCGGGCCGCTGCTCGCGGCGATCCTGCTGCTCGTCGCGCTCTATCGTCTGCCGGATTTCCTCAGCGGCGTGATGGCCAACCCGCTCTATATCGGCCTCGGCTTCTCGAAGAGCCAAATCGCGACCATGTCGAAGGTCTATGGCGTGTGGATCGGCATCGCTGGCGCCTTCGCCGGCGGCTTTACGATCACGCGGATCGGGTTGATGCCGGCGCTGCTCATCGGCGGGATCGCGGCCGCCGCCTCGCATCTCTCCCTCGCGCTGCTCGCCGCGACCGGCAAGAGCCTTCCGCTGTTGGCGCTCGCCGTCAGCGTCGAAAATTTCGCCGGCAATTTCGCCGGCGCGGCGCTGATCGCCTATATGTCGTCGCTGACCTCGCCGGCGTTCGCCGCCAGCCAATACGCCCTGCTGAGTTCGCTCTATGCGCTGCTCGGCAAGTTCTTCGGCGGCTTTTCAGGGTTTGCGGTGAAACAATTCGGCTTCGCCGGCTTCTTTGCCGCGACCTCGACAATCGGCCTGCCGGTGGCGGCGTTGTGTTTGTTCTTGTGGGCGCGGCAGGGCGGGGCGGTGCGGCGGCCGGAGGTTGGTGTGCGGAGTGATGGGAGTTCAGCGTCTGGCAAATTACCGCTTAGCGCCATGGGCGGACATTTCGGAGATTTAGATCGATAAGATGTTCACCCGCCCGGTTGCACGGATGCCGCTTCGCTTTGTGCTGAAATTTCTTTCACCATTTTGATGATTTTAGCGGATCGTGAGATACTCTCCTGATCTAAATCCTCTCCATCAAGCGTCTGCCTAAGAGCAAGCATCAGTTTTTCTTCCAATTCGTCTAACAAGTAGTGATAGCCCTTAAAGCCGTACTCATCGATATATTCACTTTGATGAGGCAGAGCGGCTTTCAGTATTTTGTTGGCGGCATCTAATTTGACCAGCTTATCAACATTCTCAAGGCCACTCGCCAATGATTTGGCTACTGCAGAAGCAACCATGACAACTGTCTGGTAAGCAGAAAAGTATGCCCACGCTAATGGAGATACGAAAATCTGCTCGATCTTGGGCGGACTGTCAGGTGCTTTAAGATTGGCAATAGGCCGGCTTACAACTTCAAAGAGCTGTCTAAGCTTCGGATCGCGCGGCGTGCGCTTTGAGGCATTTTCAATTTCTATCGCGGACATAAAGTTTGAAACTGGACGCTTCTAACAACCTCGCCAATTCGCGGCCTTTCTGATTCCATCGTGATGGATGGATTGGAGATGATTCGATGCGAAGGCAGC
>DATFNQ010000099.1:0-7071 GCA_035266305.1 Methylovirgula sp.
GCAGCAGCAATTGCGTCAGCCTCAGTTAGCTCACAAAAAACATCATTACCGAGCCCGTACCAAGCTGGTATTTGGTGGCCCCACCAAAGCTGACGTGAGATGCACCAGGGCTGGATGTTTTCAAGCCATTGAAAGTAAGTCTTCCCCCAATTTTCGGGGATGAACTTCGTCTTGCCTTCGCGGACGGCAGCGAGCGCCGGCTCGGCCAACACCTTCGCGTCGACATACCATTGGTCCGTGAGCCGCGGCTCGAGCACGACGCCCGAGCGGTCGCCGTGCGGCACCATATGCGTGTGAGGCTCGACCTTGTCGAGGAGCCCTGCTGCTTCAAGGAGTGCCACCACCTTCGCACGCGCAACAAATCGATCGAGTTCGCCGAGACCTCTTAATTCATCTAGCTCAGGATCGTCGATCCGATATCGAATATACTCATCATGCTCTTGCGGATATCCGCCAATTAGATTCATCACCTCGTCAGCGCCACCATATTTTCCGGCGAACTTTGTACCATTCCAAAAGCTTCGATTTTGTTCGATCGAAATTTTCCCTTCTGAACTCAAGATGTCCACTAAAGGCAATCCATGCCGCCGCCCCATCTCAAAATCGTTGAAGTCATGCGCCGGCGTGATCTTCACCGCGCCCGTGCCCTTCTCAGGATCTGAATATTCATCTGCAATGATCGGGATCAGCCGCCCGACGAGCGGCAGGCGCACCTTTTTGCCTTGCAAGTGCTTGTAGCGCTCGTCATCCGGATGCACGGCGACGGCCGTGTCGCCCAGCATGGTCTCCGGCCGCGTCGTCGCAACTACGATATATTCTCCCGTCTCTGCGCCCTTGTCGTCGACCACCGGATATTTGAAATACCACAGATGGCCCTTCACCTCGACCTGCACGACTTCGAGATCGGAGATCGCCGTCTGCAGCGCGGGGTCCCAATTGACGAGGCGCTTGTCTTTGTAGATCAGACCTTCCCGATAGAGCTGCACGAAGACTTTCACGACCGCGCGCGACAGGCCCTCATCCATGGTGAAGCGCTCGCGCGACCAGTCGCAGGAGGCGCCGAGGCGCTTCAATTGATTGACGATGGCGCCACCTGATTCGGCTTTCCAGGCCCAGACCTCTTCCAGGAACTTTTTGCGCCCCAATGTCCGCCGGTGTTCCTGGCGCTCCATCAATTGTCGTTCGACCACCATCTGCGTGGCGATGCCGGCATGATCCGTGCCCGGCTGCCAGAGCACGTCCTTGCCGCGCATGCGCTCGAAACGGCAGAGAATGTCTTGCAGCGTATTGTTGAGCGCATGGCCCATATGCAGCGAGCCAGTGACGTTCGGCGGCGGGATGACGATCGTGAAAGGCGGCGCCGCCGCCCGCTCCGGCCGCCCGGCGCGAAAGGCGCCAGCGTCTTCCCAAAGCGCGGAAATCCGGCTTTCCACCTTTGCGGGATCGAAGGTCTTATCCATCATGAACGAGCAATCGCGGCTTCCGGTACGGTCGGGCTGCCGCTTAGAAAGCGAAGCCCTGCCGCGAAGTCAACGCGGCAAGCCGGCGGATTCGGCATTGATATGCCGCGCTGCGCTCAGCGGCCGCCGCGGGCGACCCTTTCGATCTCGGCGCGAACGAGGCGCTCGACCAGGATTGGCAGATTGTCGTCGAGCCAAGCCTTCAGCATGGGCCGGACCATGTCGCGCACCATCTCACCGAGGACCTCGCCTGATTGCAGAAAGCGGCTGGCGACCAGGGCATTGAAGGCGGCGGAGACCGCAGCGTCTGTGGCCGGCGAGATAAGCGGATCTTCGCTCAAGCCTCCAGGCAAGGGCGGAACGCGTTGGCGATCCAATGCTTTGTGCTCGCGCCCGGCATCGGCCATTTTGGCCAGGTTTTCCAACCCGGTCGCTGCCCTTTCTTCGATTTGAAGGGCTTGGCGAGGCTGCGGCGGCGCTTGGCGTGGCTGAGTTTTGGGTTCGGCCGCGATGAGATGCTCGCTGGCCATGGGCTCGCTCGTCTGTTCAGCCTCAATGCTGGCCGAAATCATGGCCTGTGCGACCGCTTCGCCGCGCAGCGGCGGGATCGGGTCGCGGCCTGTTGCGCCGGCAGGAGCTGACGACGCCTGAGCGGCCTGGGCTGCTGGCTCCTTCGGCGCTGGCGGTCGCCGCGATGCAACGACCTGATCATCGGCGATGATCCGCCGAATGGAGGCAAGTATTTCCTCCATGGAGGGCTCGTAGGCCTTGTGTTCGGCTGCCCCCTTGTCCTGTGAAACGGAATTCGGCGCGTTCATGGCCTTTGACGCTTTCTCCTCCAAGGCGCATCGCAACCGGCGGGCGCTGAGACATGGTTGCCCGAGCATTTCGCGCGGAGACCGCGTCGATTCGCAATGCTCCGGTTAATTAGAGCGAATCTCGGGGCTTTTCGATAGGGCCCTTTCAACTTTCGGATCAAAGCGCACCGGAGCTTTGCGCAAGCTCTAATTCTAGTCCCAGCCTATCGGGCCGGGCAAGCGCAGTTCAGCGTCTTGTTGTGGAACCAATTGCGCGGCGGAAAGGCGGGGCCAGTCAGCGTCCGTCCGGCGTGCGCAAGCCGAACCATTTGTCCTTCACCTGGTCGAAATGGACGGTCGGGTCATATTCTTGGACATCGAGGCTGATGTTGGCGGCGGAAAGCTCGCCGATGGACGCCAATGTCGCATAGGAGGCGACGACCCGGTCGCGCTGCGCCGAAACGAGGCTGACGCGCGCGTTCAGCAGCGTCTGTTGGGCGTTGAGGATGTCAAGCGTCGTGCGCTGGCCGACCTTAGCCTCTTCGCGCACGCCCTCGAGCGCGATCTCCGCCGACTTCACCGCCGCCTCGTCGGATTTGATCACCGCCTTCGCAGTTTCGAGCAATCCCCAGTCCGAGACCACGGTGGCGCGCACCGTGTCACGCTGCAGATCGGCCTGGAGCTCCGCCTGCGAGAGCAGCTCCTTGGCCTGCCTGGCGCGCGCATCGACTTCACCGCCGGTATAGATCGGCACCGTCACCTGGCCCATGATCGAGCCATTGAATAAGCGGAATCCGGGAAGGCCTTCATCATTATAGTTTTGCGAGACCGCGCCGACCACCGAGACCGTCGGGTAGAGCTCGCCCTCGACCAGCTTCACCTGCAAGGCAGCCGCATCGACCGCATGGAGAGCGGACGCGATCGTCGGATGTTCGGCCAAGGCGACATTGATCGCCTCAGGAAGCGTGCGCGGCAACAGCGCCTCGATCGATCGCGCCGGTTCGAGGTGGCTCGGATCGACACCGATCACCTGGTGGTAGTTCGCAATGCTCGTCTCGAGATTGGCCTGCGCGGTAAAATAATCCGAACGCGCCGACGCCAGACTCGAGGCCGCCTGCGCGACATCGGTGCGCGTCACCTCGCCGACGTTGAAACGGTCCCGCGTCTGGCGCAATTGTTCTTCGAGAACGATGATGTTGTTCTTGCGCAGGTCGAGGATGGCGGTGTCACGCAGCACGTTCATATAGGCGGTGGCGCCGTTCTGCAGCACGGTCTGCTCCGTATTGCGAAGCGTTTCGCGCGCCCCAAACACATTGCTTTCGGCCTGTCGCACGCCGTTATAATTGCGATTGCCATTGAATAGGGTTTCCGTAACGGTGAGACCGAGCGCGCCTGGATCGCTCGAAGCGCTATACTTCGTGCCCGAGACCCCGAACGCTATGCCGGGGCCCACCTCCGAAAGATAATTGTATCCATATTGCCCGGTCGCGCTCACCGTCGGGCGATAGGCGGCGGTGGTGCGGGGGATGTTCTCGTCCTGAGCGCGGACGCCGGCGCGTTGCTGGTTGAGGTCGGGATTGGCGCGATAGGCGAGGGAGAGCGCGCCCGACATCGACTCCGCGCAAGCCGGCGCGATGCAAGCAAGTTCAGCCAAAGCCAACCCGCCAACTGCCGTCAGCGCGAGGAGAAAAGGGGCGTACGCAAGAGTCCGCCCTCCTGAAGAAGGGGGGCCAGCTCGAACCCAGCGTGTGGTCAATCCTTGACGCTCCAAAACGCACCGCGAACAAAGCCAAAGGGCCTGCTAAACTAACCTTTTCAATTGCTTCCACAATAACTTGTCGGCCGCCGCCGATCATCCGCATCTTTATATCCTGCTCATATTCCTATTGTCCGGCAAGCGCCAAGCCTTCGGCACAAGAATTCGAGAGTGCCGCAAAAATGCGACACATCCCAGCGCCGGTTGGCTCACTACGATCAGTGCGAGTGGAATAGGTGAATAATCGCGCGGTTAGAAGACGAAATGGGGTTCCTCGCGAAACGCGCTCAGCAGCGGTGCAGCGGCCTCAAACAAGAGGCGCGAGCTCATCTGGCCGGCAATCTTTTCGAAGCGGATCGCATGGCAAGCCCGTCGGTCCGGATCATTCGCGGCTCGCGAAAGTGTGATGAGGCGGCCGCCCTCGCGCAATTGCCCGAACAGCCGGTCGAGATGGCCCTCGACCGCGCCGTTCACGAAGATGAGATCGAAGGGTGCTCGCTCGGCGAGGCCGTCGGGCAGCGCGCCTGCGAACACCGGGATGCCATCAAGCCCGCTCGCGGCAAGATTGGATTCGATCATGGCCTGGAGCTCGGGATCGGCTTCGAGCGCGGTCACGTCTTTGGCAAGTCCGGCGAGGATCGCCGTCGAATAGCCCGTACCAGCGGCGATATCGAGAACCTTGTCCCCGCTGTTCACCTCCGCTTCTTGCATTAGGCGCGCCAGCACCATGGGCGCCAGTAGCCGGCGCGGCTCGCCGCCCGATTCCGCCGTTGTGATCTTGAGGTTCAGATCGGAATAAGCGAGCGCGCTCAATTGCGCCGGCACGAATTTCTCGCGCGGAACTTCGAGAAATCGGGCGATCACGGCGTGGTCGGTCACACCGAATGTGCGGATCTGGCAATCGACCATCGTCCGGCGCAGCTCGGCGAAGTCCGGCTTCGGTTCAGCAGTCGGCAAAGCACGCCCCTTCCAAATTGGTCATCGCCGCCCCCGGCATCGGTCGGGCTTATAGGTCGAGCCCTCTGACCTGTCTATCGACCGCGACGGCAAGCCCAAGCCAATCCCAATCCGGATTGCACGGTAAAGGTCAAGATGCGAAACAGGCGGCATCGCCTAACCCGATGCAAGGAACCACCGCATGACAGATGCCCCTCCGACCGAGCATTTCGAGCATGCCGAGCATGCCGAGCACGCCGCCGAATCCCGTAACCCCTTCCTCGCCATCGTGGCGGTCACGATCGCAGTCCTCGCGGTGGTCGCGGCCGGTGTCGGAAGCCTCGAGACGATCGAAACGGCGGCGACGATCGGCGCCAAAAACGACGCCGTCCTGCTGCAGGACAAGGCGACCGACATCTGGAATTTCTTCCAGGCAAAAAGCATCAAGAAGAATATGTATCAGATCGCCGCTGCGGCGGGCGGCGCCAACGCCGAGGATTTCAAGCAGCAAGCCAAACGCAATGGCGATGACGAGCAGGCGCTTCAAAGTCAAGGCAGGGCGCTGGAGGCGCAGAGGGACGCCAAGCTGGAGCAAAGCGAGCGCCACGAACATCGCCACGCCGTGCTGACGATCGCCGTGACTTTGCTGCAAATCTCGATCGCGATCGCGACGATTTCGATCGTGCGCCGCGGGGCCCGATGGCCTTGGTATGTTGCGCTCGCGCTTGGCTTCGCCGGCATGGTCGGCGCAGCATTCGCCTACATCTGAACCTGGACGTCGTCCATCGGGACCACCGCTGGACCGCTCGGCAAACTTGCGAAATACTCAAGGACCTTGATACGCGATGTGACCTTTCTCAACTGCAGCGCGGCTCAGTCGCTGAGGCTAACCCGTCGTCTGAAGATATGAGCTCAAGATTATGAATTCATTGCCTGTATCTATTGCGCCGAACGAAGCCGAAGTCGCCGGGCTTTCGGCCGCTGATCGCGCCGTGCTGCGCGACGCGGTGTTCAAGCTCGAGCATACGAGCTTCGCGCTGCGCCTGTGGCAGGCGCTCGGGCGGCAAATCGACCGTTTGGGGAAATTGGTGCCGGCCGAGGTCGGCGGGGTCATCGATCACGCGGCGGATGCGGCGATCAAGGCGGCGCTCCGTGCCGCGCTGCGCACGCTTGGCCCGCGATCGGCGGGGGAGCGGCGTTTGCTGCACAAGGCCGTCGCCACGCTTTCGGGCGCGGTCGGCGGCGCCTTTGGCGTTGCGAGCCTGCCGGTCGAACTGCCCTTTTCGACCGTCGTCATGTTGCGGGCGATCGCGGCGATCGCCCAAGCGGAGGGCGAGGACCTCGCGGCGCCCGAGACCGCCTTCGCCTGTCTTCAGGTCTTCGCCCTGGGCACAGGCCGGCAGGACGAGCAGTTTCTGGAAGGCGGCTATTTCGCCGTGCGCAGCATCCTCGCCAAGTCGGTGAGCGAGGCCGCCCGCTTCGTCGTCGAACGCGGCCTTGCCGAAGAAAGCGCGCCGGTGATCGTGCGGCTCGTCTCGCAGATCGCGACGCGGTTCGGCGTCGTGGTGTCGCAGAAGATCGCCGCCCAGGCGGTCCCGCTGATCGGCGCGGCGGGCGGCGGCGGCGTGAACTATGCCTTCATCGATCATTTCCAGACGATCGCGCAGGGCCATTTCGCCGTGCGGCGGCTTGAGCGCCTCTATGGCGCGGACCTCGTCAGAGCCGAATATGACCGGCTGCTGAGCGAAGGGCTGGAGCGCTAGAGCGCGCTCAGCAAAAGGGGTTCTGGGAAACCCAACGCGAGCCAAGCGCGGGAACCCTTGCGGCACTCATTCCTCGGCGCGCACGCTGGCGAGACGCGCCTCGCGCAGATCGAGCTCCCGCTCGATCCGGCGGCGCGCCTCGTCCTTCAGCTTGCCGCTGCGGTAGAGGTCGTTGATCACCTTCCGCTCGGTAGCAATGAGCTCAATTTCGACGTCGTCGCGAAGCTCCATAAGCTTTTTATGGCCATCGTCGCCGTCGCTTCTATGCGCGACGCGCGTGACGCGCTCCTGCTGATAGGCCCGAATCGGGGCCACAATTTCCTCCGGAAGCTTGCGCTCTGCGGCAAGCTGATCGAGCC
>DATFNQ010000100.1:0-16481 GCA_035266305.1 Methylovirgula sp.
CTTTCGCGCCTGACCGCCGCGCTCAAGGAAGTCAATGCGGAGCTGTGGCGGACCGAGGACGCGATCCGGGAGCATGAAAGGGCGGCGACGTTCGGGCCGGAATTCGTCGCCCTCGCCCATTCCGTCTACCGCAGCAACGACAAGAGGGCCGCGCTCAAGCGCGAGATCAACGCGCTGCTCAACAGCGCGATCGTCGAAGAGAAGAGCTACGCAGCCTATTGATTGCGGCCGAAAGCAGCCGTGGCAGCCTGGCGCCTTTCCGTGATATAGGCCCGGCGTTTCGACCGGAACCGCTTTACCCTCGCCACGGCCTGCGGCTATCACAGGGCAAGGATGCGACCCCGATGACTGCCGAGCCAGGCACGAAGCCGACATTGAAGCGTATCGCCTTTCTCTCCACCGGCGCGCTGGAGGCCGAGGCTGCGCGAATCCGTCTCGTTCACGCCTATGGCAATTGCGATCCGGCCTCAGCCGACGTGATCGTCGCGCTCGGCGGCGATGGTCTGATGCTGCAGACGCTGCATCGATTCATCGACAGTCGCAAGCCGATCTACGGCATGAACCGCGGCTCCGTCGGCTTTCTCATGAACGAATATCGCGAGGAGGATCTCGAGAAGCGCATCGACGAAGCGCAGCCTTCCGTCATCCATCCGCTCGTGATGGTTGCAACCGACACGCGCGGCGAAGTCGCCACGGCCTGCGCCATCAACGAAGTTTCGGTTCTGCGCCAATCCTATCAGGCGGCGAAGATCCGCATCTGCATCGACGGCAAGGAGAGGCTGGCCGAACTCGTCGCCGACGGGCTCCTGGTGGCGACGCCGGCCGGGTCGACCGCCTATAATCTCTCAGTCGACGGGCCGATCCTGCCGCTCGATTCCCCGCTGATGGCGCTGACCCCTATTTCCGCGTTTCGGCCGCGCCGCTGGCGTGGCGCGCTCTTGCCCGACACCGCGCATGTGACCCTCGATATTCTCGAAGCCGAAAAGAGGCCGGTCGCCGCCGTGGCCGATCATTTCGAGTTCAGAGAGGTGGTCAAGGTGGAGATCGCCATGGACCATGCGACCGGTCTCGTCATTCTCCACGACCCCGGCCATTCGCTCGACGAGCGGATCCTCCGCGAACAATTCGGCTATTGAACCATGCGAACGATCAAGATCCTCAAGCGCGAGATCTTGTCGCGCGGCTATGGCCTTCTCGAAAGAATCACGTTCCGCCGTCGCCGGTTCGATGGAAAAACGCAGGAGGTGACCCGGGCGGTCTATGACCCGGGCGACGCCGCCACCATCCTGCTTTATGATACAGTGCGCTCCCGCGTCTTGCTGGTGCGGCAATTTCGCTTGCCGGTCTATCTCGCCACCGGCCGCGAGACGACGATCGAGGCCTGCGCCGGCAAGCTCGAAGGTCTCGACGCCGCCCGCCGCATCGTCATGGAAGTCGAAGAAGAGACCGGCTTTTCGCTCAAGGACCCGAAGTTTCTCTTCAATGCCTTCATGAGCCCCGGCGCGTACGCCGAACGAATCAGTTTCTTTGTCGTCCGCTATTCACCGGCCGACCGTCGCGGACCCGGCGGCGGCATCCGCGAAGACGGCGAAGACATTGAAATCCTCGAGCCGACACTGGACGAGGCGCTGGCGATGATCGATCGCGGCGAAATCATCGACGCCAAGACGATCATCCTGCTGCACTACGCCAAGCTCGCCGGGCTGATGAACTGAGAAGGTTAATGGCGCCTCGGGCTTGCGTTACGCCGCGGCGAGTTCTCTCTCGAGCGCGGCAAGATCGACCGTGATGAGCCGCGCCTCGATCTGCCGCACATTCCGCGTTGACGTCTGCGCCGACTCCGCGTCGCAATCGACCAGAAGCAAAGGTGGTTCCTCCGGCATCGGCACCGCCGACTCGATCATATTCGAACCCGCCAATGCCGAGGCAGCCGGCTGCTGCGGCAGCGCCGCGGAGTAATCGCGGGCTTCTTCGCGCGCCGCTTCGGCGTCGAAACGGCGCAGAACCGCGAGCAACCTGTCGAGTTCGCCGCCGTTTATAGCCTTGCAGGCCGTGAGCACCCTTTCGATCCTCTGCCGCGACAGGCAAGCACCGCTCTCCTCACCCGTGTCGATCAGGCAAAGCGTTTCGATCGCGGCGCGAAAGGCCGGCAGAAGGGGATCGGGAAGCCCGGCTTTGCGGTAGAGCGCGGCAAAGCCGGTGCTGCGCCAATCGCGGATCAAGCCCTTAATCCGCCCCAAGGGGAGATCGGACAATTCGGCGAGCGCCGCTTCGAGCAGACCCGAGTTGCCGCTGAGGAGCGCGCGCAGCAAGAGGCTTGCCGTCAATTGTCCGGAAGCGCGCAGGCGCGCGACGAGCTTTGCCGCGCCGTTCTCGCCCTCCCCGCTCATCGCGGCGATGATGACATGCGCCTGTTCGCAGGCTTCGCGCGTGACCCGCCTTGCCCTTTCCTGCGACATCCAATCGCGTTCGGTGACAAAGGCCGATAGACTATCCGCCGTCGCGGCGACCAGATCAGCGTGCAGCGAGGCCGGCAAATTCGGCCGCGATAACAGCGCCTCCCGCACCTCTCCATCGGAGCCGAAACGTTCGATCATCCGGCGCATCGAAAATTCCGGCAAGTCGGCGCCGGGGTTGATCGCCAGCGAGATCAGCGCTTCGCGCGCACCGACCTCGGCCAGCGCCGCGGCGACCTCGGCCGACAGGCCGGTGCGCAGCGCGATCGCCGATTGGGCGATCGCATCCCCGATCGCGGCGCAGTCGATGAGATCGGAATCGGACAATAGCGGGGAGCGGCACAGAACGATCGAGGAAATATCTGACTGGTCGTCGGCGAGCCCGAGCACGATATTATGCGGCGCCTCGGCGGCGCTGGCGAAGCTTTCGGCCATGGCCCGACGCACGAGGGGCGAAGCGTCATCGAGCAATCCGGTCAAGGCGAGCCTCGCCTCTTCGCGTTCGCCCTCAGCGAGATCGCAATAAAGATAGGCGCGCGCCAAGGCGCCCGCCGCTTCGGCCCGCTCGCTCGCCGCCGCGGTTGGCGCCCATTGCAGAAATCGACGAATGATCATGTTGCGATCCGGGCACACGGCAATTCGTGGGCCAAGCCATGGCTCAACTCGCTCCAAGATCTTCGATCATGGTAAATGTACCCTTAAGGGCAGCGATTCGTCTCCGTTCGCAGAACAGGATCGAAGCAGCGGAGCGAAATCTCGTCGCGGCGCAGGGCGGAGATGAAAGAACCTTGCTCACACCTCCTGGTTCGGGCCGACGATGCGACAAGGCTTGAACAGGCGCTCGAGGGCCAGGCGGACTGCCTCTGGCTCGATCTCGAAGATCTGCCGGCCGCCTCGAAGCCCCGGGCCCGCGAATTGGCGCTTGGCCTGTTGCAATCCGCGCGAGGAAGGTCGCCGCCACATCTCTTTGTCCGCGTGAATGGCCTCGAAAGCGGCGAAATCGACGCCGATCTCGATATCGTCTTGAAAGGCGCGCCGGACGGGATCGTCCTGCCGAAAGCGCGCGGCGGGGCCGATGTTCAGCATCTCGGCGCCAAGCTCGCCCTGCGCGAGGCGGAATATGATCTCATCGACGGGAGCACGCGGATCATGGCGATCGCCGCGCAGATGCCGGCTGCAATATTCAAGATGGGCACCTATCCCGGCGCGAGCCGCCGTCTCGCGGGTCTTTGTTGGGCGCCGGACGATCTCGCGACTGCGATCGGCGCAAAGGCGGCCCGCACGCCGGATGGCACGTTGACGGCGCCCTATGCCCTTGCCCGCAGCCTTACGCTCATGGCCGCCAAGGCCGCCGGCGTTGCCGCGATCGATTGCGCCTATGCGGATCCTCACGACATCGCCGGCCTCAAAGCCGAATGCGAAGCGGCGCGGCGCGACGGCTTTACCGGCAAACTTGCCATCGATCCGGATCAGGTCGCGCTCATCAACGCAATCTTCGCGTGAGTGTACCGGGCGCCCCCCTCTCCCCGGTTGCGGGGAGAGGGGGGTAACTCGGGGCACCTTCTCCCGCAAGGAAAGAAGGAACGCACACCTAGATTCTGGATTACTTCGTCACGTCATTGCGAGCGAAGCGAAGCAATCCAGTAGGCGTTTCTGGATTGCTTCGTCGCTTCGCTCCTCGCAATGACGCTCAAAACTTCATCGGCCGCGGCAGCACGAAGGTTCGATCGACCATCGCGTAATCGAAATAGCCGCAGCGGGCGATCGGCCGCATCGCCGCCGTATCGACCCGTCCGTCCTTGATGAAAGCCTCCTCGATATGCACGCCGACCACTTGGCCGAAGACGAGATAATTTTCGGTCGGCGCGCCGTCCATGTCCTTGAGCCGCGCGATCTCGCTGACCTTGCATTCGAGCGCCGCCGGACTGAGTGCGACGCGCGGCGGCGCAACGCGTCGCGACGGTGCTTGTTCGAGACCGGCAAAGTCGAACTCACTCTTGCCGCGCGGCAAAGCCGCGGAAGTCTCGTTCATCGCGTCGCGCAGGTCGAAGGTCGCCATGTTCCAGACGAATTCCCGCGTTTCCTCCGCGAAGCTCAGCGAATCCTTTCGGCCATTGGAGGAAAAGACGATCATCGGCGGCCTTTCGCTCACCGCGTTGAAAAAGGAATAGGGCGCCAGATTGACCGCGCCGGCCCGGCTCATCGTCGAAACCCAGCCGATCGGGCGCGGCGCGATCAGAGCCTTGAACGGATCATGCCGGAGAAGAGTCTTGTCGCGGGAATCGGGTTCGTAGAACAAACTGCACCTCTCGAGGCTGCGCGGCTCACTCGCCGAAATTCGTGACGAGCGCGGTAAGCGCCGGGCGCGGCCGATCCTCGCGCGGACCAGGATGCCGGCCGATATGGATGAAACCGGCGATCCTTTCTGTCTCGGAAAGACCGAAGCGATCCAACACGGCGCGCTCGTATGCATACCATTCGGTGATCCAGGCGGTCGCAAAGCCCATCGCGTGGGCGGCGATCACCAGGCTCATGCAGACGGCGCCGGCCGCAAGAATTTGTTCCCATTGCGGAATTTTTTCATGCGGCGCGGCGCGCGACACGACGGCAATGACGAGCGGGGCAAGCGCCAGACGCTTGCGCTCGGCTTCGATGCGGGCATGATCGGCACCCGGATTGGACTTCGCGAAGACCTCGGCGATGATCGCACCGGCCTTTTCGCGCGCCGCGCCCTCGAAGACGATGAAGCGAAACGGCGCGAGCTTGCCGTGGTCGGGCACGCGCGCCCCGATCGTGAGGAGGAGTTCGCGCTCTTCGGACGTCGGCCCAGGCCCGGTCAATAGGGCGGGCGCCGCCGAACGCCGGGTTCGCAACAGCTCGATCGTCGCGTTCATAGAGGTTCACCGAGATAGCAGGCAAGAGCAGCCGAGTGCAGCCCCTCGGGATGCGGCTCGACCGCCACGAAAAGGTCAAGTTCACCCTTGAAGTCAACGTTCGGCTTGCCGTCATGCAAAGATCCCGGTGCAAGTTCCGCTTACAAGCGGTTGCGGACGGCAGAAACGATGAGGGCTGATACCTTGACCCAGCCGCCCAAAGCGCCGGCGCCGCGTAGCGGCCTGTTGCGGCTGATCGTGATGAGCATCGCGCTTGGCGCGGCGAGCGTCGCAAGCGCGCAGCCGGCGCCGGCTGCCGCCCCTATCCCGGCCATCACTCCCGTCATCCCGTCCGGCGGCCTCCTCGCGCCAAGCCTCCAAGCCGAGCCGGAGAGGCCCCGCAGCCTGCTGCTTCTCTCGGCCTTCCTCAGCGCCGCCGACACACAGCCGGTGCGCAGCGGACTGAAATGGCGGGTCTTCGATGAGGCGGCGGAGGCCGACGGCTCGCATAAGCTCGTTGCCGAATCCTCTGCTGCCGCGCCATCTCTGTCCCTGCCCGACGGGACCTATATCGTACATGCCGCCATGGGGCTTGCCGGCATGACCAAGAGGGTGATCATTGCGGGCCAGCCGACGAGCGAGCGGCTGGTGTTGAACGCCGGCGGGTTGCGCATCGTCGCGGTGCTCGGCGATGAGCCGATCAATCCGGCGAAATTGACCATTTCCATCTATGTCCCCGAGCGCAACAATTCGGAAGCCAAACTGATCCTCGCCAACGCCAAGGCGGGCGACGTCATCGGCTTGCCGGAAGGGACCTATCACGTCGTCTCCACCTTGCTCGATACGACCGGCGTGGGCTCGCTCGGTCAGAACAGGATCGCCAATGCGACCAATTCCCTGGTGAGCGCCGATCTGCGCGTGCAGGCCGGCAAATTGACCGACGCGACGCTGCGCCACCGCGCCGCCGTGATGACCTTGAAGCTCGTCGACAATCCCGGCGGCGAAGCGCTCGCCAACTCGGCCTTCACGATCCTCACGCCGGGCGGCGACGTCATCCGCGAGCTGATCGGCGCCTTTCCTTCCGTCGTCCTCGCCGAAGGCGAATATGTCGCGATCGCGCGGCACGACAACATGACCTATCAGGCGACCTTCAAGGTTCAGTCGACCCAGGATCGCGACGTCGAGATCCTCGCCAAATGAGGAGGCGCGGGTAGTGTCTCGGTTTCAAATTCGGCAAAGGGTGGTGAACCTTTATCCCCGCTTCGCGAGCCCAATGACAGAGATGGCTGAGACGGCTGCGGCGAGGAGGCTTAGAAAAAAGTTTATCTGGTTGCTTGTCTTTGCACTGAGCGATTTCGATTTGCTATTGTGGCACGTAGATGTGGTCTGGTGGCAAGTCCCCTTGATACCTCTCATACATAGCCGTGTAAGCCGCCTCGAGATGCCTCGTGAAGCGCTCAGTATCGAACAATGGGGCGGTCAGGCGATTTTGAGCTAATTTATTTTTGATTGAAGACAATTTCTCGGGGTTGGCCGCGAGTTCAATTGCAAGCGCCTCATATGCTTCCGGGCTTGTAGTGATGAGTTCAGGTAGCCCGATCGCGCTCAACAAGCTTGCGGCAACTCTGCCCGCAAAGGTTTCACCGATCCTCGTCAACACCGGCAATCCTGCCCAAAGCGCATCGCTCGCGGTCGTATGCGCATTATATGGCAGCGTGTCGAGAAAAAGGTCGGCAAGACGATGGCGTGCCAGATGCTCGGGCAAGGACATTCGAGGCGCGAAGATCAGCCGAGCTGGATCGACATGTCTGCTGGCCGCCTCTTTGCGCAAGTTTATGGCCGCAGTGGGATTGTCCTCCAATAGCCAGAGCACGCTACCTTCGAGCTGCTTTAATATCTGCATCCAGATAGCGAAAACGTCAGGCGTGATTTTATAGTTATTGTTGAAGCAGCAAAGAACGAATCCCGCTTCAGGCAACCCAAGCTCCTGGCGGGTGTAAGCTTTTCTGGATGAAAACATACTGTCGCGATAGTTATTCGCCTGATAGCTATTCGGAAGGTAAGCGACTTTCTCGGCATAAAAAGCTTGTTGTGATTTTTCGATGATAATTTCGTCGGATATCACGTAATCGATGTAATCCGCGCCCATGGTACCTGGGTACGCCAAATAGTTGACTTGGCTAGGAGCCGTTCTGTAGGCGAATATTCCTGGGCGGGAATCAGTGATGAAACCCATCAAGTCGACACTAATATCGATCTCGTTCTCCCTGGCTAGTACAGCGATATTCTCGTCAGACATATTCTGAACATCGATGAAATGATCAAAAGACTGACGCAGTCGCGAAGTCATCGAATCATTGCTGCGACCAAATGAAAATGCGAATGTTTCAAACTTGCTTTTATCATGCCGATCGAAGACGCCACACATCAACCAAGAAGTTGGGTGATTTCTGAAATCAGCCGAGAAATAACCAATGCGAGTTCTGCCGTGCGTCCGACGTTTTTGAACTGCGCCTAATCGATCATTTTTGCGGTGCCTTAATTCAACGAATCTTCTCGCCACTTTGAGTTGCGATGCTGGCGAGTGAGAAAATGTTAAAAGCGCAAATGGGCCTAATGCGCTGGCTCCAGCGGATATCGCATCCTCCAAGGAAACAATGTCAGCTTGAATATCTACCCAGTCGCAGATATTCATTCTAATATAAAATGAAGTTCCGTCGGCCAAATCAGGCTTGACAGCAATTGCCTTGTTGTAGCTGGCAAGCGCTTCTTCAAG
Organism: Methylovirgula sp.; assembly: GCA_035266305.1. Classification (GTDB taxonomy): domain Bacteria; phylum Pseudomonadota; class Alphaproteobacteria; order Rhizobiales; family Beijerinckiaceae; genus Methylovirgula. Next base: position 8,106 of record DATFNQ010000100.1, read on the forward strand.
CCGCTCGAGCTCTTTGAGAGCAACGCCGCGATTAGAGTAAGCCTCAGCATAATCTGGTTTTAGCGCAATGGCTTTATCGCAGCTGGCGAGCGCTTCTTCAAGGCGCTTGAGCTCTTTGAGAGCAATGCCGCGATTAGAGTAAGCCTCAGCATAATCTGGCTTGAGCGCAATGGCTTTATCGTAGCTGACGAGTGCTTCTTCAAGGCGCTTGAGCTCTTGAAGAGCAATGCCGCGATTGGAGTAAGCCTGGGCATGATCTGGTTTTAGTGCAATGGCTTTATCGTAGCTGACGAGTGCTTCTTCAAGGCGCTTGAGTTCTTGGAGAGCGTTGCCGCGATTAGAATAAGCTTCAGCAAAATCTGGCTTTAGCGCAATGGCTTTATCCCAGCTGACGAGCGCTTCCTCAAGGCGCTTGAGCTCCTTGAGAGCATTGCCGCGATTAAAATAAACTTCAGCAAAATCTGGGCTTAGCGCAATGGCCTTGTCATAGCTGAGCGCAATGGCCTTATCGTAGCTGACGAGTGCTTCTTCCGGGCGCTCGAGCTCTTGGAGAGCGTTGCCGCGATTATAGTAGGCCTCAGCGAAATTTGGCTTGAGCGCAATGGCTTTATCGCAGCTGGCGAGCGCTTCCTTAAGGCGCTTGAGCTCTTTGAGAGCAATGCCGCGATTAGAGTAAGCCTCAGCATAACCTGGTTTTAGCGCAATGGCCTTATCGTAGCTGACGCGTGCTTCTTCAAAGCGCTTGAGCTGTTGGAGAACAATGCCGCGATTATAGTAAGCCTGCGCGACATTGGGATTTATTGAGATGGCTTTTGAGATTAACTGAACAGCCCGCTCATAGGCTCGATTTTGACAAGCTATCACGCCAAGCAGATTAAGCGCGCCGAAGTGATTTGGCGCTCGTTGAAGGATTTCTCCATAAATCCTTTCAGCATCGGCAAGTCTGCCCTGCTGTTGAAACGCTAATCCCCTCTGCAATTGCGCTTGAAGAGCATTATCGATGGGTGGCTGTGTCGGGGTTTGACGCCTATTCTTTTTTGACAAGAGTAGAAGCCTTTCATTCAAGGTTGCTCTTTAACGACCTTTCGGATTCACGCCGACTCCACCGCATGCCTCTGCGCCATCCCGTCAGCTTCAATGTATCTTTGTCTGGTACTCATTGTCGAATGACCCAGGCCCGGCTGGGATTGGTGGTCCTGTTTGATTGTTAGCGCATGACTAGGCTTGGCGCCACGGCTCGGTTAGCCGGCGAAGCTGGTCCAGGTTGCGGAGCCAAAGCCCAGAACCTTGAAAAACTCGTTCGCCTTCTCGCCTGCCCGAAGGCTTCTTCGCAAATAGGGCTTGAGGCATACCATTCTCAAGTGATCGGCCCATTCGGCAATCGGCCTAAATCGCTGCTTCTGGCGCATTCCGGACGTCGTGGTTGCTGAGGAAGGGGACTTACTGAAGGTCCGAGATGGTCATGAGCGGAAATTCGAACTAAGACGCTGCCAAAGCGCGCCTGCCTTGATCGGCGGCGCCGGCGAGGATAGGGGTCTGCTGGGCGGCGACGTCATCCGCGAGCTGATCGGCGCTTTTCCCTCCGTCGTCCTTGCCGAAGGCGAATATGTCGCGATCGCGCGGCACGACAACATGACCTATCAGGCGACCTTTAAGGTTCAGTCGACCCAGGATCGCGTGCCCTGGTTCCACCGAAGATCGGCGAAGATCCGGGGCGACGATCTCCGCCCGCTGCGACGAATGGCGCGAGGAGACGGACAGCATGATCGCCCACATGCGTCACGTCAACGATCTCGTCCGGGACTGCGCGTGGCAGCTCTTTTCGGTCTATGCCGAAGGCCTCCGGCAAGCCTCGAAACAATCCCAGGCTTCGCTGCGCTCTGGCTGAACCGCCGGGCCTTAGCCGATCGTCTAGGCCCGCCTATTGCGAAGATCGTCATCGAGGTTGGAGCTTGGCCGAGAGATAGGTGACCGCTCCGTCGAGGGTCATCAGTTTCGGATAATCGACCTCCGGGATAACGAGTCCGATCCGCGTATGGATGGCGGTGATGAAGGTGAGAACATCCATCGAATCGATATCGAGGGCTTCGCGCAGATCCGCTTTCGGATCCACGGAGTTGAAGTCGATTTCAGGCGCGATGTTGCCCAGTTCCTCCCGCAGCACGGTGCGGATGTCGAGAGCATTCATAATTTTTCTGGCTCCTGCAGAAGGCGGTCGATCTCCACCAGGAACAATGCGCCGGCATGGCCGTCGCTGACCCGGTGATCGCCCGACAGCGTCACGGTCAGGATGGACCGCGGTTGAATGATGCCTTCGACGACCCAGGGCCGGGTGACGACTTTGCCGAAGCCGACGATCGCCACCTGAGGCGGATAGATGATGCCAAACAGCGCCTCGACACCTCTTTCGCCGAGGCTGGAGACCGTGATCGTCGCATCCGCAATCTCGGAGCTGCGGATGCGGCCGAACCGCATGCGCTGGACGAGGTCACGCATCGCGGCCATGAGTTCGTCGCATGAGAGCCGGTCGGCGTCATGAATGGCCGGCGCCGCCAGGCCGCCACCGCGGATCGCGATGGCCATGCCCAGATGGACGGCAGGCGCCGCTTCGAATTTGCCGTTCTGCCAAAAGCCGTTGAACGCAGGAAAGCGGCGCAGCGCAGAGGCGACGGCCTTGGCGGCAAGAGCGCCCAATAACAGACGGCTCTGTGGCGGGCGCGCAGCATTCCTTTCTGCGAGCCATGCCTCGCAGCCCGTCACATCGACCTGATGCTGAAGATAATAATGCGGAATTTCACGCTTCGATCGCGCCATGGCCGCGGCGATCGCGGCACGCATGGCGCCGAGATCCAGTCCGATCACAGGTTTTTTCGGTGGCGGGCTCGGCATGGACGCAAGCCGCGCTTCGACGTCTTTTAGAACGATCGCACCGCCTGCGCCGCTGCCGGTGATGGTCGTGAGGTCGAGCCCATGAGCCTGAGCGAGTTGTCGCGCGGCCGGCGACGCGCGAAGGCGGCCAGGCAAAGGCGAAACCTCGGGCAAAGCCGCAGCGATCGGAGGCGCCTCTGCGGGCTTGGGGATGGGCGGCGGCATTATCGCAGGCGCTTCCGGCGCGGCCGGCTCTTTCACGCCGGCTTCGGCCTCCACCTTCGTCCGCAGCGTCGCGAGCGGCGTGCCGACCGGCACTTTGGTGCCGATATCGACTAGGATCTTTTCAATGACACCGGTCTCGAATATTTCGATCTCGATCGCGCCTTTCTGCGTTTCGACCACGGCGACAATGTCGCCCCGCTTCACCTTGTCGCTCGGCTTGACCATCCACTCGACAAGCGTGCCGGCTTCCATATCAGCGCCGAGCGAAGGCATACGAAATTCAGCCACGGCGTCACCCCTCGCGTCCGAGCACGCGCTTAGCTGCCGCAACGATTTTTGTGGCCTGTGGGATGGCGGCCTGTTCGAGATGGCTGGGATAAGGGATTGGCACCTCTTCGCTGCACACCCGCGCGAGCGGCGCATCGAGGTCGAAGAAGGCCTGCTCGACAAGCCGCATGCAGATCTCTGCGGCGAGGCTGCCGCTGCGCCAGCCTTCGTCGATGACGACCGCGCGTCGCGTTTTGCGCACAGAGGCTACGATCGTCTCATCATCGAGAGGCCGCAGACTGCGCAAATCGACGACTTCCGCCTCCACGCCTTCGGCAGCAAGCTGCGTGGCCGCTTCCAGCGTCTTGAACAGCGAGCCTCCATAGGTGATGAGCGAAATGTCGCGGCCGGCGCGGCGGATCGCGGCTTTGTCGATATCAACCGGACCAGCATCGGCCGCAAGCGGTCCGCTCATATTGTAGAGCATGATATTTTCGAAGATTAGCACGGGGTCTGGATCTTCGAGCGCCGTCCACAACATGCCGCGCGCATCCTCAAGTGTCGCCGGGGCAAGCACCTTGATCCCGGGAATATGGGCATACCAGCCTTCCAGACTGTGCGAATGCTGCGCGGCGAGTTGGCGGCCGGCCCCAGTCGCCATTCTGATGACGAGCGGCACGCCGAATTGATTGCCCGACATGGACCGGATGCTCGCGGCATTGTTGAGGATCTGGTCGAGCGCGAGCAGGCTGAAATTCACCGTCATCACTTCGACGATCGGCCGCATCCCGGCCATGGCCGCGCCAATGCCGGCTCCGGTGAAGCCCGACTCCGACAGCGGGGTGTCGCGAATTCGCTTCGGCCCGAACTCTGCGAGAAGCCCCTTGCTCACGGCATAGCATCCGCCATAACGGCCGACATCCTCGCCCATGAGGAAGACGCGCTCGTCACGCTGCATCGCGTCGCGGATCGCCGCGCGGACCGCTTCGCGATAGGTCGTTTCTTGCGGGGCCGGACGAGCTTGGTCTTGTTGCATGATGGAGATCGCGCCTCCCTCACACGGTCTTTGGCGCATAGGTGAATCGCGTGAGGGTTTCGACCGGCTCCCATGTCCCGGCCTCGGCGAAAGCGACGGCCTCGGCGATTTCGCCGGCTATCTCGGATTCGATACGAGCAATTTCGTCGGGATGGACCATGTGAGCGGCCGCGACCCAGTTGCGGAAGCGCGAGATCGGATCCTTTTCGCGCCAAGCCTCGACTTCGGCCTTGTCACGGTAGAGCTGTGCGTCGAACATCGAATGGGCGCGGAAGCGATAGGTCCGGCATTCGAGGAAATATGGCTTGCCGGTTTCACGCACCGCCTGCGCCGCCCGCCGCGCCGCGGCCTCGACGGCAATGACGTCCATCCCATCGACCGCCTCAGAAGCCAGCCGGTAGCAGGCCGCCTTGGCGTGAAGGTCGGTCTCCGATTGCGCAACCGCGAGCGCTGTGCCCATGGCATAGAGATTGTTCTCGCAGATGAACAGCACCGGCAATCCCCAAAGCGCCGCCAGATTGAGGCTTTCGTGAAATTCGCCTTCGGCGACGGCGCCGTCGCCGAAGAAGCAAGCGGTGACGATCTTTTCTTTGCGCATGTGATCGGCGAGGGCGAGACCGATAGCGAGCGGCAGGCCACCGCCGACGACGGCGTTGCCGCCGCAGAAATTTGTGGCGCGGTCGAAAAGATGCATGGAGCCACCACGTCCGCCGCTGCAGCCTTCCTGCTTTCCATACATTTCGGCAAGAGCCGCCTTCATCGTGATGCCGCGCACCAGCGCATGTCCATGCTCGCGATAGGTCGCAACGATCCGGTCGTGGGCCTCAAGGACGGGGATGACGCCGACGGCCACGGCCTCCTCGCCGTCGTAGAGATGGAGAAAGCCTCTGATCTTCTCCTGCGTGTAGAGCTCTGCGCATTTTTCCTCGAAGCGTCGGATGCGGAGCATGTGCCGCAAGAGATCCAGCGCATGGGTCCGCGACAGGCGCGGCTTGTCGATTGTCGCGCTCATTGCTCGTCACTTTCGAGCGTCGAGAGATCACCTTCGGGCAGACCAAGCTCTCGCGCCTTCAACAGCCGGCGCATGATCTTGCCGCTGCGCGTCTTCGGCAGATTCTTGCGAAATGCGATATCCTTGGGCGCGATCGTGGGGCCGAGGCGCTTACGGGCGTGTCCCAAAAGCTCCTTGCGCAGATGTTCGCTCGGCTCAAATCCGTTCTTCAGAGCAATGAAGGCTTTGACCACCTCGCCGGCGATCTCGTCGGGCACCCCGATCACGCCGGCCTCGGCGACAGCCGGATGCGCCATGAGCGCGCTTTCCACCTCAAAAGGCCCGATCCGGTGGCCGGCGCTCTTGATGACATCGTCGGCCCGGCCGACGAACCAATAATAGCCGTCGCTGTCGCGCATCGCGAGATCGCCGGTCAGATACCAACCGTTTGCGAAACATTTGCGGTAGCGTTCCTCTTCATGGAGATAGGCGCGCATCATCGACGGCCAGCCGGGGCGCAGGGCAAGCTCGCCCATCGCCATCGGTTTCGTGATTTCCGTAACCTCCTCATCTGCGCTTCGCGTGACGATGCCGGCGGCCACGCCCGGCAAGGGCTTGCCCATCGATCCCGGCTTGATGTCCATGCACCGGTAATTGGCGATCATGATGCCGCCGGTCTCCGTCTGCCACCAATTGTCGTGGAACGGCATGCCGAAGGCCTCCTGGCCCCAAACGACGGCCTCGGCGTTGAGCGGCTCGCCGACGCTCGCTATGAAACGCAAATTCGACAGATCATAACGCTTGGCGACTTCGGCACCTGCCTTCATCAGCATACGAATCGCGGTCGGTGCCGTATACCAGACATTGATCTTCTCGCGTTCAAGATTTCGATACCAGCGCTCCGCGTCGAACTCGGCCTCATCGACAATCAGCGTCACGCCATTGGTGAGCGGCGAAATGATGCCGTAGGATGTACCGGTCACCCAGCCCGGATCGGCCGTGCACCAGAATATGTCGTCGGGATTAAAATCGAGCGCGAGCTTGCCCGTGATGTGATGCGCGACGACGGACTCATGAACATGCACCGCGCCTTTGGGCCGCCCGGTCGTGCCGCTTGTAAAATGCAGCAACGCCATGTCTTCCAGCTTCGTCCGCACCGTGTCGAAGGACGCTGACGCCGAAGCCATCGCGCCGACCAGATCGATCGTGTCCGGCGGCACCTCGCCCGCACAATCGGTTATGAAGATATATTTGAGGCTTGTGAGTTCCTTGCGCCAAGGCTCGATCTTGCGGCGGTAGAGCGCCTGCGTGGTGACAAGCGCCTTGGCGCTGCCGATCGACATGCGTGCCTTGATCGGCTCAGGCCCGAAGGCGGTGAAGAGCGGCGCAAAGACACTGCCCGCTTTGAGCGTGCCCAATGCGACGGCATAGAGAACGGGCGTGCGGCTCAAGAGCGAAAAGACTCGCTCCGATTTCTCGACGCCGCACTGCGTCAGAACATTCGCGAAGCGGTTGGTCTGCTCTTGCAACGCAGCATAGCTGATATCACGCCTCTCCTCGTCGTGCCCGATCCAACGTAGAGCGAGTTTGTCGCCGTGGCCTGCCACGTGACGATCGAGCGCTTCATAGGCGATGTTGAGCCCGCCGCCGGGCAGCCCATCCAGCAGGGCCCGTGCCTGCGCCCATGAGAACGTCTCGGCATAGTCTTCATAATTCCGAAGATTGGCGCCGATAAAATCCTCCGGACGTTTATGGATTCGCTGATACTCCACGCTGGGCCCGTTCGTGTGCATTCCTCCTTTTTCATACCGACGGAGAGCTGGCGCCCGCCTTGACGTGAGTCAATCTTCCAATGGGCGGAGACCCTATCCCCAAACCATATGATTCCGCCGATCAATTCATATGATTTCCGCCGATCCCTTGATCTTCCGCAAGCGTCGCTCTGCGTGCGGTCTCGGTCGCCATCTCGCAGATGGAGAGAGCTTCATTGGCCGTGTGTAAGCTCGGTCCTCTCTTTGTCCGCAACGGGGTCATGAGCGGAAATTCGAAGTAAGACGCTGCCAAAGCGCGCCGGCCTTGATCGCCGCCGCCGGCAAGGATAAGTGTCTCGGCGAGCGGGCCGCATTGGGTCCATGCCGCCCCCGAATCTAGGGCCAGTGGCGGGAGACGATGAAATATCTGGTCTTGATGCTGCCGGCCTTGGTCTCGCTCTGCGTGCCATTCTATAATGTCATCGAGCCGCGGCTTTTCGGCTTTCCCTTCTTCTACTGGCTGCTGCTGCTTCTCATCCCGATTTCGAGCCTCCTCACCTTTCTCGTCTACAAGGGGGAGAAGAGGTGATCGCCCATTTGAATTGGCCGGCGACCGCCGTCTTCATCGGCTTTTTTCTTCTCGTCAGTCTGCTCGGTTTCGCCGCCGCGCATTGGAAGCGCGGCGATCTCGCCGATTTGCACGAATGGGGCCTCGGCGGGCGCCGGTTCGGGCCCTGGGTCTCCTGGTTCCTGATCGGCGGCGATCTCTACACCGCCTATACGGTCATCGCCGTGCCCTCAGTGGTCTTTGCGATCGGCGCCTATGGTTTCTTCGCGCTGCCTTATACGATCCTAATCTATCCGCTTCTCTATGCGGCGTTCCCGCGGCTCTGGGCGGTCGCGCAGCGCAAGAATTATCTCACGGCGGCCGACTACGTACTCGGCCGCTACGGCAACAAATGGCTTGAACTGGCGGTCGCCTTCACGGGCGTTCTGGCGACCACGCCCTATATCGCTCTTCAACTCGTCGGCATGGAAAAGGTGATCGAGGCGCTCGGTTTCGAAGGCCAAGGATTGGCGAGCCATCTGCCGCTCAGCATCGCCTTCTTGATCCTCGCGCTCTACACGTCGCGCAGCGGCTTGCGCGCCCCGGCGATGATCGCCTTCGTCAAGGACACGATGATCTACATCTTCGTCATTGCCGTGATCGTCATCGTCCCGATGAAGCTCGGCGGCTA
>DATFNQ010000101.1:0-8596 GCA_035266305.1 Methylovirgula sp.
AGCAGAAACGCACGATGCGGATCGAGCTTGGCGTGTCGCCGCCCGCCGCCGGGCTTAGGCGCCAGGCTTCCGGTCATGCGATAAGCCTTCATGAGATTCACGACGAAGGAAACCGACACCTCGAAATGAGCCGCAGCAGCAGCCGCGACCGACCCGAATCGACAAAGCGGGCTACCCGTTCACGCAGATCCAGCGAATAGGCTTTCGGCATCGCAAATCACCTCCTCGCGGAAGTGAATCACGAAACCCGCCTCACCGGAATCCCTTCGATTCAACCTGAAAATCCGGCGCTCTAGAGCGCATCCTTCCCCTTCAGGGAAAAGCGGCAGCGTCGCGCAGCGACGCTGCCGGATGGGGTCCCACCCGGCCGCCATTAGCCCGTCGCTTGCGACGGGCGTCGCAAGCGACGCCCTATGGCGGCCACCCTCCCCTTGCAAGGGAGGGATCAGCACGCGCCGCCCCGCGCCGCGGCCGTAAGCTCCATCAGCACTTGCCGCACCTCGGCGCCATTCGAGACCGGCCGCGGGAATGACACGCGCACGATCGTCGCGTCATTGCCAAGGTCGATCCCCTCAGGGTCGAGGCCGATCACGCGCCATGTGCCCGCATTGGCGCCTCGATCTACATTGGCAGGCTGGCCGAAAGCAGAAGCGAGAAGACCGGCGACGCCCGGATGATCGGCATTGATATGGGCAATCGCCTCGGGCTCAGTCGCGATCAGCTCCGCCGCCCCCTCGAGCGCAGTGCGGATCTGATGGACGCTCAGCGAAGCGGCGCGGCCGAAGCCGCCGTTCAGGTGCACGTTCTCCATCGCGACATGGAAGAAGGAAAAATCCGGGAAATCGGCATACAGCGCCGACTTCGGATGCCGGGCGAGGAAGCGCGTCCGCAATGCGGCGCGACGCTCCGCTTCGTCCACGCGCTCCGCCCGGCCGAGAATCGTCAGACGCGGGTGCGCCAAGGGATCGCCCCGTCCCGGCGCATAAAAGAGAAGAGAGAGCCGTGGGTCGGCGGCCAGATGTCGGGTATGCGCGGCGAGTTGCGAGAGCAGCAAGATCGGACTACCGTCCGGCGCTGTCGCGACATTCACGAGCGTCGCGAAGGGCTGGCCGGAGTCCGCAACCAGGGTCGCGAGCGCGGCCGAGCGGGTCGTGCGCAGCAACAGCTTGGCCTCGGCCACCGGATCGAATTTGACGGCCTCGGCCGGAAAATCTTCAGCGCCAGATGCAGCCATGAGCGCAGCTAAGCCTCTAAAAGGGCGATTTTTTCGGCTCCGGGCGGCAAATTCGAAGCGCACAACGGTATTTAAAGCGCCCAAGGGTAGATTCTTCTATAGTTATAATGGTATGCCATTGAGAAGGAGTCGGGGCTGGCCACATTTCAGCCCCCAAGCTTGAAGAGTTTCGCTCGCTTTCGCCGTGTGTCCCTGACCGCGCCGGTCCGGACGCAGGCGCAGTTAGATGTGCTGACGATCGCACCGCGCCCATACGGGCGGCCAAGTAGCCTCTTAACGGAAGCTCGCTCAACCTCGAAGGAGTCTTGATGCCGACGATCGCCCTGGTCGATGATGACCGCAACATCCTCACCTCCGTTTCCATCGCCCTCGAAGGGGAGGGCTATCGGGTGCAGACCTACACTGACGGGTCCACCGCGCTCGACGGATTGAAGACCAACCCGCCCGATCTCGCGATCTTCGATATCAAGATGCCGCGCATGGACGGCATGGAGTTGCTGCGGCGGCTGCGGCAAAAATCCGATCTGCCGGTCATTTTTCTCACCTCCAAGGATGAGGAGATCGACGAATTGTTCGGCCTCAAGATGGGCGCCGACGATTTCATCCGCAAACCCTTTTCGCAGCGGCTTCTGGTCGAACGGGTCCGCGCCATCCTGCGGCGCGCCAATCCCAAGGAAGCCGCGGCGCAGAAGGAATCCGAGGCCAAGATCCTCGAGCGGGGCCTGCTGAAAATGGATCCGGAGCGCCACACCTGCACGTGGAAGAACGAGGCCGTGACGCTCACGGTCACCGAGTTCCTCATCCTTCAGGCGCTGGCCACCCGGCCCGGCGTCGTGAAAAGTCGCAACGCCCTGATGGATGCCGCCTACGACGATCAGGTCTATGTGGACGACCGGACGATCGACAGCCACATCAAGCGGCTGCGCAAGAAATTCAAAGTCGTCGACGACGAATTCGAAATGATCGAAACCCTCTATGGCGTTGGCTATCGCTTCAAGGAATAGGTCGTGCTTTGCTGAAGTCCGCCCGGCCATGGGCCGACCACGGTTTAACGCACTCCAACTCAAGGCATAGCGGCGAGAGAGGCTGAATGAGCGTCGAAGCGCAGGATGAGACCCAGTTCGACAGGACAGTCGACGCGCCGCGCAGGACCCGGACCATCAGGCGCAGCCTCGGCTGGCGCTTCGTGCGACGTGTACGGACGATCGAACAGGCTGTGGCGATGCGCTTTTCGTCGTCGCTCACGCGCCGCATCGTCGTGCTTAATCTTGGCGGCCTCGTCGCGCTGCTTGTCGGATTTCTCTATCTCAACCAGTTCCGCGAGGGCCTGATCGATGCGCGGGTCCAAAGCCTGCAGACCCAGGGCGAGATCATTGCCGCCGCAATCGCCGCCTCGGCGACGGTCGACACCGACTCGATCACCGTAGATCCCGAGAAGCTTCTCCAGCTGGCCCCCGGCCAAAGCTATAACGTCGCCGACGAGAGCCGGCCTTCACTCGAATTCTCGCTCAATCCCGAGCGAATCGGCCCTGTCCTGCGGCGTCTCGTCTCACCGACGCGCACACGCGCCCGCATCTATGACAGCGATGGGTACCCCCTCCTCGATTCGCGCTCGCTGACCGACCGCACCCATATTCTGCACCACGATCTGCCGGGAACCCAAAGCGAGGATTCGCCCTCCTTGATCGAGCGCACCTGGAGCGCGGTCAAAGGCCATTTCAGCCATACCGATCTGCCGCTCTATGAAGACATAGGGGTCGCCAACGGCAGGGCCTATCCGGAAGTTTCGCGAGCCTTGACCGGCAGCGCGCAATCCGTCGTGCGGGTCAATGCCAAGGGGGAGACGATCGTCTCCGTGGCCGTGCCGATCCAGCTGCTCAGGACCGTTCGCGGCGTCCTGCTTCTGTCGACCCAGGGCGGCGACATCGACGCGATCATCGCCTCCGAGCGCTGGGCGATCATCCGCATCTTTCTCGTCTCCGCCGCGATCATGCTTCTTCTGTCGTTCTTCCTCGCCGGCACGATCGCCGAACCGATGCATCGGCTGGCCGAAGCCGCGGAACGGGTGCGTCGCGGCATCAAATCGCGCCAGGAGATTCCCGATTTCACCTACCGCGCCGACGAGATCGGGCATCTCTCGGGTGCGCTGCGCGACATGACGCGGGCGCTCTACAACCGCATCGAGGCGATCGAGAGCTTCGCCGCGGACGTCTCGCATGAATTGAAAAACCCGCTGACCTCGCTGCGCAGCGCGGTCGAAACCCTGCCCATTGCCCGGTCCGAGGAATCGCAGCAGAGGCTGATGGCCATCATCAAGCATGACGTGCGCAGGCTCGACCGGCTGATCAGCGACATATCCGATGCTTCGCGCCTCGACGCCGAGCTGGCGCGCGCCGATATGGCGCCGGTCGATCTCGCCCGCATTCTGGGCACGGTGGTTGCGATAGCCAACCACGTGGAACACGACACCACCCGTGTCACGCTCGACATCGCGCCGAATTGGCAGAACGAAGACGGCCGCAAGAACGGCTTCAAGGCCATGGGCCATGATTCGCGTCTCGGTCAGGTCTTCAACAACCTGATCGACAACGCCAAGTCCTTTTCGGAACCGGGCGGCAGCGTGCGTGTCGCCTTGCGCCCGGCCAGAGGCGCATTCGACAATGGGCCGCCGAGCGACGGCTTCGAGGTGATCGTCGACGACGACGGGCCGGGCATACCTGCCGACGCCTTCGAACGCATTTTCGAGCGTTTCTATACCGACCGCCCGTGCCAAGGCTTCGGCCAGAATTCCGGCCTCGGCCTTTCCATCTCGCGGCAGATCATCGAAGCACATGGCGGCCGGATCCGCGCGATGAACCGGCTTGCGCCGGCCAAAGACGACGGTCCGGTCGTGCTCGGCGCCCGCTTCATCGTCTGGCTGCAGGCGGCAAGGTGAGCGCCGCTGGCCAATCCGCGGACGAAGCCATCTCGATCCATGCGAGCGCCGTGGTCGTCGGCGAGGCGGGGATCATCATTCGCGGGATCCCAGGCGCCGGCAAGAGCAGCCTGGCCTTGGGCTTGATCACCGCGGCGGAACGCGCGGCGCAATTCGCGCGGCTGGTCGGCGACGACCGGATTGAGCTTCGCCGCCGCGGCGGCCGGCTCATCGCTCGCGGCCATCCGCTGGTCTACGGCATGGTCGAGCGGCGCGGCCAAGGCATCGTCCACATGGATTACGAGACCGCGGTCGTGGCCCGCCTGGTCGTGGATATTCAGGCACCCGAGGAGGCGATGCGCTATCCGGAGGAGTCGAAGGATCACGTCATGCTCTGCGGCATAAAGCTGCCTCGTCTGGCTCTGCTCAAGGACACAGCCGCCTATGATTCCGCTTTTCTCGTCCTGGGCCGCCTTGCACAGGCTGAGACAATCTGACGCACCACACCGTTATTTCGCTTGCCAATTCCACTGCAACGCACAAAATGGCGCCCCCCTAAGCGGATCCAGCGAGAGCGGGAATCCGGTTTTTCGTCCCGAACGTGCCCAAATATCAGGCTTGGGGCGTTTGGAAGGCGATTCGGTGTCTACTCCGCTGAAAATGCTCTAGGGCATCAAGCCAAGAACGGACTCCGGTTTTGCGTCCGCAATCGGAATTTTACGCAGATGTGGTGGGAATTGAGCGGCGGCGCTGATGCTGCCGAACGCAACCGCCGACGGCGTGATCGCTGATGATGTCAGCGCCGATTGCGCACGGAGTTGCTGAATGAACCGGTGCCTTCGATGATTGGGATGGTCCTCGTGACGCACGGCGAGCTGGCGAGGGAGTTCCGCGCGGCGCTGGAACATGTCGTCGGGCCGCAGAAGCAGATCGCGACCGTCTCGGTCGGTCCCGACGATGACATGGAGCAACGCCGCGGAGAGATCCTCGCGGCGGTCAAGCATGTCGATAGCGGCCTCGGCGTCGTGGTCTTGACCGACATGTTCGGCGGTACGCCGTCCAATCTGGCGATTTCGGTGATGAACGGCGGCCATGTCGAAGTGGTCGCCGGGATCAATCTGCCGATGCTCATCAAGCTAGCATCGATCCGCGACGTGACGAGCCTCGAACAGGCCGTCTTGCAGGCCCAAGACGCCGGCCGCAAATATATCTACATCGCAAGTCGCGTGCTCGGCGGAAAATGAACAAAAGTGCTGCGCAGGTCCCTGAAACCGAAGATTGTCGTGCTTCGGCTGCCGATGGCACGCTGGTGCGCGAGCTGGCGATCTTGAACCGCAGAGGCTTGCATGCCCGCGCCACGGCGAAGCTCGTCCAATGTATCGAAGGCTTCGTCGCCGAAGTGACGGTGAGCCGCTGCGGCGAAACGGTCGGCGGCACATCGATCATGGGCATATTGACGCTCGGCGCCGGGCTCGGCTCGACCATCACCGTCACCGCGAGGGGGCCGGCCGCGGCGCAAGTCCTCGATGCCGTCGCCGCCCTCGTCGCCGAAAAATTCGGCGAAGACGATTGATGCGCCAAGCGCTGCATCGCCTCGTCGTCGCCACCGAGGGCAAAGGGCTCGTCGAGATCACCGAGCCGATCCGCAAATGGCTCGGCGCGCAGGCGATCGCGACCGGGCTTCTCACTCTCTTCTGCCGGCACACGTCGGCTTCGCTTCTGATCCAGGAGAATGCCGATCCCGATGTGCGCAAGGACCTCGAGACCTTTTTCGAAAGACTCGTGCCCGAAGGCCGCGGCCTCTACGTCCACGCGACGGAAGGATTGGACGACATGCCGGCCCATATCCGCTCGGCTCTGACTGAGACGCAGCTCTCCATTCCGGTCGAGTCGGGCCGCATGCAGCTCGGCACTTGGCAGGGCATCTATCTCTTCGAGCACCGCCGCGCCGCGCATCGTCGCGAAATCGTGCTGCATCTCATTGGCGAGTGAACCTTCTCCCGCTTGCGGGACTATCCTTCCCCTGAAAGGGAAGCAGTGGCGCGAAGCGACACTGCCGGATGGGGTTCCTGCAGTCGCCACCCCACCCGGCCGCCATTAGCCCGTCGCCTGCGACGGGCGTCGCAAGCGACGCCCTATGGCGGCCCCCTCCCCTTTGCAAGGGGAGGGATTGCCGCTGCACCTACGGCGCCTGAGCACCAGCGGTGAGGCCGCTCATCCTTCCCCTTCAAGGGGTAGCAGCGGCGCGGGGCGACGCTGCCGGATGGGGGTCCATCCTTCCCCCTTCCAGGGGAAGGTGGCAGCGGCGCGAAGCGACGCTGCCGGATGGGCTATATTTCAGCGTGACGGATGAGGGATCGTGGAGCGGCACCGCCCTTCATCCGGCGGGCTCCGCCCGCCACCTTCTCCCGCAAGCGGGAGAAGGAGCCCGTGCTATCAACCCTTCTTCTTCCCAGAGTCATCGCCTGCATCCCGCAACAGATCCGGGCGCCGCGCTTTCGTGAGTTCCAGCGCCTGTTGCTTTCGCCAAGCCGCAATCTTGGCGTGATCGCCGCAGAGCAGAATCTCGGGGATCGTGCGCCCCTCGAACGCACGCGGCTTCGTGTAATGCGGATATTCGAGAAGGCCGCCTTCGAAGCTCTCCTCGGCGCCCGACGCTGGCTTGCCCATGACGCCAGGCAGCAGCCGAACGGCGGCGTCGATCAGCACCATGGCGGCGAGTTCGCCGCCGGAGAGCACGTAATCGCCGATCGAGACCTCCTCCAAGCCCCGCGCGTCGATCACCCGCTCGTCGACGCCTTCGAAACGGCCGCAGACCAGAACGGCGCCGTCGCCGAGGCTGAGCTCGCGCACGCGTGCTTGAGTCAAAGGCCGGCCGCGCGGGCTCATGAGAAGGCGCGGGCGCACGTCGTCCGGCGCGAGGCCCGCATCGAGGCTGGCGGCCAGAACGTCGGCGCGCATCACCATGCCGGCGCCGCCGCCGGCCGGCGTGTCGTCGACGCTGCGATGCCGGCCGAGGCCTTGCGCGCGAATGTCGATCGTCTCGAGAGTCCAGAGACCGCGTGCCGCCGCGTCGCCGGCGAGCGAGGCTCCGAGCGGCCCCGGAAATATCTCGGGAAAAAGCGTGAAGATGGTCGCCCGCCACATGGCTTAGCGCAACGAAACCCTCTCCCAGAGGGAGAGGGTGCCGCCCATAGGGCGCGCTCCGCGCGCCCGTCGCTTCTGTTGACGCCTTGCGCGAAGCGCAAGGCTATGGGCGGCGCGTGAGGGGTTTCGATGTTGCCCGACGAGATCGATGCGCAAGAGCGACATGGCTCGTATCCCTTCACCCGGCCGCTTCGCGGCCACCCTCTCCCTCTGGAAGATGGTTGGCTTCGATCTCAGTCGGCGGGACGACAACGACCTCGCGCGCCTCAAGATCGACGACCGGAACCGCCGCGCGCGTGAACGGCAGAAGCAGAGTCTCGCCACCGCGAGCCGCCGCGATCTCCAAAATATCGCCGCCGCCGAAATTCAGCACATTCACGACATGTCCGATGCGCTCGCCGGCGGCGTTCCTCGCCGCAAGCCCGATCAGGTCGGCGTGATAGAATTCATCCTCGCCCGTCGCCGGCAGAGCATCGCGGGCGACATGAAGGTGCGTATTGTTCAGCGCCTCGGCAGCCTCGCGCGTCAACACGCCTTTGAGGCGGGCAACGAAGAGGTTGTCTCGGAGAGGCCGCAGCGCGACGATCTCGAACTGCCGCGCGCCGCGCGCATCGGTGAGCGGGCCATAGGCGCCGATCGCTTTCGGATCTTCGGTGAAGGACGTGAGCCGCACCTCGCCGTTGACGCCATGCGCCGCGCCGATCCCTCCGACGAGTACGAGTCTTTTCGCAGGGGCTGTCGGCAGAGGCATCCGAGCGGTCCTCATCGGCTAGGCCGCCGGCGCCTCCGCGGCCTTCGCGGCGGCGGCGGCGCGTTCCTGCGCTTTCTTCTTTGGCAGAGCGCGCTTCGGATTGTTGCGCGGCTCGCGCTTCAATGCGCCGAGCGAATCAAGCAGCCGCGCCACGCGGTCCGTCGGCTGCGCGCCCTTGGCGATCCAGGCCTGCGCCTTTTCCGCATCAAGCACCAGGCGATCGGCGGCGTCCTTCGCTTTCAGCGGATCGAAGACGCCGATCTTTTCGATGAAGCGGCCGTCGCGCGGCGCGTGCGAATCGGCGACGACGACACGGTAGAACGGGCGCTTCTTGGCGCCGCCGCGCGCCAGACGAATTTTCAGGGACATGGTTGTTTCCTTTGTGAACGGATGAAGCGATCAAGGTGAAGCGTCATGGCCGGGCTTGTCCCACGGCTGTCCGGTTTGATTTTTGTGGACGTGGCGCATGGCATGGATTCTTCTGTGTTTTGACGTTTTGCCGACGTTCGAGACACGGCAAGGAACCCACGCCATGCGCCATCACAATACA
>DATFNQ010000102.1:0-10303 GCA_035266305.1 Methylovirgula sp.
ATGTAACAACGACCCGAGGTGAAACCGCGCAGCGGTGGGCGCGAGGAGAGAGGATCACTTGAGCAAGGAGCCATCCTATGGAGGACAGCCAAAGAATTCATCCCATCGAGATCAGTTTAGGAAACCATCGCTCCATCCTGCTGAGCTACCGGGACTTTCGCGATAGAACCGCGGCTTTGGGCGGACTCATCCGCGCTTCAGCGGGTTTTGCCTTAGCATGCCCGAAATGCGCCTGCCAGCGGCGCGCCGGACGAGGATCATGCGAGCCAAACGCGAACGGCAACATCGGCGTTGCGCGCGCAGGCTGCATAGATACGACCGCTTGAGCAGCAGGGCATCGCCGGGCAGCATCGTCCCGATCTTCGGCGCGAGCGCCGCGATTTGCTCGCGTGTCAGCCCGGCGCGCGCAATGCCGGGCAGCAATGCCAAGGCGGGCGCCGCTGCAAAGAATGCCATGCGTCGCACGGCCGCGCTCTCGCTTTCAGCAACACCAGAAGACAAAACATCAGACTTGTCAGTTGGTTGCGACAGCGCTCATCCGCTCACCTGCTCGCAGTGACGACACGATCGCGGAACTCGGAGAACGACTTCCTCCCAGGAAGAAAAAATGATGCAACATGCCCGGCCTCACGCGCGTTGAAGGATTACGATAGCGGAGATTCAGTCATGAGCATGAGAAGCGAAGAACGCGAAGTGGCCCAACGGCGCGGCAACACTCCAGTTCTGACCGAAACGGAAGCTCGGCAGGGGGTCACGCCCCATGTCACGCGATTTGTCTTGGGATGGGGACTCTCGTTGGTGATCCTCGCCTTCTGCCTCGTCTATGTGTTCCGCCTGTGAGCCGTCGCAATGCCGAAAAAGCCGGTACGAAAATGGTCGGCGCGCGTAACGAGCGAGAGCGATGCGCTCGACCTCGAACCACATGTGTTTGCGTCCGATAATGCGAAACACATCGCGCAATCGCTCAAAGACTCTGCCGAGCACAGCGCGCGTCGCAAGGCGAGCCCGTTCCGATCGGCGATGTCCATGCTCACATTCTATCTGAACCGCGCAGGCAAGAACCTGCCCGCGGCCCGCAAGCGCATCCTCGAGCGGGCGAAGACCGAGCTACGCAAGGCGTTTGGCCGCGAGTGACACTGTTAAAGACGCTTGTTGTGCTTCGCGCTCCGCTGGCCGCCCGTGGAACGCATCGCGCGTCAAGGCGCGGGCAGGGTCTGCCGGACGGCAAAGAATCCGGCCCAAGGATCCTGGGCCAAGTGTTGAAGCCGCTTGCCTAAATTGCCGAGCGTGAACTGGCTCGCGCTGGATGTCGAGGCGAGCTCATCCCAGGTGAGCGGCACCGAAACAGCGGCGCCAGGGCGTGCCCGGGTCGAGTAAGGAGCAACCGCCGTCGCGCCGCGCGCGTTGCGCAAATAGTCGATGTAGATTCGCCCGGCCCGCGCCTTCTTCACCACGGTGGCGGTGAAGCGTTGCGGATTGTCGCGGGCCATCGCCTCGGCCAGCGCGCGACAGAAATTCTTGGCCTGCTCCCAGCTCGAACGAGGCTCGATCGGCGCGACGACGTGAAGACCCTTGCCGCCGGTCGTCTTGACGAAGCTCTCGAGCTTCGCCTTGGCGAGCCGAGTACGCACCTCGCGCGCCGTGCCGACAAGGTCGGCGAAGGTTATGCCTTCGCCCGGGTCGAGGTCGAAGATCAGCCGATCGGGATGGTCAAGATCCGTCGACCTCGAGCCCCAAGGATGGATTTCCAGCGCCGCCGCTTGCACAAGCGCAATCAGCCCGTCGAGCGAGTCGATGCCGAAGATCGGCTGCTTCTCGTGCGGGTCATGGATTTGCAAAATGTGCTCATCAATTCCAGCCCAGGCGTGCTTTTGAAAGAAGCAGCCTTGCACGAATCCCGTCGGGCAACGCACAAGAACGAGCGGCCGCCCGACGATGTGTTTTTCGATCCATCGCCAGACCATCGCATAATAGTCGGCGAGACCCTGCTTGGTGATGCCGACGTCGGGCCACAGAACCCGATCCGGATGCGTGAGTTTCACGCTCGTCGCTGGACTGTCGATCGGCGCGGCGACCGCTTTCTCGTGCACGATCTCCTTCGGGTCCTTATCCTCGCGCAAGCCTTTGAATGACGCCTGCCGCAAAAGCGAGTCCGCCGTCCAGCCGCGAAACTCCACCTCGGCGACACGGGTCGGATTGACCCACACGACGTTGCGGCGCGCCTCGGGCGGAAGCGGCGCGGAAAACGGCGGCTTGGCGGTCCGTTCGCGCTCCAGATCGGCATAGAGATCGGCGGCCATTTTATTGGAGAATCCGGTGCCGACGCGACCGGCGTAGACGAGCTGGCCCTTGTCGTAATAGCCGAGGACGAGCGAGCCGACGGCTTTGCGTGCGGTCGATGAGGGAACATAGCCGATGACGACGAATTCCTGCCGGTTGGCGCATTTCGACTTAGTCCAATCGGTGGTGCGGCTCGGGCGATAGGGCGCGTCGCGCCGCTTCGAGACGACGCCTTCGGCGCCGAGTCGGCAGACGTGCTGCAGCATCAGGTCGCCGTTCTCGTCGAAATGTTCGCTGAACCGCAGGACCTGCCTTGCGCCTCCCGCCGCAAGAAGCGAGCCGAGCAGGCCCTTGCGTTCGATCAGCGAGGCCTGCGTGAGATCGAAGCCGTCGAGGTAGAGGATATCGAAGGCGTAATAGACCAAATCTTGCGCCTTGCCTTCCTTCAATGCGTTCTGCAGCGCGGAGAAATCAGAAATGCCGTTCTCATCCTCGACCACGATCTCGCCGTCGATGAGACACGTCTTTGCGGGCAGCTCGGCGACGGCTGCCGCCACAGAGGGGAAGCGATCCGTCCAATCGAGCCCTTTGCGCGTCCGCAGGATCACTTTCCCCGCATCGAGCACCGCCTCGATGCGATAGCCGTCGAACTTGATCTCGTGGATCCAACTTGCCCCGCTCGGCGGCGCGGCGGTGAGCGTCGGCAACATCGGCGGAATGAAGTCCGGCAATGCGGCGCGCTTCGCGCTCTTCGGCGGCGTGAAGGTGAAGGTTGCGGATTGCTTGGAGTTTTTCGTGCCCGCTCGGCGCGACGCGGCTGATTTCGTCGCTGATTTCGACGCAGCCTTCGGCTGCGGGAGCGGCGCCATCGCCCGCTGGCGCGGTGTCCGGGCGGCTGTCGTTTGAGCGCCAGCGGGTTTTCCGGATGTCCATTGCCGGCTTCCCGCATCGGTCGCGATCTCCTCAAGCGACCGGCCAGTCAGGACGGAATTCGGCTCCTCTTCGAGGATATCGGGATCGTCCGGGATGCGTGCCTCGGCGTCGTTCGCCTTGATCAGCAGCCAATTGTCGGCTTTCTCGCCGTGTCGCGGCCGCATCCGCACGAGATGCCATTTGCCTTTGAGCTTTTGGCCGTGGAGGGTGAAGTCGAGGTGCCCCTTGGCATAGCCTAAATGCGGATCGCCGTCCGGTTCCCAAGTTCCGCGATCCCAGACTATCACGGTGCCGGCCCCATATTGGCGCTCCGGGATCGTGCCTTCGAACAAACCGTAATCCAGCGGATGATCCTCGACGTGGACGGCGAGCCGCTTCTCGCCGGGGACAAGACTGGGACCGCGCGTGACCGCCCAGCTCTTCAAGACGCCATCCAGCTCGAGCCGGAAGTCGTAGTGCAGCCGCGTTGCAGCATGTTTCTGGATGACGAATGTATTGCCCTTGCGCCGGGCCTTGCTGCCGCGCGGCTCGGAGGTCACCCCGAAGTCGCGTTTCTTGTGGTAGGCATCGAGGGCGCTGGCCACAGGCTCCTCTTCGCTCAGCTGGCCTTCTTGATGCGCCGCGTCCGCGCTGCCCTGCTTGCGGGCGCGGCGGCCTTCTTAGAGGCGGTCCGCGATTTGACGGTCTCATTGCGCGCCGCCGCCGGACTCTTTGCGCCCGATCCGCGGCGCGTCTCGCCTTCGACGCTCCGCCGCAGGGCATCCATGAGATTGATGACGTTGCTCGGCGCCTTTGTCTCGGGCGCCGCCGGGAGCGGACGGCCGGCGCGCTTGGCGCGGACCAGCTCGACGAGCGCGTCCTGATAGCGATCCTCGAACTTCGACGGATCGAAGGTACCCCGCTTGGTGTCGATGATGTGCTCGGCCAGCTTGAGCATTTCGGTCGGTATTTTGAGATCCGGAACAGAATCGAAATAGGCTTTGTCGTCGCGGATTTCGTATTGGTAATGCAGCGTCGTGCCGATGAGGCCGTTGTGGCGCGGCTCGATCATGAGGATGCGTTCGCGCCCATAAAGAACGACACGGGCGAGCCCGACCATGCCACTTTTGCGCATCGCGTCGCGAACGACGACGAAAGGTTCGTCCGCCACCTTGTCGTCAGGCGCCATGTAATACGCACTGTCGAGATAAACCTCGTCGATTTCCTGGCGGGGAACGAAGCTTTCGATATCGATCGTATGAGTGCTCTCGAGCGCGCGTTCGGCGATTTCGCTCTCTTCGAGCGTGATGTATTCGCCCTTGCCGATCTGATAGCCACGCACCCGCTCGTCGCGTTCGACGATCTCGCCGCTGACGGGATCGACATATTGCTGGCGCAGGCGGTTGCCTGTCGCGCGGTTGATGAGATGGAAGGATATGCGCTCGGTCGTGCTCGCGACGGGAAAGAGCGCGATCGGGCAGGAGACAAGCGACAGCTTGAGATAGCCCTTCCAATTCGCACGCGGTACCACTTTTCATCTCCTCAACTCGACCGTGAACGCGCAACCTTGCGGCCGCGCGTCCATCGGCTACGCCTCTACGAACGCTACACGAACATCACGCAAGCCAGCAACCATCGTGCCAAGGCGAGAATCGAGCAAAAGTTGCGGTCAGAGCGCGCGGCAGGCGTCCGGCCCCGCAGCTCACGGTCGCAAGTTAACTTTGGCTGAGCCAAATCGTTCCCTGTCGCCGCCTTCGATCGAACCAGAATAGTCTCCCCCATCGCACGTTGACGGCGGGTGACGGTTTACCCATGAAGCTTTGTCATTAGCGGAGTTTCAGGCAGAATCATTGATCTGGAGCAATTTCGGACGGCAAGAAGAAGCGCCAAAACCGGCGAGCCGGTTTTGGCGCTTCACGCGGCAGATGTCCCGTCAGCGTCACCGAGACGCCGCGCGATTGGCGCTCTCTACCGCGAGCTTGCTGAGATCGGTCTGTTTTTCTTCGGACAGCGTTTGCCCGAGCAGGTCGGCAGCTTCCCTCAGATGCAATTCCTCGGCCCAGGCCTTCAAGGCGCCGTAGCGCGCGCCGGGCCGGAGCGAGCGCAAGGACCGGCCCGTGTCGCTGTCGTTTTCGAACCGATAACCGGAAGAATTCTAGCCGCCCAGGATTATTCGCGACGCCATCTGGAAAAGTTCATATCGCGCATGCGGATTTCTTCATGCACGGTTCGCCGGGCGAAAGAATTGTCGCCTGTTTTCGATATTTGCATGTTGCTTTGCTGGTCTCGCGAGCAATCCGCTATACATTCACAGTGGCGCTTCAACGAGTCTGTTCCGTATGCGGCGAGACCGATCAGCTTTCACGACGTGCGCGGCGCGAAATTGATTCGCCGGCTCACGCTTCACGTTGACAAACGCGATGATCTCTGTCTGTTGCCGGAGAGCCAAAACCGCGTGCACTAAAAGAAGCGCAGGCCGAAGATACTTCTGCAATCGAGAAATCCGGCGCTCGTCGGGGGCAGCGACAAAAGCAAGGACAGGGATGATGCGGTCCGTGAGTCGAACGATGGCGTTGCGGTTCAAACTCGGTGCGCCGGCTCTATGTCTTTTGGGCGTGCTGGCGATCCCCGGGTTCGCCCAATCCGCCGCGCCGGCGCAACAAGAGGTCGCGCCGCCGGCCGCGCCGGCCGCCGCTGCGCCAATCTCGCCGATTGCGGCTGCACCAGTTTCTCCAGCGGCGACGGCTGCTCCGAGTTCTGCGGCTGCGCCCGCGACGCCGGCTGCCGGGGCGCCGAGCGCGACGCCAGCCGAGCCCGACATCCAACTGCCGGCCACTCCGAGCGCGCCGCCGATCCCGGCGCGGCTGTTGCCGCGCAATCTTTCGCCTTGGGGCATGTTCCTCGAGGCAGACATCGTCGTCCAAGCGGTGATGATCGGGCTCGCCCTCGCCTCGCTCGTCACCTGGACTATCTGGCTGGCAAAGAGCATTGAGCTCTTCGCCGCCAAGCGGCAGGCGCAAAGCCAGCTTGGCGTGCTCGCACGCGCCTCGAGTCTGGCTGCCGCCGCGCAAGAGCTCGGCGCGGCCAAAGGCGCCATCGTGCGCATGGTCGAGGCCGCCGCGGCCGAGGTCGATCGCTCGGCCGATCTCAACGCCGACGGCATCAAGGAGCGAGCCGCGGCGCTCATCGCGCGGATCGAGGCGCGCGCCGGCCGGCAGATGATGCGCGGCACCGGCATTCTCGGGACGATCGGCGCGACCTCGCCCTTCATCGGCCTGTTCGGCACGGTCTGGGGCATCATGAACAGCTTCATCGGAATCTCCAAGACGAACACGACCAATCTCGCGGTCGTCGCCCCCGGCATCGCTCAAGCGCTGCTCGCCACCGGCTTCGGTCTCGTCGCCGCCATACCAGCCGTGATCATCTACAATTATTTCGCCCGCAGCATCGGCTCCTATCGCGCCATGCTCGGCGATGCCGCGGCGGAAATTCTGCGGCATGTGTCGCGCGATCTCGATCGCGGCCCGGTGGTGGAAGAAGAGGACGACTGGCACGTCGTCGGCATGCGGCGCCGATCGGCGGAGTGAGCGTACATGGCCGTCAAGCTCACCACCAGCGATGACGATCTCGACGAATCGCACGAGATCAACGTCACGCCCTTTATCGACGTGGTGCTGGTGCTGCTCATCATCTTCATGGTGGCGGCGCCGCTCTCGACAGTCGACGTCAATGTCGAACTTCCGGCCTCGACCGCCCAGCCGAGCCAACGGCCCGACAAGCCGATCTTCGTCACGATCAAGCCGGATCTCTCGCTCACGCTCGGCGAAACGCCGGTACCTCAAGACCAACTGGGCGCGGCGCTCGATGCGGCGACCGGTGGCGATAAGAACCAAAGGATCTTTCTGCGCGGCGACAAGTCGATCGCTTACGGCTCGGTGATGGACATGATGAATCTCCTGCGCAAGGCCGGCTATCTCAAGATCGCCCTGGTCGGTCTCGACGCGGGCCAGGCAGTCCCTGAACCTGCGCCATCGGCGCCTGCCGCGCCACCGGCGTCCCCGTCATCGCAATGAGCATGTTTGCCGACACAATCCTGCCTCGCCGCGAGGACACAGGCCTGCGGCGCTGGGGTCTCGCCGCGCTCGCCGTGCTCCTCGCGCATGTCGGTTTGGTGGTCTGGTTGATGCTCATGCGGCAATCGGAGATGCCGCCCGGCAATCCTCCCGACGCGGTGATGATCAATCTCGCGCCGCTTGCCGTCGCGCCGCCGCCGCAAGAAGAAGTGGAGACGCCGCCGCAGCCCGAGGAGGTGCAACCCGAGACGCCTCCGGAGCCGACGCCGATTGAGCCGCAACCGCCGCAGCCGCAGCAACCGACGGCCGTCACCCAGGCGCCGGTGGCGCCCGACGTGCTGCCGGCGCCCCAGCCGGACGTCATGATGGCCCCGCCGCCGCCGCCAAAGGTCGAAGAGACGCCGGTCGAAAAAACGCCACCTAAGCCGGTCGTCAAGCACGAGATCAAACAGGCGAAACCGCAGGCGCGTGCTCAGCGGCGCACGAACCTGCCGCGCGCTGCCACCGCCGCCGCTCCGGCGCCCGGCTTCAACGGCGCCGCCCTTTCCTCATGGAAGAGCGAAATCGTCATTCGGATCAACAGCGTGAAAGAGTATCCTGAAGAGGCGCGCGCGCAAGGCACAAACGGCACGGCGTCCATCTCCTTCTCGGTTGATCGCAGCGGCCGCGTCGTCTCGGTGCGGCTTTCCGGCAGTTCGGGCTCGTCGATCCTCGACCAGGCAGCCGTGGCGACGCTGCGCCGGGCGAACCCGCTTCCCGCCCCGCCCGCGGATGTACCCGGAAACCATTTCAACTTCACCGTACCGCTGCATTTCAGCGTGAGGTAAGGCGCCTGCGGGCGCTGGTTCAGCTGCCGGCCTTCGCGGGTACGGCCGTGCTCGCGTTGACTTGCCTCTCCGGGACGATTACGACACGCCGACATCGGGCAAGACGCGCACTCTGGATCGATCGAGGCTCGTGAGCCGATCGTTCCCTGGAAGAGACTCATGGCTGAAATCAATAAAATCGGCATCATCGGCGCCGGGCAAATGGGCGCCGGAATCGCGCAGGTCTGCGCCCTCGCTGGCTTCAATATCACCCTCAACGACATTTCTGATGAACGGATCAACGCTGGCCTTGCGACGCTTGGCGGCAATCTCACGCGGCTCGTCGAACGCAAGCAGCTCGACGAGGCGACGCGCGTTGCCGCCGTCGGCCGGATCACGCCGGCGATCGATTATGATGCTTTCGCCGATTGCGATCTCATCATCGAAGCGGCTTCGGAAAATGAAGAGATCAAGCGCAAGATCTTCATGAAGCTCTGTCCCGGCTTGCGGCCGGAATGCATGCTCGCGACCAATACGTCGTCGATCTCGATCACCCGGCTCGCCTCGGTGACCGATCGGCCGGAGCGGTTCATCGGCATTCATTTCATGAATCCCGTGCCGCGCATGCAGCTCGTCGAGATCATCCGCGGCATCGCGACAGAAGATGCGACATTCGATGCCGCGAAGCGATTCGTCGCCCGACTCGGCAAGACGGCAACCGTCTCGGAAGATTTCCCGGGCTTCATCGTGAACCGAATCCTCCTGCCGATGATCAACGAGGCGATCTATACGCTCTATGAGGGCGTCGGAACCGTCGAGGCCATCGATACCGCCATGCGGCTCGGCGCCAATCACCCGATGGGACCTCTCCAGCTCGCCGACTTCATCGGGCTCGACACGGTCCTCTCGGTCATGCAGGTCCTGCACGAGGGCCTGGCCGATTCGAAATATCGCCCTTGCCCGCTGCTCGTGAAATATGTCGAGGCCGGTTGGCTCGGCCGCAAGACCCAGCGCGGCTTCTATGACTATCGAAGCGGGACACCCGTTCCGACGCGCTGAAGCGGGCCGGAGGCGTCCATGCGACGCTCTGGCCTTCACATTGCCGTCACCAACTCATGTAAGCTGGAAATAGAGCGATTTGCCTTAAGGACGGAGGTCATTTAGAGGATTTTTGGGCGAACTGGACCACCAGGCGGCGCCCGCAAGGAGATAGGCGAGCAAGGCCAGAGTGCGCAGGGCGAACTGGATTTCAGCTCCAAAGCGCTCCGGCCAGTGATGAGAGCATTTTCGATGGCGAGCCGGTCGCCGGAAATGCTCGTGCGAGGTGCCAGGTTTGACGGTTCACTGCCAACCCGTGGGGTCGCCGGAAGGCTGTCCGGCCCTGGTTCTCAATGCCGACTTTCGGCCTTTGAGCTATTATCCTCTGTCGCTGTGGTGCTGGCAGGATGCGATCAAGGCGGTCTTCCTGGACCGGGTCAACATCGTCTCGCATTACAATAGGACGGTGCGCAGCCCGAGCTTCGAGATGCGGCTGCCGTCGGTCGTCTCCCTGAAGACCTATATCAAGCCGTCCCGCCATCCGGCCTTCACCCGATTCAACGTCTTCCTGCGCGATCGTTTCAGCTGCCAATATTGCGGCGCGCGCGAAGAGCTGACCTTCGATCATCTCGTGCCCCGCTCGAAGGGCGGGACCACGACTTGGGAGAACGTGGTGGCGGCCTGTTCCTGCTGCAATCTGCGCAAGGGCGATCGGCTGGCCCGCGAAGCGCATATGTGGCCGTCCCGTCAGCCCTATCGGCCGACCGTCAATGATCTGCACCAGAACGGTCGGCTTTTCCCGCCCAATTATCTGCATGAAAGCTGGATGGACTATCTCTACTGGGATACGGTCCTCGAGCCGTAAGGGCCGCCTATGGGCGGGGCAAAAGCGCACATCTCAATCAATGGTGGGACCTATGGGTGACATCTGCGCCATACGATCGGCAGTCGCGCGCAGGATTCTCATCCTTGGCTGCGTTGGGGAACTTCTCTATGGAGCCCCGGCGACAAGTGCAGCCGCCTTCCAAGTGCTGCCAATTTCCGCAACCGACTCTGCGGCGAGGAGCTTGAGCGATCAGCAACGAGACATCATCAAGCACCGAGTCCTGCGAGAGGCAAATGTCTCGATCGTGCCGACGGCGCGCGGCGAGCCGGAACAATTTGCAAGCGAATTGGCGTCAGCCTTGAAAGATG
>DATFNQ010000103.1:0-3693 GCA_035266305.1 Methylovirgula sp.
GGAAAGGGCGGCAAAGCCTTCGGCCGTTCTATGAACCAGCCGAACGTATTGACAGCCAGCGCCGCTGAACTATCCGGGTTCACTAGGCCGTGAACCCATAAATCTGCCGGGCGGACGGCTTGCCGAAGTCCGCTATGCCCCGATAGCGACCAAATTCTGCGACGCAGCGAAATGTCGCGATGGGCCAAGAGGAGACATGCCCGTGAATCACGCCGCGATCTGCGAGCCGAATATCTATCAACAAAAACACCGGGACATTGCCCGGGGCTTTGTTTGGATAAGAAACTAGGCCAGCTGATAGCGCTTGAAGAACCACCGTTTCACGCCATAGACGGTGACAAGATAGCCGACGGTCACGAGCGCGAGCGCGCCCATGACGGTGGCGGGCAACGGAACGAAGCCGAGCCAGTGTGCAAGCGGCGAATAGGGAAGCGCCACAGCCAAAGCGAAGGCGGAGAGCGAACTTGCCACGAGCGCCGGATGCGGCCGATCCCGAAAGGGGCGCGCTGTGCGAATGATAAAGATCACCAGGATTTGCGTCGAGAGGGACTCGACGAACCAGGCGGTATGAAACAGTGCTTCGTCAACCCGGAAGACCCAGAGCAGCAGCCCGAAAGTAACGAAGTCGAATACTGAACTCAGCGGCCCGAACACAAACATGAACTTGCGGATGATGTCGAGGTCCCAGCGGCGCGGCTGCGCCACCATCGCATCGCTCACCTCGTCCAGCGGGATCGTTGTCTCCGACAGGTCATAGAGCAGATTGTTCAAAAGAATTTGGGTCGGCAGCATCGGCAGGAAGGGCAGGAACAGAACGCCGGCCGCCATGGAGAACATGTTGCCGAAATTCGAGCTCGTTCCCATCATCATATATTTGAGGATGTTGACGAAGGTCCGGCGCCCTTCGCGCACGCCTTCCGCGAGCACGCCAAGATCCTTGCGCAGAAGGATCATGGCGGCCGCTTCCTTGGCGACGTCGACGGCGGTGTCCACCGAGAAGCCGACATCCGCGGCATGAAGCGGCGGCGCGTCGTTGATCCCGTCGCCAAGATAGCCGACGACATGGCCCTTGTGCCGCAAGGCCGTGATGATGCGGGACTTCTGGGGCGGCGTGACCCGGCAGAACAGGGTCGTGTCGTCGAGCCGGGCTATCAGCGCCTCGTCGGTCAGGCCTGCGACCTCCGGACCGGTCAGCGTTCCGGTAACGTTCAGACCGAGCTCGCCGCAGACATGCCGGGTGACCTGCTCATTGTCGCCAGTCACCACTTTCACGGCGACGCCGAGGTTGGCGAGGGCGGTCAGCGCCTCACGGGCCCCTGCCTTCGGCGGATCGAGGAAGGCCAGAAATCCGGCGAAGGTCAGGTCTGTCTCGTCGGCGACCTTCGCGTTCTGGCGGTCCGCTTCGACCTCCCGCCACGCGACCCCTAGGACCCGATAGCCTTCGACGCCAAGGGCGTTGAACGTCGCCTCGGCGGTCCTGTGCGCAGCAGCGTCGAGCGGGCGCGGCCGCGATCCTTGCTGCTCATAACGAGCCGCGAGTCTGAGGACGTCTTCCGGCGCGCCCTTCACGATGATGAGACGCCGGCCTTCGCCTTCGACGAGGACCGAAACCCGGCGCCGCTCGAAATCGAACGGCACTTCGTCGATTTTGCGCCAAGCCGTGAGGTCGATCTTGCCGGCCGCAAGGATCGCCTCGTCCAGAGGACTCTTGAGCCCGGTCTCGAACGCGGCGTTGAGCTGCGCCATCTGCATCACTGCGCCGCTGTCCTGCCCGCCGAGGCCCACTTCCCGGACCAGCTTGATATGGGCTTCGGTCAGCGTTCCGGTCTTGTCGCTGCAAAACACGTCCATGCTGCCGAGATCATCGATGGCGGACTGACGCTTCACGATCACGTGCTTGCGCGCCATGCGCACCCCGCCATGCGACAGAGTGACCGATACGATCATCGGCAAGAGTTCAGGTGTAAGTCCGACGGCGAGTGCCAGCGCGAACAGAAAGGATTCGAGCAGCGGTCGATGGAACAGGAGATTGACGAGGACCACGAACAGGACAAGAAACACCGTGGCCTTTACGATCATCATCCCAAAATTTTGGACGCCGATCGCAAAGGCTGTCGGCGGCGGCGGCTTCCGCAGCGCGCTGGCGATCGAGCCGAGTTGGGCGTTACGTCCGGTCGCCAGGACCAGCGCCTTGGAGGTCCCGCTCACGACCGAGCTTCCCATGAACACAAGATTAGGTGGGAACGTGGTCTCGCGCGCGGCCTCCGCGGTCACCGGCGCCACCTCCTTTTCGGCTGGGTAAGCTTCGCCGGTGAGAAGCGCTTCGTCGACGTAGAGGTCGCGGGCTTCGATCAGCCGAGAATCGGCGGGCACGAGATCGCCGGCGGCAAGAAGAACGATATCGCCGGGCACGATCTCCGCCGCGGGGACGTCGACCGGCTGTCCATCGCGAAGCGCCTTGGCGGAAAGCGAGACCTGTTCGCGCAGACTGTCAGCAGCATTTTGGGCCTGGCGCTCCTGCGTTACGTCGAGGATTACGGACACGAGCACGATGACGGCGATGACGACGAAGCTCGGAACGTCGCCGGTGAACGCCGATACCGCTGCCGCGAAGAGCAGAATCAAAACCAACGGATTGCTGAACCGATCGATAAAGGCGGTCAGCAGGCTCTTCCGCTTAGCCGACTCGATCCGGTTCGGTCCAACCGCCTTAAGGATGGAAGCGGCGTCCGGCGCGCTCAGGCCGGTGTCGGTGGAATGCAGAAATTGCAGGAGCTCGGGGAGCGGAAGGAGGGCCAGATCCGACGTTCCTGGCGCAACGGGTTCGGCTGCGCCCTTGGTCGAGCGCTCCCCCGCGGGCTGCGGGGCGGCTGCATTGGGTGTGACGGAAAGCAGTGGGTTCATGTCACTCATTTACAGGCGTTGCGGCCTACTAGGCCAATTTCCCGGCTTAACGCTTGCGTACCACCGGCTGCTCAGAGGTTGGCGCTTGCTCAGGCGGCGAAGCGTAATTCGCCGACAAACCGTACGGCGATTCCCGTGGCACTGCTTCGCCCAGTCGCACGCCGGCATCAAGGCCCTCCGCCACGATGTCGACGAAGCCGCCATCCGCCACGAGATCTAGCTGCACCTCTGGGTATCGGGCGAGGAATACCGGTACTATCGTCTTGAGAAGGCCACGCGCTGCTACAGTGGCAACACCACTCGCGGCTTCGATTCGAGAGCCTTGGGCTGGGCGGTATTGGGTTTCATGGCGAGTGTTCCTTCTGTCAGCTCAGCGACGGGCGAACAAGCGCCAGCGTGTGCTGCGCGATCATCAGTTCCTCGTCTGTCGGGATGACCCACACGGAGACCCGACTGTCCGCAGTGGAAATACGGGGCCCGTTGGAATCGTTCGCCTGCTTGTCAAGCTCCACGCCGAGCCACGAAAGCTTGGCACACAGCGCCGCGCGGACGGGGGCGGAGTGCTCGCCGATGCCGGCGGTGAACACGAAAGCGTCGAGGCCGCCGAGCACGGCCGCATAGGCGCCGGCGTACTTGGTCATCGCATACACGAAATACTCTATCGCCGCGACCGCATGCGGATCCGTGCTCTCCTGCAACACCCGCATGTCGTCGCTGATGCCGGATAGGCCGAGCAGGCCAGAGCGCTCGTACAGCATCTTCTCCAGCGACGCGTCGTCGAACAGCTTA
>DATFNQ010000104.1:0-20924 GCA_035266305.1 Methylovirgula sp.
TACGGACGCTCGCGGCGCCGGGTCAACAAAAAATTCCGTGCTCTATGGTGAAAAGAAAGTTCCCGGAATTCGAGACAAATGAAGACGTGGATTTCGGAATTTCTTGATCCGAATCGGCTGGCGTTTTTTCAGGCATATCAGGGGTGGGCGACGCAGCAGCGGGCAAGGCGGCGCATGCATAATCACGATGCTCTGCGGACGGCAGGCATTCGATGATAGTTGCCCGTTTCGCTTGCTCATCCCAGGCGCGCCGGAGGAGGCCACTGAAAAAAAGCAGAACCGCAATCGGGCCGAGCGGTAAGACAACCGTTTCGGCCAAAGGCCGCGCCAGCAACGGCGCGATCCACACCAGCGCCAAGCCGGATTTCTCGAACGGGCCGAAGCCTTTGTCGAGTCCGTAGGAGACTGCAAAAGCGAGCGCCGGAGCGAGGATTGCCATGTCATAATCAAAGACGTGCGGCGTGGCGACGAGGCTCGCGCTCATCAACGCCGCGGCCTTCAACCTGAAATCGGCCGCCGATCGCCAGACAAGGAGAACGGCGACGAACAGAGCGAAACTCGCCGCGCCTTGCGCGGCGTAGGCCAAATTGAGCCCGCCGCCGAGAAGCCGCACCGCCGCGAACGGGCTTTCGATTTTCGCGAAGCCAGCGGCACCTTGTTCGAGCACCACCCGGGTGAAATCGAGCTGCGCAAAAAATCCCTGCCAGGGCGCCGCTCCGAACGCCGCCAGGGTTGCCAGACTGATGCCCGCAAGTGCCGCGGCTGCCCCCGCAGCGGCGCGCCAATGCCGGCCCGCAAGAAGCGCCGGAACGAGCAGGAAACCGAATTGCGGCTTGTAGGCGAGGAGCGCGAAACAGAGCCCGGCGAGAAGCGGGCGGCGCTCAAGCAGCGTGAGTCCGCCGCCAAGCAGGGCCGCGGTGAGGAAGCCGTTTTGACCATGCATCATGTTGATAAACACGGTGGGAAAGGCGAGGGCAGCGATGATCACCGGCCGGATGGGGAGTTTCGTCGGGCCGAGTGCCCGCAACACGGCCGCAAGATAGAGCGGCAGCGTCATCGCTTGCCAAAGCGTCAGAGCCGCAAGATAGGGGAGGTGGCCAAGGATGCCGGCCAGCCCCAAAAAATAAGGTGGGTAAAACCAGACGTAGAAATCCTTGGAGGCGCCGAAGAGTCGCGCCTGATCGTCACGAAAGGCCGCAACGTCGTAAGGCTGCGCCGGATGGCCTTGGGCGACCTCCCGGCCTGCCGTGAAAATCCCGCTGAAATCGGTTCCGAGCGGCCGGCCGAAAGCATCGATCCCAGCGTGCGACGTGGCGATGAGCGCGAGCGCCGCGGCTAAAGAGAGGATGAGCAGGATGGCCGGATAGGCGAGCAAGCGCTCGCGCGTCAGCCAGGCGCCGGTCCGCAGGTTTTCAAGCATATGTTCGCCTCGCCGGGAGGCAAGCATGATCGCCCCGTCTCATTAAGGATTGTTGAGGGTTTCATGGGGGTTTGGACGCGGCGTGCCGGCAGACATGCGTCAAAACAAGAACTTGAAGCGCCGATCATGGTGCCGCTAGTTTGTCGCCGACAAGCCCCAGGGAGCCCTTCATGGCCTTCATTTCCGACGCCCTGCTTCGCGTAAAGCCTTCCGCGACCATCGCGGTGACGCAGAAGGCGCGCGATCTGAAAAACGCCGGGCGCGACATCATCTCGCTGTCGATCGGCGAGCCCGACTTCGACACGCCGGACAATATCAAGAAAGCGGCGATCGCCGCGATTATGCGCGGCGAGACGAAATACACGCCGGTTGCCGGCATTCCGCCTCTGCGTGAAGCGATCGCGGCCAAATTCAAGCGCGAGAACGGCCTCGACTACAAGGCCTCGCAGACGATCGTCGGCACGGGCGGCAAGCATATTCTGTTCAACGCCTTCCTCGCCACTCTCAATCCCGGCGACGAGGTGATCATCCCTGCCCCTTATTGGGTGAGCTATCCCGACATGGTGGCGATCGCCGGCGGCACGCCGGTCGCGGTCGAGACTCGGATGGAGCAGGGTTTCAAGCTCCAGGCCGAGGATCTCGACCGGACGATCACGCCGAAGACCAAGTGGCTGATCTTGAACTCGCCGTCGAACCCGTCAGGCGCCGCCTATACGCATGCCGAATTGAAGGCGCTGACCGATGTCCTGCTGCGCCACCCGCATGTGCATGTGCTCACCGACGACATTTACGAGCACCTGACCTATGGCGATTTCATCTTCGTGACGCCGGCTCAGGTCGAACCGAACCTGATGGACCGGACGCTCACCATGAACGGCGTGTCCAAGGCCTATGCGATGACCGGCTGGCGAATCGGCTATGCGGCAGGTCCCGACAAGCTCATCAAGGCCATGGACATGCTGCAGGGTCAGCAAACCTCCGGCGCCTGTTCGATCGCCCAATGGGCCTCGGTCGAAGCCTTGAACGGACCGCAGGACTTCATCCTGGAACGGCGCAAGATCTTCGAAGGCCGCCGCGATCTCGTGGTCTCGATGATCAACCAGGCGAAATATCTCAAATGTCCGTCGCCGGAAGGCGCCTTCTACGTCTATCCGTCCTGCGCCGAAGCAATCGGCCGCAAGACGCAAGACGGCAAGTCAATCGACAGCGATGAGGATTTCGTCTCCGCGCTGCTGGAGGCGGAGGGCGTCGCCGTCGTGCAAGGATCGGCATTTGGATTGGGGCCGAATTTCCGGATCTCTTATGCGACTTCGACCGAAGTTCTCGAGACGGCCTGCCGCAAGATCCAGCGCTTTTGCGCGAGCCTCGTGTAAGCAGCTGTCGGAGACGCGGCCGTCATTGCGAGGCGCGGAGCGACAAAGTGCGCGAACCCTCTCCCCGCTTGCGGGGAGAGGGTAGGGTGAGGGGCCGGGTGATTTGCCACGATGGCGGCCAATCCCCTCGCCCCTCACTGCCCTCTCCCCATTCGCTTGCGCTCATGGGGAGAGGGAGTAACGGGCCCTTCTCCCGCAACGGGAGAAGGAACGCACACTGAAAGACGAGGGCGATAGGGCTTGCTTCGCCAATAGACAAAAAAGCCCGGTCCCATCGCGTCGATGGAACCGGGCTTTTGCCTTCCCCTCGGCCTGTGCGATGAGCCGTGGCCCCCCGGCCGGCTATACAGGTCGTCAGCGCAACCTTTATAGCAAACGCGAGCGCCGGCGTCTGTTGCGCAGCCGCCACAGAGTGGCTGAAAAACATCATCGGTCGCAGAGCTTTTCGCCACGCATGCCGTATGAAACGCGGTTGCCGCGGTGCCACGATTCTGATTTGGTCGCCAGTAGGGGGACCTCGATGTTCAGGACCGGCAATGGCGGCGGCGGCCGCAGACCCTCGCGCAATGTGCTTGGAGAGCCGCTCGAGCCTTGTTCGCGCGATCCGCTGACCGGCTTCTTTCGCAACGGGTGCTGCGACACGGCCGCGGAAGACATCGGCAGCCACACCGTTTGCGTCGTCGCGACCGCGGATTTCCTCGCCTTCTCCATGGCGTGCGGCAATGATCTTTCGACGCCGGTGCCGGAATTCGACTTTCCCGGCCTGAAGCCCGGCGACCGCTGGTGCCTCTGCGCGCCGCGCTGGCAGGAGGCGCTCGCCGCCGGCAAGATGCCGCGCGTCGTGCTCCGCGCAACCCATGAAGGCGCCCTCGACTTTTGTTCCTTGGACGATCTGAAGCGCCACGCGGTGGATCTGTCCTGAGCCTCGATTTGAGGCGAATCCGCCCACTTCGGCCCCTGGGGTTCCCACTGCCCTGATTTTGGTCTACGCGGTCGGCTCATCCTAGCGCGACCCTCTTCTCTCTTGCCCGCGCCGAGCGGAGCCGAGGCATGCCCAAGCGGACCGATATTTCGACCATCATGATCATCGGCGCCGGCCCGATCATCATCGGCCAGGCCTGCGAATTCGATTATTCCGGAACCCAGGCCTGCAAGGCGTTGCGCGAAGAAGGCTATCGGATCGTTCTCATCAATTCCAATCCCGCCACGATCATGACCGATCCGGACATGGCGGATCGCACTTATGTCGAGCCGATCACGCCCGAGGTTGTCGCCAAGATCATCGCCAAGGAACGTGATGCCGTGCCTGGTGGCTTCGCGCTCTTGCCGACGATGGGCGGCCAGACGGCGCTGAATTGCGCGCTCTCCCTGAAAAGGATGGGCGTGCTGGAAAAATACAACGTCGAGATGATCGGCGCCACGGCCGAGACGATCGACAAGGCCGAAGACCGCGAGCGCTTCCGCAAGGCGATGATGCGCATCGGCCTTTCGACGCCGCGCTCGCACCAGGTGAAAACTCTCGCCCACGCCCTCGCCGTCCTCGACGACATCGGCCTGCCGGCGATCATCCGTCCGTCCTTCACGCTCGGCGGCACCGGCGGCGGCATCGCCTACAACAAGGAGGAGTTCATCGAGGTCATCGAGCGCGGCATCGACGCATCGCCGACCAACGAGGTCCTGGTCGAGGAGAGCGTCCTCGGCTGGAAGGAATTCGAGATGGAGGTCGTCCGCGACAAGGCCGACAATTGCATCATCGTCTGCTCGATCGAAAACATCGATCCGATGGGCGTCCACACCGGCGACTCGGTCACCGTCGCGCCGGCGCTTACCCTGACCGACAAGGAATATCAGGTGATGCGCGACGCCTCGATCGCGGTGCTGCGCGAGATCGGGGTCGAGACCGGCGGCTCGAACGTCCAATTTGCGATCGATCCCAAGAACGGCCGGCTAGTGGTCATCGAGATGAACCCGCGCGTGTCGCGCTCCTCGGCGCTGGCCTCGAAGGCGACCGGCTTTCCGATCGCCAAGGTCGCGGCGAAACTCGCCGTCGGCTACACGCTTGACGAGATCGCCAACGACATCACCGGCGGCGCCACGCCCGCCTCCTTCGAGCCGGCGATCGACTATATCGTCACCAAGGTCCCGCGCTTCGCCTTCGAGAAATTTCCCGGCGCCGAGCCGATCCTGACGACGGCGATGAAGTCGGTCGGCGAGGTCATGGCGATCGGGCGGACCTTCGCGGAAAGCCTGCAGAAAGCGTTGCGCTCGCTCGAGACCGGCCTCTCCGGGCTCGACGAGGTCGAGATCGAAGGAATCGACCTCGATAACGACAGGAAGGTCTTGCGCGCCGCGCTCGGACGCCCGACACCCGATCGGCTGCTCATCGTCGCCCAGGCTCTGCGTTACGGCGTGACGCATGAGGAAATCCACGACGCCTGCCGAATCGATCCCTGGTTCATCGCGCGATTGCAAGAAATCATCGACCTCGAAACCAAGGTCCGCACGCATGGCTTGCCGAAGGATGCAGCGAACCTGCGCATGCTGAAGGCCGCCGGATTCTCAGATACGCGGCTCGCGACGCTCGCCGGCCTCGACGAAGCCAAGGTGCGGGAGCTGCGCCATCGGCTTGGCGTTCGCCCCGTGTTCAAGAGGATCGACACTTGCGCGGCCGAATTCGCTTCGCCGACCGCCTATATGTATTCGACTTACGAAACCCCATTCGCCGGCGCGCCGGCCTCGGAGGCGTGGCCCTCACAGCGCGACAAGATCGTCATTCTGGGCGGCGGCCCGAATCGGATCGGGCAGGGCATCGAATTCGATTATTGCTGCTGCCATGCCAGCTTTGCGCTCCACGCGGCCGGCTTCGAGACGATCATGATCAACTGCAATCCGGAGACGGTGTCGACGGATTACGACACCTCCGACCGGCTCTATTTCGAGCCCTTGACCAGCGAAGACGTGCTCGAAATCCTGGCCACCGAACAACAGGCCGGCCAGCTCTGCGGCGCGATCGTGCAATTTGGCGGGCAGACGCCGCTGAAGCTCGCGCGTTCCTTGGAAGCGGCGGACATTCCCATTCTCGGCACCAGCGTCGACTCGATCGACCTCGCCGAGGATCGTCACCGCTTCAAGCGGCTGCTCGACAAGCTCGGACTGAAGCAGCCGAAGAACGGCATCGCCTATTCGGTCGAGCAATCGCGCCTGGTTGCCGCCGAACTCGGGCTGCCGCTGGTCGTGCGGCCCTCCTATGTGCTCGGCGGCCGCGCCATGGCGATCATCCACGACCAGGCCGCCTTCGACGATTATTTGCTCGGCACTCTGCCTGGCCTCGTCACGTCCGATATCAAAGCACGCTACCCGAACGACAAGACCGGCCAAATCAATACGGTGCTCGGCAAGAACCCGCTGCTCTTCGACCGCTATCTCTCGGATGCCGTCGAGATCGATGTCGACGCCCTCTGCGATGGCCACGACGTCTTCATCTGCGGCATCATGGAACATATCGAAGAGGCGGGCATCCATTCCGGCGACAGCGCCTGCTCTCTGCCGCCGCGCTCGTTGTCGGCGCAGATAATCGCGCGAATCGAGGATGAGACGCGCAAGCTCGCCCTCGCACTCGCTGTCGGCGGGTTGATGAACGTGCAATTCGCGTTGAAGGACGGCGAGATCTACGTGCTTGAAGTCAACCCGCGCGCCTCGCGCACCGTTCCCTTCGTCGCGAAGGTGATCGGCGTGCCGATCG
The DNA here is from genome assembly GCA_035266305.1 of Methylovirgula sp. GTDB lineage: Bacteria > Pseudomonadota > Alphaproteobacteria > Rhizobiales > Beijerinckiaceae > Methylovirgula. The sequence goes on from DATFNQ010000104.1 coordinate 6,536, forward strand.
CCAAGATCGCCGCCCGGATCATGGCCGGCGAGCCGCTGGCGCGGTTCGGCCTGAAGCCGATGCTCCCGCATCACGTCGGGGTCAAAGAAGCGGTATTCCCCTTCGCCCGCTTTCCGGGCGTCGACACCGTGCTCGGACCCGAAATGCGCTCGACCGGAGAGGTCATGGGCCTCGACCGTTCCTTCGAAATGGCCTTCGCCAAGAGCCAGCTCGGCGGCGGCACGAAGGTGCCCTCCTGCGGTACCCTCTTCGTCTCGGTCCGCGATATCGACAAGCCGCGCATTCTCGGCTGCGTGAAACTGTTGCTGGGCCTCGGGTTCAAGATCAACGCCACCGGCGGCACGGCGCGCTACCTCGAAAGCCACGGCATTCCGGCAGAGAAGGTCAACAAGGTCTCGGAAGGACGTCCGCACGTGGTCGATGCGATCAAGAACGGCCGGGTTCAGCTCGTCTTTAATACAACCGAGGGAGCGCAGGCCTTGGCCGATTCGCGCTCGTTGCGGCGCGCCGCCCTCTTGCATAAAGTTCCTTATTATACCACTGTGGCGGGTGCGATCGCAGCTTCGCAGGGCATTGCGGCCTACGTGGCGGGCGACCTCGAAGTGCGGGCGCTCCAGGATTATTTTGCCTCAAGCTAATCTTGGCCGGCTTCGAGCCTCAGCTTCTTGAATTGGAATGTCAGACGGGCCAGACTCGAACGCCAGCGTTCGAGCGGCCGGGGCAAATTGATTCGTCGGCCAAAATTGGGCGAGCCTGGGCAATTTTACCGAACAGCTGATTACGCCAAGAGACGTGAAAGAGATCGATAATGGACAAGATTCCCATGACGGCGCAGGGACATTCCGTCCTCGAGGAGGAATTGAAGCGCCTTCAGCAGATCGAGCGGCCGCGCATCATTCAGTCGATCGCCGAGGCCCGCACCCATGGGGATTTGGCGGAAAACGCCGAATATTTCGCGGCCAAGGAAGCCCAATCCATGAACGAAGGCCGGATCGCGGAACTCGAGGATAAGCTCTCGCGGGCGGAAGTCATCGACGTTTCGAAGCTGTCAGGTTCGACGGTCATGTTCGGCGCGACCGTCACCCTCGTCGACGAAGATACCGAGGAGGAAAAGGTCTATCAGATCGTCGGCGAAGCCGAGGCCGACGTGAAGGCCGGCCGCGTTTCGATCGGCTCGCCGACCGCCCGCGCCCTCATCGGCAAAAAGGTCGGTGATACCGTCGAAGTCAATACGCCGGGCGGCGGCAAGAGTTATGAGGTCCTGAAGGTCGCTTTCAGCTAATCGACCGCCTCCATGACCGCCGTCTCGGCCGCCTCCGGGGCCGCCCAGCGGAATGCCGGCAGTTGATTGCGCGCGAAGGTGAACTGGCGCTTGGCATAGGCGCGCGTGTCGCGCTTGCTGAGCCGCGCCGCCGCATCGAGATCGATCTCGCCTTCGAGGTGGCGCAAGAGATGCGGCACGCCGAGCGCACGCATCACCGGCAGCGCCGGGTCGAGCGCGCGGGTGCGCAGCGCCTCCACTTCCTTCAGCGCGCCGGCTTGGAGCATCGTATCGAAACGCTGGTCGATCGTGGCGTTGAGCACCGCACGATCCGGCGCGAGGAAAATCGCGAGGCAAGACTGCGCATCGAGCAGTGGCTTGCGCTTCGCGCCCTGGAACGAGGCAAGGCTTCGCCCCGTCGCCGCATGGACTTCGAGCGCCCGCAGAATGCGCTGCGGGTCGCTGAGCTTCGCGGCCATTGCGGGGTCGCGGGCGGCCAGCTCGGCATGGAGTTCGGCGACAGGCAGGCTCTCCGCCCGCGCCCGTAGCTCGGCGCGCAAGGCTTTCGGTACATTGGGGATGTCCGAGAGACCTTGGGTCAGGGCCTTGAAATAGAGCCCGGTGCCGCCGACGAAGATCGGCATCAGGCGTTCGGCGCTGAGGCGCTCCAGCGCCGCCGCGGCGTCCTCGACGAAACGCCCGACCGAATAATTGACCGCGCCATTCACATGCCCGAACAGAAAGTGAGGCGCGCGTGCCGCCTCATCCGGCCTCGGCCGCGCGGTCAAGATCGCGAGGTCGCGATAAACCTGCATCGAATCGGCATTGACGAGGACGCCGCCGAGCCGCTCGGCGAGACGCAGCGCAAGCCCCGACTTGCCGCTCGCCGTCGGGCCTGCGATGAGGATCGCGGAAATCATCGGTTGATATCCCTCAGTTCGCGTCCCCATCCGCTGTTCTCATGACCCATGTCGCAACGCTCATCTCAGACCCGGGCCGTCCGGCGCTCGACGCGCTCCTTGTCGAAAGCATCGCGCACATCCTCCCCGGCGCGCAAACCCCGCTTTGGCTCGCGGAGCGCGTCGCAGCAGATATCCCGTTCACGGCCGAGAGCGAAGCCGAAGCCAGGCGCCTGGCCGAGGTTCTGCGTGAAAGATGCGCCGGCGCGCCGGTCGATGTCATCGTTCAACCCGCCGCCGGCCGGCGCAAGAGACTTCTCCTTGCCGATATGGATTCGACCATCATCGGCCAGGAATGCGTCAACGAGCTGGCCGATTTCCTCGGCATGAAGGACCATGTGGCGAAGATCACGGCGCGCGCCATGCGTGGCGAGATCGCCTTCGTGCCGGCCCTGCGCGAGCGCGTCGCGCTTCTCGCCGGGCTGCGGATCGATGTCATCGACAAGATCCTTGCGGAACGGATCGCCTTCACGCCCGGCGCCGAGGCGCTTGTCAAGACCATGCGCGCGCATGGCGCCTTCACCGCGCTCGTCTCCGGCGGGTTCACGCAGTTCACCATGCCGCTCGCCGAAAGGCTCGGCTTTCACGCAAGCAAAGCCAATCGCCTGATCGTCGCCGAGGGCAAATTGACCGGCGCGATCGAAGAGCCCGTTCGCGGCGAGACCGCGAAGCGCGACGCGCTGGTGCGGCTGCGGATCGAGCTCGGCCTTGCGGCATCAGAGACTCTCGCGGTCGGCGACGGCGCCAACGATCTTGCCATGCTGGCCGAGGCCGGCCTCGGCGTCGCCTTCCGCGCCAAGCCCGTTGTCGCCGCCGCGGCGATGGCGCGCATCGATCACGCCGATCTCACGGCGCTACTCTATGCGCAGGGCTATCGGCGCGAGGAGTTTTGCGGTTGAGGCCGGAGCACCACCTCTCCCCGCGTGCGGGGAGAGGTCGAGCCACAGGGCGCGCTTTGCGCGCCCGTCTTATTAGGACGGCTCGCGCGAATGCGCGAGCCTATGGCGAGGGTGAGGGGCTGGGTGAGCAGCCGCAGTCCGTCTCCCACGCGGATCACACCAGGCGGTCAAGTTCGCGGCTAGTCACTCTGCCCCTCACCCCAACCCTCTCCCCGCATGCGGGGAGAGGGGATCGCTCCCCTTCACTCCAACTCCGCCGGCGCGAACTCGCGGTAGGTCGAGCAGAATTCGCAGGTGACGCCGATCTTGCCGTTGTCGCCGACCATGTCGGCGCGCTCCTGTGGCGTGAAGCGCCGCAACATGTTGGCGATGCGCTGGCGCGAACAGCGGCAAGCGGCTTTGACGCTCTGCGCCGAAAAAACCCTGACGCCGCGTTCGTGGAACAGCCGATAGAGCAGGCGCTCGCTCGACAAGGTCGGATCGACGAGCTCGTGATCCTCGATCGTCGCGGCGAGCGCCTTGGCTTCGACCCAGGCGTCGTTCTCGATGACTTCCGGCACGGGCGTGCCAGCCGGCGCGTTGCCGGGCGGAAGATCGGCCTGCCGCTCCGGCGCGGCCGGCAGGAATTGCACCATCAGGCCGCCGGCCCGCCAGGAGGTCTGCGCGCCGGTCACGCTCTCGGCGACCGCCAGGCGGACGAAGGTCGGGATTTGTTCCGACTGGCGGAAATAGCGATGCGCCGCTTCCTCGAGCCCCTGGCCTTCGAGAGCGACGATGCCCTGGTAGCGCGCCATGTCGTTGCCTTGCTCCAAGGTCAAGGCGAGATGGCCCTTGCCGAGCAGGTCTGCGTCGGCACCCGCTGTGGCGAGTCTCGCCGCGTCGAAGCGGGCGAAGGCGCGCAACCTGTTCGGCGCGTCGAAATCGACGACGATCATGTCGATGGCTCCGTCGCTCTTCGTCTGCAGTTGCAGCCTGCCTTCGAGTTTGAGCGCCGAGCCGAGGAGTGCGGTCAAGGCCGCCGCCTCGCCGACGACCCGCGCCACGCGCGGTGGATAAGCATGGCGCGCGAGAATCTCGTCGATCGAGGCGCCGAGCCGCACGACACGGCCGCGCAGATCGAGCGGCGCGACCGCGAAGGGCAGGACATTGTCGTCGCGCGCGTCATCAGAGACAGGCCGCAACATCGGATCGCTCATACCTCGATCGCCCCGAGGCACCAGGCGAGAATGCCCTTCTGGGCATGCAGGCGGTTCTCGGCCTCGTCGAAGACCACCGATTGCGGTCCATCGATCACCGCGTCCGTGACTTCCTCGCCGCGGTGCGCCGGCAGGCAATGCATGAAGATCGCGTCCTTGGCGGCCACCGACATCAGCTTCGTATTCACCTGGTAAGGCGCAAGAAGATTGTGGCGGAAGCTCTCATTCTCGTCGCCCATCGAGACCCAGCAGTCGGAGATGACGGCGTCGGCTCCGCTGACCGCCTCATAAGGATCGCGCGTCACCTTGAGACGAGTCCCGGATTTCTGGGCCCAGGCGAGAAGCTCGGGCGAAAGATCGAGCTCCGCGGGGGTCGCGACCTGGATCGTGAACTCGAAGCGTTGCGCCGCATGAATCCAGCTCGCGAGCACATTGTTAGCGTCGCCGCTCCAGGCGATGGTACGCCCTTTGATGGGGCCGCGATGCTCCTCGAAGGTCATGACGTCGGCCATCACCTGGCAAGGATGTGATCTCTTGGTGAGCCCATTGACCACCGGCACCGCGGCGTATTGAGCGAACTCGCAAAGATCGTTGTGATCGAGGACGCGGATTAAGATCGCATCGACGAAACGGGAGAGGACGCGCGCCGTATCGGCAATGGTCTCGCCGCGCCCGAGCTGCATTTCCTGGCCGGTCAACATGATCGTCTCGCCGCCGAGTTCCCGCATGCCGATGTCGAAGGAGATGCGCGTGCGGGTCGATGGCTTATCGAAAATCATCGCCAGGACCTTGCCGGCGAGCGGTCGCCAGGCCGCGACCTCGCCCTTGCGGCGGCGGCGCTTCATCAACAAGGCGGCTTCGAGAATCTGGCGCAGGTCGGCGGTCGAAATTTCCGAAAGATCGAGGAAATGCCGCGGCGGCCTGGCTTCAAGGCTTGCCCCGTCAATCATTCCGCGGCTCCCATGCGCAGATCCCTTTTGCCGGCGAGCCGGGATGCCGTCGCGTCCAGGCGGACCAGCGCTTCGGCGATCTCCGCCTCACCGACGATCAGGGCCGGCAAGAGGCGAGCGACGTTGTCGCCCGCCGGAATGAGGATGAGCTTCTCCTTCAGCGCCGCGGCGAAGAAGTCTTGCACCGGCACGCGTGCCGCGATACCGAGCATGAGGCCTTCGCCGCGGATCTCGGCGATCACACCCGGATGCCGGGCTTTCAGATCCATGAGGCCCTGCTTCAACAGCGCACCCATGCGCGCCACGTGATCGACGAAGCCCTCGGCGAGCACGATGTCGAGCACGGCATTGCCGACCGCGGTCGCCAGCGGATTGCCCCCGAACGTCGTGCCATGCGTGCCGAGGGTCATGCCTTTGCCGGCCTCCCGCGTCACCAGAAAGGCGCCAAGCGGAAATCCGCCGCCGAGCCCCTTCGCAAGCGTCATGATGTCGGGCGTGATGCCGGCATGCTCATAGGCGAAGAGCCGGCCGGTGCGCCCCAAGCCGCTCTGCACCTCGTCGAGGATCAGCAGCAGCCGGTGCTCGTCGCATAATTTGCGCATGGCCTGAAGATGGGCAAGCGGAACGGCCCTGATCCCGCCCTCGCCCTGGATCGGTTCGACGAGGATGGCGCCGGTCTGCGGCCCGATCGCGGCCCGCAAAGCTTCAAGATCTCCAAACGGGACCTGATCGAAGCCCTCAGGCTTTGGGCCGAAGCCTTCGAGATGTTTCGGGTTGCCGCCCGCGGTCACCGCGGCGATGGTGCGGCCGTGGAAGGCGCCTTGAACGGTGATGATCCGGAATTTTTCGGGATGGCCGCTGACGAAGTGATATTTCCGCGCCGTCTTGATCGCGCCCTCGACCGCTTCGGTGCCCGAATTGGTGAAGAACACCAGATCCGCGAAACTCGCCTCGGCGAGACGGCGGCCGAGGAGCTCGGCCTGCGGAATCTCGAACAGGTTCGACACGTGCCACAGCTTTTGCGCCTGTGCGATCAGCGTCTTTACGAGGTGCGGATGGGCGTGGCCGAGGCTTGTCACGGCGATGCCGGCGCCGAAATCGAGAAAGCGCTCGCCCTCCGTCGAAGTGAGCCAGGCGCCTTCGCCCCGCTCGAAGGCGAGGTTGGCGCGCGCATAGGTGGGAAGCAGCGACGAGGTCACTCAATGCTCCGTTGATAGGCGTTTGATGGCGCGAACGGCGTGTCGATCCGACGGCTACGCTGAATCGGCTTTAGGGCAAACCCCCAAAATCAAAGTGCCGCCCCGAAAGGAGCGGCAGCATCGCAATCTTACTTTAAGGACCTTGCCCGGTCGGGTCAAATCTTTGCGCCGGCCCCGCAGGCAAAGAGCAGCCGTTGGCGCCTCGCGCGCCGCTCCGGTAAAGCCAAGCTTCATGCGAAGCGCCGAAGCCAAAGAGCAGCGGCGGAAGCTGCTGTTGAAAACGCTTCGGACCTCTCAAGGACTCTTGCGCAAGATTCAACTGCTAGTGTAGCTTCCTCGATGTCGACTACGACATCTCGTGCGGCGGACCTTGGATGCGTAAGACATCGCTCGGCACCGGGTTTCCGGTGCGGCGTCGGGTCTTGATTTGCGCCGAAGTGCGCCGTCGGTTCTGCGTGTCGTGTAGACCGCGTTCGGGCTCACTTTGATCCAGATCGAGGAGGACTTGCATGTCCTGGACCGACGAACGAATGGAACTCCTGCGCAAGCTCTGGCTCGAAGGCTTGAGCGCGAGCCAGATCGCCCGTGAGCTTGCCAGCGGCATTACCCGCAATGCGGTGATCGGCAAGGTGCATCGACTGGGCCTATCGGGTCGGATCAAGGCCGCGAGCCCGGCCAGTTCGCGGCCGCATCTCAAAACGATGCGGCCGGCGCATCCGCATCCGAGCGCGCCGTCCATGCGCGGCAATACCGCGCTCGCGATCAGGCCGCAGGCGATGGAAGCACCGCAGCCCATCGAGGAGATCGTCATTCCGATCTCGCAGATGGTCACGATCATGGAACTGAAGGAGGCCATGTGCCGCTGGCCGGTCGGCGACCCGACGAGCGCCGACTTCCGCTTCTGCGGCGCCAAGAAATCGGCGACCGGGACGAGCCCCTATTGTCCCTATCATAGCCGCATCGCCTATCAGCCGGCGCAGGAGCGGCGGCGCGAAAAGGAGCGCGAGCGGCGCGTGCAAAAAATGGCCTGAGCCGGGCAGGGCACGATCCGGCCTAGCCGCTCGCCAATCTCATTCTGACTTGCCGAACGTCTCGTCGAAGGAATAGCCGGCCCCGCGGATGGTGCGGATCGGATCGCGTTCGCCGGCGAGCGACAAAGCCTTGCGCAGCCGCCCGACATGCACGTCAACCGTGCGTTCGTCGATCTCGGCAGAGAGTCCCCAGACGCTGTCGAGCAATTGGGCGCGGGAAAACACCCGGCCGGGTTTGCCCATGAGATATTCGAGAAGGCGGAATTCGGTCGGGCCAAGATGGACGTTGCGCGAGCTGCGAACGACTCGCCAATTTTCCCGGTCAAGCGCGAGATCGCCGATCACGAGAAGCGCGGCGACCCGATCCGGCCGCGCGCGGCGCAACAGAGCCCGCACCCGCGCCATGAGCTCTGGAACCGAGAAAGGCTTGACGATGTAATCGTCGGCGCCGATCGTCAGCCCACGCACGCGCTCGCTCTCGTCGCCGCGCGCGGTCAGCATGATCACCGGCAAGGTGCGGGTTGCTTCGCGCGCGCGCATGCGCCGGCAGATTTCGAGCCCCGACACGCCGGGCAGCATCCAATCCAGGATGACGAGATCGGGCGGCGCCTCAATGAGCCGGAGCTCGGCCTCGTCGCCGCGTTCGACGCGTTCGACGGCGAATCCTTCGGCCTCGAGATTATAACTCAAGAGCAAGCTCAAGGCCGCTTCGTCCTCGACCACAAGGATTCGCGGCGGCGCGGCGGCAGCCGAACCGGGGCGCGGCGGCGAAATCCGGTCTTCGGCGGAAGCTGGCTGGCCATTCATCTCATTCACTGCCGGATCGTCGCTCACTTGCTGGGTTGCGGAAAGTCGGACGCAGGGGATGGGCCCTTAGGCCGGTCCATTGGAAGGACTTCCCCGGTGACGAGATAGACAACGGTTTCGGCGATATTGGTCGAGTGATCGCCGATCCGCTCGATGTTCTTCGAGACGAACAGAAGATGAGCGCAGAAGGAAATATTGCGCGGATCTTCCATCATGAACGTGAGGAGATCGCGGAATACGGAATCTTCGAGAGCGTCGAGCTCGACGTCATTCGTCCACACCTGACGGGCACGCTCGACGTCGCGCATCGCATAAGCATCGAGCGCGTCCTTGAGGAGCATGGCCGCAGTCTCGTGCATCGATTTCAACCCGACGATGGCGCGCTGCATGCGCGTCTCCGCATGCAGCTTCAAGGCTCGCTTGGCGATGTTCTTGGCGAGATCGCCGACCCGCTCGAGGTCGCCGGAGATCCGGATGGCGGCAACGATCTCGCGAAGATCGGCGGCGAAGGGCTGGCGACGTGCGAGCGTCATGATCGCCTGCTCCTCGACGTCGCGCTGCAAGACATCGAGTCGCACATCGCAGGCAACGGTCGCGCGGGCAAGATTGGCATCGAGATTAGCGAGCGCATCCATCGCATCGCTGAGCATCTTCTCGGCAATGCCGCCCATCTCCGCGATCTTTCGGCCGAGCGCTTCGAGTTCCTGGTCGTAAGCTCTGACGGTATGATCGGCCATGGTAGCATCCTGGAAACGATGTCATCAGCCGAAGCGGCCGGTGATGTAGTTCTGGGTCCGCGGATTTTCCGGCGATGTAAAGAGCTGCGGTGTCGTCGCGAATTCGATGAGTTCGCCGAGATACATGAAGGCAGTATACTCGGAAACGCGCGCCGCCTGCTGCATGTTATGGGTTACGATGGCGATCGTGTAATTTTCCTTCAGCTCGTCGATCAATTCCTCCACCTTCGCGGTCGAGATGGGATCGAGCGCCGAACAGGGCTCGTCGAAGAGAATGACCTCGGGGTGGATGGCCACGGTGCGGGCGATGCACAGGCGCTGCTGCTGGCCGCCGGACAGCGAAAGTCCGCTAGCGCTCAATTGGTCTTTGACTTCGTCCCAGATGGCCGCCCCTCTGAGCGCCGTCTCGACGCGCCCGTCGAGCTCAGATTTCGGCAGCCTCTCGTAGAGTTTGATGCCGAATGCGATATTGTCGTAGATCGACATCGGAAACGGGGTCGGCTTCTGAAACACCATGCCGACGCGCGCGCGCAGCAGATTGAGGTCCTGGCGCGGATCGAGAATGTTGTTGCCGTCGAGCAGGACTTCGCCTTCGGCCCGCTGGTGCGGGTAGAGATCATACATCCGGTTGAGCACGCGCAGAAGCGTCGATTTTCCGCAGCCGGAGGGCCCGATCAGCGCCGTCACCTTGTTGGCGTAAAGAGACATGTTGACGTGCTTGAGGGCAATGTTATCGCCGTAGAAGAATTGCAGGTCCTTGACTGCGATCTTGGTGGGCAGTTCGTTTTTCACAAAAGCTGCTGCCGTCATTTGCTGGCCCCCCGTGAACCAAGCACACGCGCCACGATGGACAGAACGAGCACGGCCAAAGTTATGATGAGAGCGCCGGTCCAGGCGAGGCTTTGCCATTGCTTGTAGGGGCTCAGCGCGAATTGGAAGATGACGGCCGGCAGGCTCGCCATGGGTGCGTTCAAATCCGCGCTGAAGAATTGATTGTTCAGCGCGGTGAAGAGCAACGGCGCCGTCTCGCCGCTGACCCGCGCGACGGCGAGAAGAACGCCAGTGATAAGCCCGGCACGGGCGGCCCGATAGGCGATCCTGCTGACAACCGTGGAACGCGGCAGGCCAAGAGCGCTCGCCGCTTCACGCAGCTGTCCCGGAACGAGCAGCAGCATGTCCTCGGTCGTCCGCACGACCACCGGAACGACGATCACCGCCAGCGCGATCGCCCCCGCTATGCCCGAGAAATGGCCCATGCGCGCGACCATGACCTCGTAGACGAACAGACCGATGACGATCGAGGGGGCGCTCAGCAGGATGTCGTTGATGAAGCGGACGACGAAAGTGAGCTTCGAACCACGGCCGTATTCGGCCATGTAGGTGCCCGCCAATATGCCCAGCGGAGTCCCAATGCAGACGCCCAAAATAGTCATGATCAGGCTACCGACAATGGCGTTCAGCAGGCCGCCGCCCGAGCCGGGCGGCGGTGTCATCTGCGTAAACACGGCTACTGAAAGGCCGCTGAATCCTTGCCACAGGAGGGTCGCAAGGATGATGATCAGCCAGCCGAGACCGAAAGCCGCTGAAGCGTAGCAGAGCCCCAGACCAATCATGTTGGTGCGGCGGCGCGAATCGTAGAGAGCCATGCCTAGCGTCCCGCCTGATGTTCAAGCCGCATGAGCATAAAGCGCGCGACGGCCAGAACGAAAAATGTGATGACGAAAAGGATGAGGCCGAGTTCGATGAGCGCCGAGGTGTAGAGATCGCTGACCGCCTCGGTGAATTCATTCGCGATCACGGCGGAAATCGTGGTGGCGGGCGCGAGCAGCGAAGCCGAGATCTTATGGGCGTTGCCGATGACGAAAGTCACGGCCATGGTCTCACCGAGTGCACGCCCGAGGCCGAGCATGACGCCGCCGAGGATGCCGACCCGCGTATAGGGAATTACGATGAAACGGACCACCTCCCAGGTGGTGCAGCCGCCGCCGTAGCCGGCTTCTTTCAGGAGTTGGGGTACCGTGTTGAAGACGTCGCGCGAAATTGCCGTGATGAACGGCAGCACCATGATCGCCAGAATGAAGCCGGCCGTCAGCATGCCGATGCCATACGGTGGACCCGCGAACAGCGTCGACAGGACAGGTACATGGCCGAAGAGGCCGATCAAGGCCGGCTGAACATACTGCTGCAAAAACGGCGCAAAGACGAACAACCCCCAGATGCCATAGATGATCGAGGGGATGCCGGCGAGAAGTTCGATGGCAATCCCGATCGGACGCCGCAGAACATCTGGGCAAAGCTCGCTCAGGAAGATCGCAATGCCGAGCCCGACCGGCACGGCAATCAGCATAGCTATCAGAGACGTCACGACGGTACCGTAGACCGGCGCCAAGGCACCGTACCTGTCGGTAACCGGATTCCATACCTGCATCGTAAGGAACCCGAAGCCGAATGCTTGGAAGGCCGGAATTGAGCCTTGGATCAACGAGGCGATGACGCCGCCAAGGATGATGAGCACCGCGATCGCCGCGGCAAGCGTCAACCAGCGAAAAGACGTGTCGCGGAGCTTGAAGGAGCTCGCCACTCGGGCCCGCCGCGCGGCATCCTTATAGGCGACCTGGCCGCTTTCCACCGCTACATCCGCCAAAGTCTTCGTCTCCGAGTAGCGTTTACAAGAAATCGGGAAAGTCGCCAACGTGAAGACCGGTTCTTATGATCTCGCCGCGGCACACTGAAAGGGAGAGCTTACAAGGCCCTCCCCTCACGTCCCGATGTGGTTAGTTGAGCAAGGCCTTGCCGTCGACGCCCTTTATCTCGGTGGCCCAAGTCTTCTTGATCTGGGCTTTGACAGCCGCCGGCAGCGGAACATAGTCGAGATCTTCAGCCATCTTGTCGCCGTTGGCGTAAGCCCAGCTGAAGAATCTCAGGGCTGCAGTGGCGGCGGCAACGTCTTGCGGTGCCTTATACATCATTATGAAGGTGGCCCCGGCGATCGGCCAGGAGTCGGGACCGGGCTGGTCCGTCAGGATCACATAATAGTTGTCCGATTTCTCCCAATCGGCACGGGCGGCCGCTGCTTGGAAAGATTGAATGGCGGGCGCGACGGCCTTCCCATCGCTATTGATGACTTTGGCGAAAGTCATCTTGTTCTGCACCGCATAGGCATATTCCACATAGCCGATCGAGCCCTGTGTCTGCACGACATTGTTGGCAACGCCCTCATTGCCCTTGGCGCCGATGCCGGCCGGCCATTCGACCGAGGTGTTGGCACCGACATTGGCTTTCCAATCGGCATTCACTTTGGACAGATAGTTCGTCCAGATGAAAGTCGTTCCCGAACCGTCGGAGCGGTGCACGACCAGGATGGCCGTGGATGGCAGCTTGACGCTCGGATTGAGCTTCTTGATGGCCGGATCGTCCCAGGTCTTGATGTCGCCAAGGAAGATCTTGGCGAGCGTGTCGCCGTCGAGGACGATTTCACCGGGCTTGATGCCGGGCAGGTTAACGACCGGCACGTCGCCGCCAACCACCGTCGGGAACTGAATGAGACCCGCTTGCATGAGGTCTTTGGGTTCGAGCGGCATGTCGGAGGCACCGAAGGTGACGGTCTTCGCCTTGATCTGCCTGATGCCGCCGCCCGAGCCGATCGACTGATAGTTGAGACCATTGCCGGTCTCCTTCTTATAAGTATCGGCCCATTTCGCGTAGATCGGATAGGGGAAGGTGGCGCCGGCGCCTGAAATGTCTGTCGCCTGGGCTCCGGCAATAGCGACCGGCGCCGCCATTGCAATCACAGCCGTCCAAATGAAAGACTTGAACGTCATCTTACGCCTCTCGAAGCTGGGGTGACTACGCTACCAGCCGAACCCCGTTCGGCCGCCGAGCGCCGACCGCAACCTAGGCGGAACCAACAAAGTATTTACGACAGTGAGATGACAACGAGATGACGGAAGGCGTGGACGCCGGCCGGAAGGCCGTCGCCGCCGATCAATTCTCGAACAGCGGCAAGATGACGCTGAAGCACGCGCCTTCGCCGAGTTTCGACTCGATGTTCATACGGCCGCCGTGGCGCGCGACGATATGCTTGACAATCGCGAGGCCGAGGCCGGTTCCTCCCTTGGCGCGGCTCTGACCAGCATCGACCCGATAGAACCGTTCGGTCAGGCGCGGCAAATGTTCGGGCGCGATGCCGGGGCCGTAGTCGCGGACCGAAAGATGCGCCTGAGGCCCGTTCACCCTGATCACGATATCCACATCCTTGTTCGCGGTCATCGCGTCGGCGGCCCCATATTTGATGGCATTTTCGATAAGATTTTCAGCCACTCGCAGCAATTCGTCGCGATCTCCAGCGACGATGACGGAAGGTGGCGCCTCGATCTTTAACGTCACATTTTTGTCATAGGCCATCGGCGAGAGCGTGTCTGCGATATGGCGCAGGATGCCGACAAGATCGACTGGCGTGTTGGGGCGCACGTGCAAGTGCTGTTCGATCCGCGACAGCGACAGAAGATCATCGACAAGCCGTGACATTCTCTGCGCCTGCTCTCGCATGATCGTGAGAAATTTGCTCCGCGCGGCTTCGTCGTCGCGCGCCGGCCCTTGCAAAGTCTCGACGAAACCAAGCAGCGAGGCGAGCGGGGTGCGCAATTCATGGCTGGCATTGGCGACGAAATCGACACGCATGCGCTCGAGCCGGCGCGCTTCACTCAAATCATGCAGAGACAGGATCAAGGCGGATTCGAACTCATCGCTGCCGAGCGGCGCGATGCTGACCTCGAACAGACGCTCGACCGGGACTTTTTCGGCCCAGAAGACCCGCTCGGCGCGGGCCGAAGAACGCACCCGATCGACGGAGTCAAGAACATCCGGCGAGCGCAAGCTGCGGGCCAGCGATCCCTCGGGCTGCAAGCCCGGCAGAATCGCGTGCGCCGCGGCGTTTGCGCCGATGATCCGGTCATTCCGGTCGATGACCAGAACTCCCTCCGGCAGACCTTCGATGAGCCCGCGGATCAGCGAACGATCTCGCCGTCTGATGTCCTCGTTCATGCGCTTCGCCGGAAAGAGGCAGAGGCCGCCTGTCCCGAAGCTTCCGCTTTAAGCGCGTTCCGTCGAATTGCAAGCGTGCAGCGCTCAGCCCTTGAATGCGCCCGCGGCCGCTTCGGCGACCGTCTGGTCCTGATCGCCGGTGCCGCCGCTCACTCCCACCGCGCCTCGTCCATGCGCGCGAACGCAAGGAGATTGCCGCCCGCATCCACGACCGCGACGGCGCCGTGTCGTCATTGCGAGCGAAGCGAAGCAATCCAGTTCCGCTCCAGTTCTGGATTGCTTCGTCGCTTCGCTCCTCGCAATGACG
>DATFNQ010000105.1:0-2213 GCA_035266305.1 Methylovirgula sp.
GCGCCAGATGCTCATGAACAGCTCGGTGTTCCGCATCATGAAGGCATAGTCCTTCATCGGGTCCCACGGCATCGGCTGGGTGACGCCGGTGCCGCCGCTGCCTTGCGCGTAATAGGTCAGATCGTAGCCGGCGCAGAACGCCTCGCCGGCGCCCGACAGCACGATGACGTGGACGCCGGCATCGGCGTTCGCTTGGGCGACGCAGGCGGCGAGCTCGACCGGAACGTCGTCGTCAATGGCGTTCATGACCTCCGGGCGGTTGAGCGTAATACGCCCGATCCTGCCGTCCTTCTCGTAGATCACCTTCGGCATTCAAATCTCCTTGTTCGATGAGACGGGAAGCGGAGGAAGCTCGCGCTCTCGGTTGGCGGCGCCCATTCAAGTGGCAGCCGCCGGGCTCGGCGCCGGCCCTTCGCTGAGCACGCTGTCGTCGCCCGCGAAGAGCGCTTCGAGTATCCGTTGCTCCCTGCTGACGACCAGTTTCATGAACTCGTCGACGCTTCCCGTCTGGCGGCAGGCATTGTAACCGCGCTCTGCGAACTCCTGGAGATCGCCAAAGCCTGCCAGCCGCGCCGGTTTGCGCGCAAGCGCGAGAGTGGTGCCGACGAACCGCTTGCTTGCGAGGCGATCGAGGGATTGTCCAAGGTGCTGAATGAGGTGGATCTGTCGTTCGCGGTCCTTCCGACGATCGACCTTGCGGTAAGCGTTGCCATAGGCGGCGGCATCGATCGTTTTGATCCGTTGCCCCAAGGCCTCCACCATGGCGGCGTCGAGATCCTCCGAGAGGGCATCCAATTCGATCGCGTCGACGACGGTCTCAAGACCCGAGACGGGCAGCAACCTGCTCATAAGCGGGACGACTCGATCGAGTGCCTGATCGCGCCCACCGACGTCGTTGGCGCTGTAGATGTCGGTCAGGAAGAAAGCCGCCGCGGGCCCGAAACGCGCGCTTGCAAGCAAGTCCGCGTGGGTGCGGGCGAGGCGGTCGGCCTGCCACGTGCGCAACGACTGGCGACAGTCTGCGGTCTGCGGATTAGCCCTGGCCGAGGCTCGCAAACGGGCCGCAAGGTTCAGCTGGGTCGTAAGACGCTGAACGATTTCATTCTTATCGTCCGTGGTTTCCAATTCGAGCCTGATTTTGCTGGGAAGGCCTCTGGTTGCACGCGCCGCTGTCCTCGGCAAGGCGCTCGCAGACCTTACCAGCCGCAGGGTTCGGGGGCGACTGACGATGCGCTTCTACGCGGAAACGGCTGTCTTTGGCATTGATCTTTCGGACAGGCGCGGCGATGTTATTCATTCGAGAAGGGAGACCATCATGGTCAAGAAGAGTCATGCGCCGACCGGCGGCTTGCCGGCGGTAATCACCGGGTCGGCGAACCAAATCTTTCTGGCTGGACTAGGCGCCTTCGCCAAGGCGCAGGAAGACGGGACCAAGATCTTCGACACATTGGTGGAAGAGGGGACCAAGGTTTTCAACGGGCTGGTGGCAGGAGTCGAAGCGGTTCGCGGGCGCGCCGTTGGGGTGGCGGAGGATACAATGGCC
Source organism: Methylovirgula sp. (assembly GCA_035266305.1). Classification (GTDB taxonomy): domain Bacteria; phylum Pseudomonadota; class Alphaproteobacteria; order Rhizobiales; family Beijerinckiaceae; genus Methylovirgula. Next base: position 1,544 of record DATFNQ010000105.1, read on the forward strand.
GAAATGAAGGCCGCGGCCTCTGGCACGTGGAACATGCTGGAAGGGATGCTTGAGAGACAGGTCACCGGTGTGCTTCAAGGCTTGAACGTAGCGACCAAGAAGGACATCGATACTCTGGCTCGCCGCGTCGCGCAATTGGGAGCGAAGAAGCCGTCCGCAACGAGGAGGAAATCGTCGGCCAAGTCGGCGCGCGGCCGCGGGGTCCGAAAGTCGCGGGCCAGGAAGCGCAAATAGGCGTAGTTCTACAAGCTCATCGGCTCATGCCGGCGTGCGGATAAGGGAATAAGCTCGCGTTCCCCGCTGTTAGTCAGCGTTCGCCAGCGGACTCATGTTCGGGCGGTCGGATGGCGAGCGCGGCGTACCGTGGGTTATCAGCGCCAGCGGATAACGGCCCGGCTCGTTCGATCGCACCAACAGCGCTTCGAGGTCGTGTGACCCTGCGGCCGGCAACGGAACGCGGATGTCCTCGCGCCTGTATAAGTCGGCCGCCGGGCTTTGACCGGCAAGGCCCGTGACTAATGCGGCGGTAACGGCGAGACGCGTCCACGTCATCCTGCGCTAGGCCTTCAGCGCCGCGATCACCGCCGGGGCAACCTCGTCGCCCCATTCCTGCACGAAATGCCCAGCGTCGGCGAATTCGAGCGGCGGCGGGCAGCCGCGAATGTCGCGA
>DATFNQ010000106.1:0-3541 GCA_035266305.1 Methylovirgula sp.
GAAGCAATCCAGCGATCGTAGGCAGCGGCGGTGGCTCTGGATTGCTTCGCTTCGCTCGCAAAGACGATCGCGCCTCAGCCTGATCGAAAAGGGGCATATATCGTTGACACCACAGCTTGGCGATGGCAGCTCGTGAGGCGCCTGTCTGCGGGCGAAAAGCGCGATATCTCATCCGCCCGCCTCCTGCCGCTGGCGCGCCCTCATGATCGCGGCGTTTAGCTCTCCGCCGAACACGAACAGGAGCGCGACCCAATAGAGATAGATCAGCGCAATCATCACCGACGCCAGGCCCGCGTAGGTCGCAATGTAGTTGCGCAAGTATTGATTTAAGTAAATTCCGAACGTCTCGCCGAAGGCGATGCTGGCGACGAAGGTCATCGCGACGCCGGGCAGAATATCGCGAACCCGGAGCCGGTGGGCAGGCAGGATGAGGTGCGCGAGAATGAGCGAGGTGGCCAGCATGACGGCAGCGATCCCGATGCGGGCGAACGTCAGGAGCTCATAGGCCGCCGCCACCCATGGCAGATAGGACCCCAGCATGGAGATGATCAGCGGTCCTAGCACGACCAGAAAGGCGAGCGCGAGCAGCGCCAGCGAGCCGACCAGCACGAGCACAAGCGACTGGAGCCGGAGCCGCCACCACGGCCGCTTCTCCACGAGCCCATAGGCGCGATTGAGCCCGACCCTAAGCGCCTCGACGGCGCTGGACGCGAAGTAGATCGAGAGGACCGCGCCAAAGGTCAGAACCCCGCCGCGCGGCGCGGTCAGCACGGCCGAAACCTGGTCAGCAATCGGCCGCGCCACGACATCCGGCCATTCGGCGAACACCAGGCGCGCCGCTTCCTTGGCGAGCTCAACAGATCCGAAGAAGCCGGCGACCGCCGCGACAAATATGAGAAACGGAAACAGCGAAGTCAGCAGCGACAGGCCGATGTAGCTGGCGATCGCCCAGCCGTCGTCGGCGGCGAATTTTTCCGCCGCCTGCCAGACGATTCTCAGCGCTGCGCCCAACCTCGCCTCGAGCCTCGAGCCTCACCTCACCAACGGCCATTTTGGCGCGGCGCCTGGACGAACGCCACCCGGGCGGGGACGGATTCTCGCGCAAGAGCGAGAAAAACACACATTGCAACGACGGAGGCGGCGACGCATGCTGCGGCGCAGGAACGGCGCCAACCAGAAGGAGGCCGCCCCGTGACGCTCGATGACCTCGCCCGCCAAGCCCAGTTCGCCGCGGAAGGCCTCATGGAATGCGCGCTCACCGCCGTGCGCGGCCGGGTGAGCGCGCACGGCAAACTCAGCGCCGCGAAGATCGAGGCCGAGCAGCACGCGGCCCACGGCCTCGCGTGGCTTGCGACCTATGTCGAAGCGATCAAGGAGATGGCGGCCTACGCCCAGCGCATGCATGAGGAGGGCCGCTTCGGCGAGACCGAAGAGCTGCTGACGCGCGTAGGCTTGGGCGAATATCTCGCGCAAGTGTTCGGCGGCATTGCGATGAATCAGGGCGAAATCGTGCGGCTGCGGGATTTCGGCCTCGGCCCTGAGGAGATCGAGCCGTTTCGCAACGAGGTCGTCGAGGGCTTGATCGCCAGGGGCAATATTCCGGAAAATCGCGCCGCCCTTGCCGCCCTGATCGGGCAAGCGCGCGAGGGCGCGATCGGCGACCCCGGCCTTGACGAGACCTTCGAGGCCATTCGCGGCGAAATGCGCCGCTTCGCCGATGCCGAGGTGGCGCCGCATGCGCAAAGTTGGCATCGCGCCAACGCCTATATCCCGCTCGAGATCATCGCCGGCCTTGGCGGCATGGGCGTCTTCGGCCTCACCATCCCTGAGGCCTACGGCGGCATGGGGCTCGGCAAGGTCGCCATGTGCGTCGTGTCGGAGGAACTGTCGCGCGGCTATATCGGCGTCGGCTCGCTTGGCACCCGGTCCGAGATCGCCGCCGAGCTCATTCTCGTCGGCGGCACAGAGGCGCAGAAACAGAAATACCTGCCGAAGATCGCGAGCGGCGAAATCCTGCCGACCGCCGTCTTCACCGAGCCCAACACCGGCTCCGACCTGGCGAGTTTGCGCACCCGGGCGACCCGCGACGGCGACGGCTACATTGTCAATGGCGCCAAGACCTGGATCACCCACCCGGTGCGCGCCGACCTGATGACGCTGCTTGTGCGCACCAATCCGCACGAGCGCGGCTACAAGGGCCTTTCAATGTTCCTCGCCGAAAAGCCGCGCGGCGCCGACGCCGACCCCTTCCCGGTAAAGGGCATGTCGGGCAGCGAAATCGAGGTGCTCGGCTATCGGGGGATGAAGGAATACGAGATCGCCTTCGACGGCTTCCGCCTCCCGGCCGACGCGCTGCTCGGCGGTGTGGAAGGCCAGGGCTTCAAGCAATTGATGGAGACCTTCGAATCCGCGCGCATCCAGACCGCGGCGCGCGCCGTGGGCGTCGCGCAATGCGCGTTCGAGCTTGGTCTGCGCTACGCCAAGGAGCGCGTGCAGTTTGGCAAGACGATCATTCATTTCCCCCGCGTCGCCGACAAGCTCGTGATGATGGCGGTCGAGATCCACATCGCTCGCCAGATCACCTACTTCGCGGGCCGCGCCAAGGACGAAGGCCGGCGCTGCGATCTCGAGGCGGGCATGGCGAAGCTGCTCGCCGCGCGCGTCGCATGGACGGCTGCCGATAATGCGCTGCAAATCCACGGCGGCAATGGATTTGCGCTGGAATATCCGATCTCGCGGGTCTTATGCGACGCGCGGATTCTCAATATCTTCGAGGGCGCGGCGGAGATCCAGGCGCAGGTGATCGCTCGGCGTCTCTTGGAGGGCGGGAATTAGCCGGCGCCCTCTCCAGATGGACGGGGCGGCGCTTGAGCTCCGGTCGGCGACCGCGGCTTAGGGGCCAGCCCCATGTCTCGCTCATGCCTTAGCCAATCGGACGCGGAAGGCGACCTCAGATCAGCTCGATCCGTACATGCGCGGTGCCCGATTGCCGGAAGCCGAGCGCGCTCGCGGCGGCGGGCGAGACATCGATGACGCGCCCGCGAATGAACGGCCCTCGGTCGACGATTCTGACGATGGCGCTGCGGCCGTTGTCGAGATTGAAAACCTTCACACGCGCTCCAAGCGGGAGAGTTTTGTGGGCTGCAATCAGTCCACTGTAACGTGGATTTTGATAGTAGGAAGCTATACCAAGTTCACCAGCGGCCGCCACGCTCGTAAATCCGGCGACAGCCACGCATGTTAAAACGACTTTCCGCATTCACTGCACCTATTTGTTCTGACTTTTACCGCGTTTGTCTGGAGGGCGTATGGGGCAGAAACAAGGCATGCAGATTTTTCATTCGATCTATGCTCAAGAAAACTTGACAAGAAGACGGGAATATGCACGGCGGCAAAACCGCTCTAGCCCAACTTCCGGATTTGGCGAGACAAAGTTGTTTTGTATCAGACGGATAGGCGTTTTGGTAGTCACTATGGCGGTGGCGTCCACGAGTGCCAGGGCTTGATGACGTGCGGGGATATGGCGAGGCTGCGATAGACG
>DATFNQ010000107.1:0-39551 GCA_035266305.1 Methylovirgula sp.
GGTCCATGCGAACGGTTCGGCGGCCTCGTTGTAAGCCCGGATGAACTTCTCTTGCTTTGGGAATCATCCCGATCTTGAATCATGACTCACGATCCAATGAAAGCGGGTACTAGTGCACGGGCCGGGTCGGCTCGATTCGTCGCGAACTTCTCCTCATAGAGGCTGCGGCCGTCATCACCGATGACCTGATTGTAATAGTACGCGTGAAGGAACTGATCGGCCTGCGCGCCCATCGGCACGTCTGACGGGAGCCAGCGAGGCCTGTTCTCATCCCGCGATATTGTTCCTGCGATGTCCCGCAGAATCTGTAGCGTCGCAAACCACTCGGTCACAAAGGCCTGCTTTTGACGCTCGCTCGCCGTGCCCGCCGGAACCGTTACGAGGCCGGGCCATTGCCGCACGCTGGTCGTCGCAAGGAAACTTTTGCGTTGCTCGTAATCTTCCTGGTCCCGTCGCCGCAACTGCCTCGCCCGCTGTTCGATCGTTCTAAATAGCTCATCGCTCAGGGGAGACGCGAACTCGTCCACTCGCTGGAAAAACGTGCGTAGCTGAATGTAAACTGCCGCCTAATCTTGTCCAGCTCTAGGGGCGCACTCCAGAACTGGTAAGACCGGACAGAATCTTTGAAGCATCGGGGCTGCCAAGACCGGTGCAAGCATTCCATCCGGGACGCGCGGAATACGCGCCGAGGCCGGCGACATCATTGTCGCCATGCACGATGTCGTGGAAGCCCTGCGAGCCCATCGCATACAATTTGTCGTTTACGAATCCGAGCTGGTGACCCAGCTTCTGGTTCAGGATCGCAATCAGCCCAGCCCACAACGGTGCGACGGCGCTGGTACCTGCGGTGACCTGATCCCCGCCGTGCAAGCGAATTATGTATCCTGTGTCAGGATCGCCATCGCCGGCCACATCCGGGACGCCACGACCGATACCGCCGTACCGGTTCAAGGGTACCATGGCTGAAGCCTGCCAGGCAGGCCGCTTCCATTTGACGCTCACCCCGCCTCCAGTCGCGGAATTGGTCGGGTTGTGCCAAACGCTTTCCGAGGCGATCGCGTTGGCCGTCGACATCAGCGTCGTGCCTCCACAGGCGAGGACATATGGGTCCGACGCCGGAAAATCGACGTGCAGTTTTTTGTCACGCACGCCCTTCGCGTCAACCACGCCGCCGTCCCAAGAACCTTGGTCGCCGGAAGCCACGGTGACCGTAATGCCAAGCGTAGCCGCGTCGAACAACGCTAAATTCATAGAATTTAGGAACTGCTCACTCCACACCTCTTCGGGGCCGCCCCAACTGATCGAGATCACCGAAGGCGTTTGTTGTGCATTAAAAATTGCGTCCAGGAGCGCATTGAGGAACCCCTGGTCGGTGTTAGGGACAAAATAGACCGCGATGTTGGCGCCATTAGCGACCGCCCCGGCAACCTCGATGTCCAGTGTGACCTCCCCGTCTGGGTTCTTATTCCTATCTTCCCATGACTCCTTCTCCCAGTCTGCGTCCGAGGTGGGCGAGTTGATCCCATTGTCCACGGTTACCTTCGGCGAGCGAAGGCCGAGGCTCTTGAAATAGTCATCGAGATCCTTCGGAATGAAGCCGCCACCGAGCTCAAGAATGGCGATGGTTTGACCAGTGCCGTTGGCGTCAGGGGGAAAGTCATAGAGAGATGCTATTTGCGACGGAGAGAAGAACTGGGCCTGAGCAGCATGACTGACGATGAAATGTGGTGACGCGATAGCACGCGTGTCCAGGCCGAGAACGGCCTCTATGTCAGGCGCCAGATTCGCAGGCACGGTCGGGGGCGCGACGGTTGTGTGAAAGGTCCGGCCTGTCGGCAAAGTAAAGGAACGCAGCTGGGTGCCGAACGCGTTCGCAATCGCCGAAGCAGTCCCCGACAGGATGACCCTGCGCTTGACCCGATCGCTCTCGACGACCCTCAGATGATTTGCTTCGGCAAACGCGCTGACCTTTGCCAGGGAGTCAGGATCGGCGCCGAACTGGTTCGCATATTGAGCGCTACTCAGGCGCTGAACCTCGGCGCCCTCCAACGCTTCGGGGCTCGGCGGAGAGGCGGATTTGAGAAACACGGTCACCTGGACCTCTTCGCCGCTCGGCACCGGGCCCACGGGCATGGCCTCGGCAATCGGGTTCGACTCGGTGCCCTGCAAGGGTACTCTCCGATGCGTATCGGATTGCGCCTGTGGGATTACCTGACCCGTTAGCCCATTGGATTGAGCCGATGCGGCCATGGGCATCACGACTGTCGCCCCAAAGACGGCACTGAATTTCATTGCACGAAACCAGCGCAGCATCCTTGCTCTCCGGTCCTTCCTTTGCTCATATAGTTGACCGCCGTTTGCAGTCAAGAACGGAGCAAAAGTGGCGGCCGATGCGCACGGATCTTGCCCAGCCCATGACAAAGGTACTTGGAAAAGACCTCCGGCAAGGGGGGTGAACCCAAGCGCCAGAATGAGCGTTCTCATGACTTCCTCCCCTCCTCAAAACGGCAGATTGAAGACCCGCCCTGTGGACTGGCATCTCAATGCAGCTTCGATAGCGCGGTGCGCGTGGCATTCAGCGCGCCTCAACGAACGGCCAGCTTGGCGCGCAGCTTCAGCGAGCATAGCGCAGCGCTCGCTTCGGGGTGATGGCTTATTTGGTCAAAGCTGCGATCTGATCGTCGAACCAGGCAAGATCGCGCTTCCAGCCGGCATTCTCCGGCGAAAGCTTCGTCAGGCGATCCATGATGGCTTGCCCTTTTTGCAGAGCGGCGAGTGCGCTGTCGTGATCATTCGAGCGACGATAGACATGGGCAAACGCGCCATAGGTCACGGCGAGATCGCGCTGCCATGCGGCGTTCCCGGGATCGGATTTCGCCAGCCGGTTGGCGATCGCGAGCTCGTCCTGGTAGGACTTGAGAGCGCCCGCAAGATTGCCCTGCTTCACCAGAATGTCGCCAACTTTCTCGTATGATGTCGACAGGTCGCGCTGCCAGCCGGTATTGCGGGGATCGGCTTTCGCCAGCCGATCCCTGATGGCGAGGCTATCCCGGTAGGACTTGAGCGCGTCCATAAGATTGCCCTGCGCCATTTCTACGTCGCCTACCTTGTTCAACGGCACCGACATCTCGCGCTGAAAGCCGGCGTTGCTGGGGTCGGATTTTACCAACCGGTCAAAGATGGCAACGCTGTCCTGGTAAGACTTCAGCGCGCTCGCTAGATCGCCTTGCGCCACTTTCACCCCGGCTATCATGTCCACAGACATCGCCAGATCGGCTTGCCAGCTGGCATTGCTCGGATCTGTTTTCGTCAGGCGCTCGAGGACGGCGAGACTACCCTGGTAGGAATTGAGCGCGCCCGCGAGATCGCCCTGCGCCTCTTGCAGGTTGCCCACTTTGAGGTAAGAAATTGAGAGGTCGTTTTGCCAGCCTGCATTGCCGGGATCGGATTTCGCCAGCTTCTCGACGATGGCGAGACTGCCCTGGTAGGACTTGAGAGAGTCTGCAAGATTGCCCTGTTGCTGCTGCACGTCACCGATCTTCTCTAATATGACTGCCAAATCGTGCTGCCAGGCGACGGTGCCGGGATCGGACTTTGCGAGCCGGTCGGCGACCGCGAGGCCGTCTTGGTAGGACTTCAGCGCGCCCGCGAGATCGCCCTGCGCCACCTGCACACCTCCGATCTTGACGTAGGAAAACGTCAGATCACGTTGCCCGGCGGCGTTGCCAGGATCGGATTTCGCCAGCCGGTCTCGGATGGCAAGGGCGTCCTGGTAAGACTTGAGCGCGTCCGCAAGATCTCCCTGCGCCACGTGCACGTCGCCCACCTCGTCCATCGAGATCGAAAGGTCCCGCTGCCACCGCGCGTTGCCAGGATCTGACGTCGCCAGCCGGTCGGTAATTGCGAGGCTCTCGCGGTAGGATTTCAGTGCGCCCGCAAGGTCGCCTTGCGCCACCTGAACATCGGCGACCTTGTCATGCGATATCGACAGATCGCGTTGCGCGTTCGTGTCGTCGGGTTCGGATTTCGCCAGTCGGTCGGTAATCGCAAGGCCGTCGCTGTAAGACTTCAACGCGCCTGAAAGATCGCCCTGCGCGACCTGGACCCCGCCAACCGCGTTCAACGAAACCGACACGTCGCGCTGCCAGACTGCATTGGTGGGATCGGATTGCACCAATCGATCTCTGATGGCGAGGCTGTCGCGGTAGGATTTGAGTGCGGCCGCAAGTTCGCCTTTTGCCTCCTGCACTTCGCCGATATTTATCAACGTCACTGAGAGATCGCGCTGCCAGCCGGAGTTGCCGGGAGTGGATTTCACCAGCCGGTCCATGATGGCGAGGCTGTCCTTATAGGACTTCAGAGCGTCCGCGAGGTCGCCCTTTGCCTCCTGCACGTCGCCGACTTTATCCAACGACACCGAGAGTTCGCGCTGCCAGCCGGTGCTGTGAGGGCTTGCCTTGATCAGGTCCGCCTCAATCTGCCGGGCCTGCTCCGCGGCGGAGAGCGCACCGGCTGTGTCGCCGATCTCCAGCAAGGATTCTGCGGTTTCGTCGAGGGCCGCGGCCTTGGTGTACATGAGGGCCGGCGTCACCTGTCCTGACTTGGTGAGCTGATCCTGCAAGCCGCGGGCCCGGTCGAGAATGTCTTTGATGAGATTAGCTGGGACTCCCGTAGAGTCGCGGAACCGCTGCGCTAGGCTGAAGACAAGACTATTGGCTGTCTTGGTCGCGGCCGCGAGCGTGTCTTCGGCGCGCTTGCGCTGCTGATCTGCGATCTGCCGCTCCTCAACCGCAACGCCGCGTTGCCAAAAGGCGAGCCCGGCGAGTACGAGCGCGAGCAGCAACCCGGCCGCGAGGCTGCTGGTCAGCATGTTGCGGCGCCTCGTGGCCGCGCGGCGGCTCTCGGCGATGAACGCCTGCGTCTCTTCCGTCGGCTGCGGCGCACCGGGCGGGCGCGATGCGATCCAGCGCTCGGCTTCTTCGAGCACGGGCGAACGCAGCAGCAGTCCCCCCAGCCGGCCGCTGATCGCCCAACGGCGGGCGGCCTCGCCGTACTCCGTATGTTTCCTGATCCAGTCGATATTGATTTGCAGCGCATCGCAGAGCCGATTGAAGCTCTCCTCGAACAGCACGTCGTCGTCGAAGAAGATGAAGTTGAGGCGCGCGATCGCCTCCGGCACCAGCTTGTCGTCTACGCGCCGCAGGACGACGGGGGCGAAACGCTTGTTGAGCGAGGCCGCGAAAGCGACTTCCTTTGCGCAGACGTCGGAAGCCACCGCATTGGGACTGAGTACGAATATAACAGTGTCGGCCTTAGCGATCAGGGCTTGGATGCGCGCCCACCAGTCCTCAAAGGCGTAGATCTCGCTGCGGTCGATCAGCGGCTCGAACTTACGCTCCTTGAAGGCGGCTTCCAGCCGATCCGCGAAGGCCATGTCCTTGCGCGAATAGGAGATAAAGACCTTGACCTTGGGTAAATCCGCGCCACCCCGCTCGTCCACAGCTTCGCTCGCCATCAGCGCACTTCCAGCATTTGAATTCAGAACAAGAACGGGCAGCTAATAGACGTTCAGGTGTCCTTTTGTCTCTGCTAACATGATCATGCCGCGATGTTCCGATGTCCGCAACAGGCCAGAAGTGTCCGTCAGGGCCGCTTCGCGCCAAAGCCAGCCAGGGACCCTGCATCTGCGGGCAGCTTTGACATCGCGCAAGAACAGACCGAATGGCCCGTTCATCCTCGTGATTTGAACTGTTTCTCGATCTCACTCATGAGCGGGCTGGTAAGACCTGCTTTCTGCAGTTCGGCAGACGCAGCAGGAGCTCGTCCGGGAGGTCGGCGTCAGTCTCTACGCCCAGAGGCATATTGGTCATCTTGAGGGCTAGCTCGATGGACACCTTCTCCCGTTTCGGAGAAGGTGGCACGAAGTGAGCGGGGGAAGCGTCGGCTAAAACGCTTCCGCGTTGCCAACGCTTCTGCACATGCTCGCCGCCTATTTCGGCGGATCCTGCTTGGCGGAAATCACGCCAGGGCTATGCTCCCTTGCGGCCTCGGTGGTCGCTCTTACCGCCATTGGGGACAAGGCGATCATAACGCCGGGTCCGTGCACCCCGGATTTCGCTGAGACAATCGCGCGCGACAGCCCGGCTCAACGAGCGCCCAGAGCTGCGTCCGATACGGCACGCGCCCCCATGGGCACATGTCGGGCTGAAGCTACAGATGCGGCCTTCTGAACCGGCCCACCGCCTCTGAGCCTCAAAGAGCGAATCGGCTACCCATTCTTTGCCGTCATGGGTTAGCCGATCTCACGAGCTGGAAGATTGCCAACTGTAGACTTCCGTTGTCAACGGCGTGTCCTGATCGGGGCCAACAACAACAAGCGACCAAGTGCCGGTATTCGGCGGCGTGTACGACACACTCGGATACCATTGCGAGATGGTGTTGTCGGCCTCCGTCTGATTGCTGCTGTCCTTCAGGTAGATTTGAATGTCCGTCTCGTCGCCGGCATAAACGAAGATCAGATAGTGTGTCCCCGCCGACAAGTTGACCTTTTCGACCTTGATGCGCTGCTTTTTCTCACTGACCGGGTCGACGCTCATGTCGCTGGCTTGGAGGTTGGCTTGCGTTTCGGAAACGAGGGTCGCGGTGGCTTTCGGATCGGGCTTGGTCTGATCCAAGACCCATGCGCCGACGAGATCGATGCCGCGTTTGAAATTCGCCATCTGCTTGGTCCAATAGTCCTTGTCGGCCTTGAGCGCAGTTTCGGCTTCGGCCTGGCCGGCGAGCAGCTGGCTTACGAGATCGGCACGTTGGGCATAATTGATTTGGACGGCGCTCGGGGTGCGGCTCAGGCCTCCCACTCCCGCCGTGAAATTGCCTGAGCTGACCACGGCTATGACATGCCCGGACGCGCTGACGATGGGGCTGCCGGAAGCGCCGCCGGTTATTGGGATGGTATGCTGCACCAGCTGACTGTGGGCTGGATCTGTCGGCAGGAAGAAGAAATCGGTCAATGCACTGATATTCCCGTAATGCACCTGCGGAACCGCCCCGAGGGGGAGCACATCGCTGTTGAAGATCCCTTCGGCAGGATAGCCGGCAGACGCGATGGGCATTCCCGCCTTGAGCGCCAACAGCTCATCCTGCGAGGCAACTTCGAGAGCCAGGCCCGGAGGAAGGTCGTCTTTTACGCGCAGCAACCCGACGTCGTAACCATCTATTTCCCCGAGTGCGATGGGCTGTCCGCCGCCGAAAGAAGCGATGGTCGGATCCTCAGCAAGAGCAAACTTGGGAAAAGCGACATAACCGGAATCGAAACTGTGCCCAATCACTTCGTAAGTTTTGCCGCCCGCCCCGGGCTGCCGAACAAATAGCTTTTCACCCGGCTTGTAACTGTTGCACTCGACAAGCTGCTTTATCACAAGCGGTTGGTCGTCCGGTTTGAGATCATCGCATTGGGTCGATATGTGCGCGTTGGTCGCCAGGAGATTTGGTCCGATCACCCAGGCTGTGCCCATGGCAAATTGACGGCCCTGCGCATCCTGCTGGAAAACGAGGAAAGTCGCGCGGGCCAATCGATCGATGACGCTCTGATCGATGCTCACGGCCGCCTCACGACCGATGCGTGCCAGGTCTTCTTGGGCTTTCTGCTGGTCCTTGCTGAGGCTCGCGACTGTGGCCGCCACCTGTTTCTGATTGATGTAATTGTTCACCATCAAGCCGCTGATCGTCAGGGCGAGAATGGCGGCGATTGCGCTGCCGGCGATCGCAAGATGTCGAATCCGGATCGGTAAGGGAGTCGGCTCGGGTTGATCCTCGGTTTTTGCGCCGCTCTTGGGAACGGCTCGTTCGATGGTCACCGCGAAATTCGGGCCATCTGCAGGTCCAAAATGAAAATGCTGGCCCGACTTGACGGGTTGGTCCTGTTGCGCCGGCAATTTATCGACGCTGACGAAATGCACGCCGTAGAGATGCAGCGCCCAATCGCCCGAAGAGCCGTCGCGAACCAGCGCAAAATGTTGATGGCCTACGCTTGTCTCCTCGGGCGGATAGACGACATCGCATTCGTCATCACGCCCGAATTCGATCCGCTCTTTGCTATCGTCAAACCTTTGAATTTTTCCAGCAAGCGGGCCCGAAGTGTGGCTGATCGTAATCATGACAATACTCTAACAAAGAGCTTGTACTGATCTGCTCCATACTGTGCACGCGCCACGAAAAAAGCAAGAGGCTTACCTTAAGTCAGCCGGGGCACGAACTTGCCGCAGCATCGCCAATGATCTGGCTGACTTCGGCAGCCGAATCCGGCCGCAGCCATTTCGTCGGCAGAACAAGGCGCCGAAGAATTCTCGCCACGCGCGGATCGAGGCCGGCGGCGCGCATCGATCTTGCAGCGCGAAGATCTGCCGGCCAAAACTTTCGTGCAGTACCGGGGTCTATTTTTAAAAGTTCGTGAGCAATCATGCCGAGCGCATAGAGATCGGTTCGCGCATCGATGCGGCCGCCCAGCATTTGCTCAGGCGCCATATACGCCGGGGTTCCTCGGTTCGACCGCTGCCCTGCGTAGAGCAGCGCAATGCCGAAATCCACGATGACCGGGTGATCCGGCGCGGCGAGCACAATGTTTTCCGGCTTGAGGTCGCAATGAACGATGTTGGCTTTATGGATCGCGTCGAGCGCACAGGCGATCAGCTTGATGAGCTGCAGTGCGTAATCGGTCTGGATTGGGCTTTCCATGCGACTGCGCAGCGTCGGACCGTTGATGAGTTGCTCAATCAGAGTCGCATCCCCGCCGGGCTCGATGAATAGTTCGATGACCCTCGCCACGCCCGGATGATCGATGCGCTGAGCGGCCTTTAATTCGGTACGCGCCGTCACGATCACCCGTTCTCTCTGCGCTGTCTCATAGAGCATCGCGAGGTCGATGCGTTTCAGCGCGACTTCGCCGCCACGCTCGATGTCGTAGGCACGAAATACCCTGCCCTGTCCGCCTTCACCGAGAGGCCGACGGCGAACATAACGTCGGGCCGGATCCTGAGCCGAGATGTTCTCTGAGCCGCCGCGCGCCGCAATCTGCGTGCGCACCGCGTCGGCATGGCCGATCAATCCGCGCGCAACGGCGAGACGCAGCGCATAGGCAAGCGTGCCCTCTGCTTCCTCAGTGCGTCCGAGCCCGTCGAGCGCCTTGGCGCGCAAAAGTCTGGCCTTAACTTCGCGACCGTCGAGATCATCCTCGTCGCAGCGTTTGATCACCTGCCGAAGCTTCTCGTCGGCGAGCACGAAGTTGCGCTCCGCCAGAGCGAGCTCCCCCTCGGCTTCGGCAAGTTCGATCGCCTCGAAGCTTTGGCTATCTGGCACGAGGGCACGAGTGTCCTCGAGAAGTCGCCGCGCGTCTTCCAGCAAGCCTCGCGCGCGAAAACAGCGGATCCGCTCGATAGCCACCAAAAGGGAGAGACGAGAAGAGCAGGAGCGAACATCCGCTTCGATCGTCTCGCGATAGAGCTCGGCCTCCTTGATGAGCTCGGCGGCGACGAGAGCTTGCAACTTGTTAACCTCGGCACGGCACCTTTCTTCCTTTTCGAGACCGGCGCCCGAAATCCTCAGCCCCCGGTCGAAAAGCGGCGCGGCGGCACGCGGCCGGTCCATCTCCTGTTCGAGGCGCCCGGCCTGGATGAGTGCCTGGGCGGCTTCGGTCCAATCTTGCGCAGCAAGGCTTTCGGCCAGAGACCGCAATAGGGCAAGCCCGGCATCTCGGCCTTCCCCACACCAGCTATGCACGACAGCCACCTCTCGCTTCGCATCAGCAAGTCGCGGGCCGTCGTTCAATTCTTGCAATATGTCGCAGGCTTCACTCAGATCGCCGAGCGCCTCGCCTCTGAAGCCGAGCCGGTTTGTGGCGATGCCCTTGGCGACGAGCCACTGCGCATAGAGCGCGCGGTCCGAACGTGCTTGCGCCTCGATTTCGCGGAGCTGTTTCAAAACGATTTCCGCGGGAAGAGCTTTGGCCCTAAGATCGTCGCGATGAGCCTTGATGAAGGCCTCGGTCGAGAGTGCGGCCTCGCTTGTTTCCGACACATTGTCGGTAATCATCCTGATGTCCCCCTCTCAACCGTAAAGCGCGGCGATGCCAATTTGCGGGACAAGAAAAATGGCCGCTTCGCAACGCCTGACAGCCGCGACAGGTTCAAAATTATCTCTGCCTCGAATGGCTGACGAAATAAGCGACATCGCGGGCCCTTCGATCGAGCCGCTTCAATCCAAGCCGATAAATCATCACAGATTGGCGCGCCGGTCGAGGCCATTTTCCGCGAACCGAAGGAGCATCCGGGTCGGACTTGGTTGACCGGGCTCCAATCGCCCGCCCGTTTTCTTGGCGCTCCGAGTCTTGTAGCGCAAGCTCGCGCAGCCTGGCCGGGTCCCGGTACGCCCGATGATGCTCTTGGCGATCATAAGCTCGCGGCTTTGCAGGCCGTGGTCCAGCGGCCTCGCGAGCTGACCAGGGCTGACCTGAAGGCGCTACGGGCGGAGCTTGACCGCCAGGGCTTTTCAGAGGCAGCGCTTCGCCACGCCTGGAGACAGGCCAAAAATGAGGACGTCGCCGCCACGATTGTCGGGTTCATACGCCAGGCTGCAGTCGGTGACCTTGAAGCCGAAGTCCGAAGCTTCCTCGCGTCCACTGTGCTTGAACGTATTTAAGAGATCGGGCGTGTCCGACGATTAAAACTGAAATACGATCAGCCCTTCATCATGTTGATGTCTTCGACCGCGATCGTCCCGCGGTTACGGAAATAGGTCACGAGAATGGCGAGCCCGATCGCCGCCTCGGCAGCGGCGACGGTCAAAACGAACAGGGCGTAGATCTGGCCGGTGAGATCGCCGAGGAAGGCCGAGAATGCGACGAGATTGATGTTCACGGAAAGAAGGATGAGCTCGATCGACATCAGGATGACGATGATGTTCTTGCGGTTGACGATGATGCCGGTGACGCCGAGGGTGAACAGAATCGCGGCGACGACAAGATAATGGCCCAGCGCGATCGACATCTGCTCTTCAAACTCCCGCCCGGAAGGGCTGTTTCTTGAGTTCGACCGCGCTCTTCGCGGTGCGCGCATTCTGCGCTTCGACGTTCTGCCGCTTGATCCCCTGCTTGTGGCGCAGGGTCAGGACGATCGCACCGATCATCGCGGTCAAGAGAATGAGCCCGGCGGCCTCGAAGAGATACATGTATTGCGTGTAGAGCACGCGGCCGAGCGCCGCGGTATTTGAAAGGCCGGGGGGAGCCGGCGTCGTCACCTGCGTCACGGCCCCTCCGACGCTCCAGGCGCCGACGCAAAAAACAAGTTCGAGGAGAACTATGCCGCCGATCGTCCCGCCGATCGGAAGATTGCGCTGAAACCCTTGTTTCAATTCGGCGAAGTCGACGTCGAGCATCATCACCACGAAAAGAAACAAGACCAAGACCGCGCCCACGTAGACGATGACGAGGATCATCGCCAGGAATTCCGCGCCGAGTAAAAGGAAAAGCCCGGCAGCATTGACGAAAGCGAGGATGAGGAAAAGCACCGAATGGACGGGATTGCGCGCCGAAATGACCATGAATCCCGCGCCGATCATGACGGCCGAAAAGAGATAGAAAAACAATGCGACGGCGTTCATCGAAAGAACCTCTCCCCGTTCTCATTCTGAGGAGCGAGCCGAAGGCTCGCGTCTCGAAGGATGCGGCTCGCCCTTCGAGACGCGCGCTCTGCGCGATCGCCGGGACGAAGGGGCTGCCTTCCTGACAACGCGATTCGAGCCATGCTTCACCGATAGGGCGCGTCGAGCGCGATGTTGCGGGCGAGCTCGCGCTCCCATCGGTCGCCGTTCGCAAGCAGACGATCCTTGTCGTAATAGAGTTCCTCGCGCGTCTCCACTGAGAATTCGGAATTGGGCCCTTCGACGATGGCATCGACCGGGCAGGCCTCCTGGCAGAAGCCGCAATAGATGCATTTCACCATGTCGATGTCGTAGCGCGTGGTACGACGCGTTCCGTCGTTGCGGCGCGGCCCGGCCTCGATGGTGATCGCCTGGGCCGGGCAGATCGCCTCGCAGAGCTTGCAGGCAATGCAGCGCTCTTCCCCGTTCGGATAGCGGCGCAGCGCATGTTCGCCTCGATAGCGCGGGGATTGCGGGTTCTTCTCGTGCGGATAATTGAGCGTCGCCTTGGGCTGGAAGAAATAGCGCATCGACAGCGCGAAGGCCGCGATGAACTCCTTCAGCAAAAGCGCCTTGGCGGCGGAATCGACTTTCATCTCTTTTCCCTAACTCTGAAACGCATGAAATCCATCATCATTGCGCCATCACGTTGCCCCAGCCGGTCGCCTCAAGGACCGCGGCGACGAGCACGACCATGAACAGAGAGATCGGCAGAAAGACCTTCCAGCCGAGCCGCATCAGCTGATCGTAGCGATAGCGCGGCACGAAGGCCTTTACCATCGCGAACATGAAGAACATGGCCGAGACCTTCAGGATGAACCAAAGGATACCGGGGATCCAAGTGAAGGGCGGGAAAGGTATGGGCGAGAGCCAGCCGCCGAGGAACAGGATCGTTCCGAAAGCGCACATGGTGATGATCGCCACATATTCGGAGAGCATGAACAGCAGGTAAGGCGTCGAGGAATATTCGACCATGAAGCCCGCAACGAGCTCCGACTCGGCTTCGATGAGGTCGAAGGGCGGCCGGTTCGTCTCAGCGAGCGCCGAGACGAAGAAGATGACGAACATCGGCAGTAACGGCAGCCAATACCAGCCCAGGAGACCGAAGCGCGTGTCCTGCGCCTTCACAATGTCGGTCAGGTTGAGCGAGCCGGCGCAGAGGACAACGGTGACGAGGACGAAGCCGATCGAGACTTCGTAGGAGACCATCTGCGCCGCCGAACGCAGCGCCGCCAGGAAGGGATATTTCGAATTCGATGCCCAGCCGCCCATGATGACGCCATAGACGGAGAGCGACGAGATCGCGAAAATGTAGAGCACCCCCACGTTGATGTTGGCGATCGCCCAGCCCTTATCAAGCGGAATGACGGCCCAGGCCGCAAGCGCCAACAGGCCCATCACGAAGGGCGCGAGCAGAAAAACGCCCTTGTTCGCGCCATCCGGAACGATGGGCTCCTTGAAGACGAACTTGAGAAGGTCGGCGAAGCTTTGAAACAGCCCCCAGGGGCCGACCACATTCGGCCCGCGCCGCAATTGCACCGCCGCCCAGATCTTGCGGTCGGCATAGAGCACATAGGCGATATAGATCAGCAGCGCGACGAGAAGCACGACGCTCTTCAATAGGGTCAGAAGGAGCGGCAGAAGCCAATCCATGGTCATTCCGCCGCCTGTTTCAAAAGACCGCGCGCGAGCGCCGAACATTCGGCCATCACGGCCGAAGCGCGCGCGATCGGATTGGTCATGTAGAAATCCGTGATCGGCGAGGCGAAAGGCGCCGCGCTTGCGGCGACACCCTCGGCGGCGATCTTTTCGAGATCCGCCGCCCCGCCCGGCAGGATCGCGTCGAGCTTGGCGAAATGCGGATATTGCGCATGAAGCTTGGTCCGCAGATCATGCAGGGAATCGAAGGGCAAGGTCTTACCGAGGACGCCCGAGAGAGCGCGCAGGATCGCCCAATCCTCGCGCGCGTCGCCGGGCGGGAAATTGGCCCGCTCGGCAAGCTGCACGCGGCCCTCGGTGTTGACGTAAAGCCCGGATTTTTCCGTATACGTGGCGCCGGGCAGGATCACGTCGGCGCGCCGGGCGCCGCGATCG
This sequence comes from Methylovirgula sp., assembly GCA_035266305.1. GTDB lineage: Bacteria > Pseudomonadota > Alphaproteobacteria > Rhizobiales > Beijerinckiaceae > Methylovirgula. Next base: position 13,786 of record DATFNQ010000107.1, read on the forward strand.
CCATGCGTGCCCTGATAGATCACGAAGGCGCCAGGCGCGATGTCGATCTCGTCGGCACCGAGATTGAAGAGCACGTCGAGGCCGCCCTCTTTCGCCATGCCGGCGGCATCGAGGCCGCCTTCGCCCGGCACGAAGCCGAGATCGAGGCCCGCTGCGCGGGCAGCGGCTGTATGCAACACCGCAAAGCCAAGCCAGCCCGGCTTGACACAGCCGAGCGACAGGGCGGCTTTCGCGGCCTGAGCAAGGATGGCCAGCCCATCAGGGCGAGCGACGGCGCCCTGCCCGATGAGCAGCATCGGCCGTTGTTTCTCGACGGCCGGATGGTCGACGAAACGCGCCAGCGTCTCCGGACCGGCGCCAAGATAATTGTACTCATAGGTCAGATCGGCCTTCTCGCCGATGACGCCGAGGAGCAGATTGCCTTTGAGCCAGCGCTTGCGGATGCGGGCATTGAGAACCGGCGCCTCCCTGCGCGGATTGGAGCCGATGATCATGATCGCATCGGCCTCTTCGATGCCGGCGACGGTCGGATTGAAAATATAGCTGGCGCGGCCGAACTTAGGATCGAGTTTGCTGCCGTCCTGCCGGCAATCGAGCGAGGTGCTGCCGAGGCTCTCAATCAAAAGCTTCAGCGCGAACATCTCCTCGACCGCGCAGAGATCGCCGGCGATCGCGCCGATCCGCTGCGCAGATTTAACTTTGGCGGCGATGGCGGCGAAAGCTTCCTGCCAGCTTGCGGGCCGGAGCCTGCCGCCCTCGCGCAGATAGGGCTGATCAAGGCGCCGCGTTTTCAAGCCATCGACGATCTGCCGCGTTTTGTCCGAGATCCATTCCTCGTTCACCGCGTCATTGATGCGCGGCAGGATGCGCATCACCTCGCGGCCGCGGCTGTCGATACGGATCGCGGATCCGAGCGCATCCATGACGTCGATCGAATCCGTCTTGGCGAGCTCCCAGGAGCGCGCCTTGAAGGAATAGGGCTTGGGCAGGAGCGCGCCGACCGGACAGAGATCGGCGACATTGCCCTGAAGCTCCGAGCCCATGGCGGTCTCGAGATAGGTGGTGATCTCCATGTCCTCGCCGCGGCCGATCGCACCCATGTCGCCGGTGCCGGCGACTTCCGCGGTAAAGCGCACGCAGCGCGTGCAGTGAATGCAGCGGTTCATCGAGGTAGCGACCAGCGGGCCGATATATTTGTCCTCGACAGCACGTTTGTTCTCGGCGTAGCGCGAGCCGGAGAAGCCGAAGGCGAGCGCCTGGTCCTGAAGATCGCATTCCCCGCCTTGATCGCAGATCGGGCAATCGAGCGGATGGTTGATCAGAAGGAATTCCATCACGCCCTGGCGCGCCTTCTTCACCATCGGCGATTTGGTGAGCACGACGGGAGGCTCGCCTTTCGGCCCGGGACGCAGGTCGCGCACCGCCATGGCGCAGGAAGCGACCGGCTTCGGCGGGCCGCCCTTCACCTCGACGAGACACATACGGCAATTGCCGGCGATCGACAGGCGCTCGTGGTAACAGAAGCGCGGGATCTCGGCCCCCGCCGCTTCGCAGGCCTGCAGCAGCGTGTACTCCGGCGGGACCTCGATCGCGACGTCGTCGACGAGGAGCTTGGTCATCGGTTTGGCGTCTGCCATTGCCCTACTCCGCCGCTATGCCGAAGCCGGCCGCCGGCTCCGAATGCGGGTTCGCCGCATATTGGTCGATGCGCTCTTCGATCTCGTGACGGAAATGCCGGATCAAGCCTTGCACAGGCCATGCCGCCGCATCGCCGAGCGCGCAGATCGTGTGGCCTTCGATCTCGGTCGTGACTTCGAGCAGCATGTCGATCTCGCGCTTCTGCGCGCGGCCCTCGGACATGCGGGTCAAAACGCGCCACATCCAGCCTGTCCCCTCACGGCAGGGCGTGCACTGGCCGCAGCTCTCATGCTTGTAGAAATAGCTGATGCGGGTGATCGCCCGGACGATGTCGGTCGATTTGTCCATGACGATCACCGCCGCCGTGCCGAGCCCGGACTTCAGATCGCGCAACGTGTCGAAATCCATCGCCGCGTCGATGATCTCATGCGCCGGCACGCAGGGCACCGACGAGCCGCCGGGGATCACGGCGAGCAGATTGTCCCATCCGCCGCGAACACCGCCGCAATGCGTGTCGATCAGCTCGCGGAAGGGGATCGACATGGCCTCTTCCACATTGCATGGCCGCTCGACGTGGCCGGACATGCAAAAGATCTTGGTGCCGCTGTTGTTCTGCGCGCCGAAGCTGGCAAACCAGGCGGCGCCGCGGCGCAGGATCGCCGGCGCGACCGCGATCGATTCGACGTTGTTCACCGTGGTCGGAGAGCCATAAAGGCCCATACTGGCCGGGAACGGCGGCTTCAGCCGCGGCATGCCCTTCTTGCCCTCGAGCGATTCGAGGAGCGCCGTCTCCTCGCCGCAGATATAGGCGCCGGCGCCGCGATGCAGGTAAATGTCGAACGGCCAGCCGTGGACATTGTCCGCTCCGATGAGCTTGGCCTCATAGGCCTCGTCGATCGCCGCCTGCAGCCGCTGCCCTTCGAGAACATATTCGCCGCGGATATAGATGTAGCAGGCATGCGCCTGCATGGCGAAAGAGGCGAGGAGGCTGCCTTCGATCAGGAGATGCGGATCATTGCGCATGATCTCCCGGTCCTTGCAGGTGCCGGGCTCCGATTCGTCGGCGTTGACGACGAGATAGGAGGGCCGCGCCGGATCGGGCTTCGGCATGAAGGACCACTTCAGGCCGGTGGGGAAACCGGCGCCGCCGCGGCCGCGCAGGCCGGACGCCTTCATTTCGTTGATGATCCAGTCCTTGCCCTTGTCGATCAGCGCTTTTGTATTGTCCCAGGCACCGCGCGCCCGCGCTCCCTTCAAGCGCCAGTCGCCGAAGCCGTAAAGATTTAAGAAGATGCGGTCCTTGTCTTCGAGCATTGCCGCAAACCTCAATCCTTGTCCGAGCTAGGCTCTATGCCGGGCGGAACGGAAGGTTCGCCGCCGTGGAGATCGGAGGGCTGCGCCTTTGCTCCGGCCTTTTTGCTTGCGTCCCTGCCGGGGTTTGAGACGCCGACATCGGTGCGCCGCGTTCCGGTACCGATGATCGAATCGGATGGCTGGCCGGTCGAATGTCTGTGCTCCTGCTTGATGCGCTCGGCCGCCGGCTCGCCCGGCGGCTCGTCTTGCAGCGCGAAGGCGCGCTCTGCAGCGGCTTCATTGCTTCCGCTCGGCGCACCGCGATAGGTCTGCGGACCACTGAGCCCGTCTGGTCCATAGAGGCTCCTAAGCGAGGTCAAGCCGCCGACCGGCTCGGAGGTGACGCGGCCAATCTGCGAACCCGCTTTGACCGGCCGTCCCGCCGCGAGGTTGTCGAGCAGAGCGTCGAAATTCTCAGCCGTCAGATCCTCGTAATAGTCATCGTTAATCTGGACCATCGGCGCGTTGCAGCAGGCGCCGAGACACTCGACCTCGGTCCAAGAAAAGTGGCCATCGGCCGTAACCTGCCCGGGCGGCCCGATGCGGCGCAGGAGCACCGCCTTGATCGCATCGGCGCCGCTGAGCACGCAGGGCGTCGTGCCGCAGAACTGGATGAAATGTTTGCCCACCGGCGCGAGATTGAACATCGTGTAGAATGTCGCGATTTCGAGCACGCGGATGGGCGGCAGGCCGAGGATCGCCGCGACTTTCTCGATCGCCGGCTTCGGCAGCCAACGGCCGTTCTGTTGCTGCGCGAGCCACAGCATCGCGAGCACCGCCGAGGCTTGGCGCCCCGCCGGATATTTGGCGATCTCCTTGGCGCAGCGCGCCTCGTTCTCCGGCGTGAACGCGAAGCTCTCGGGCTGCTCATCGGCGAGACGGCGGACAGACATTCAGCGGTACTCCGAAAGGAACGCGCAAGCGAGAATGTCCCCTTTCCCCGCGAGCGGGGAGAGGGCTAGGGCGAGGGGCCGGGGCAAATGGCCCGGCTCTCGCGAACTCCCCATGCCCCTCACCCCAACCCTCTCCCCGTGCTGGGCACGGGGAGAGGGGGCAGGTCTGCGGCGCACGCTCATCGGTCCACCTCTCCAAAGACAATATCGATCGAGCCGAGGATCGCGCTGACATCGGCGAGCATGTGCTTGCGGCAAAGGAAATCCATGGCCTGGAGGTGCGCAAAGCCGGGCGCCCTGATCTTGCACCGATAAGGCCTGTTGGTGCCGTCGGAGACGAGATAGACGCCGAACTCCCCCTTCGGGGCTTCGACCGCGCAATAGACTTCGCCCGCCGGCACATGGAAGCCTTCGGTGTAGAGCTTGAAATGATGGATGAGCGCTTCCATCGAGCGCTTCATCTCGGGCCGCGAGGGGGGCACGACCTTGCCCTTCCCGGCACTGACCGGCCCCTGCCCGTCCGCCGCGAAGAGCTTCTCGACGCATTGCTGCATGATCTTCGCCGCTTGCCGCATTTCCTCCATGCGGATCACTTGCCGGTCGTAATTGTCGCCATGCTTGCCGACCGGAATGTCGAATTCCATTTCCTCGTAGCATTCGTAGGGTTGCGCCTTGCGCAGGTCCCAGGCCGCGCCGGAGCCGCGCACCATCACGCCGGAAAAGCCGTGAGCCCAGCAATCCTCGAGGCTCACGACGCCGATATCGACGTTGCGCTGCTTGAAGATCCGGTTCTCGATGAACAGCTCCTGAAGATCGTCACAGACCTTGAGGAAGGGGTCGCACCAGGCGCCGATATCCTCGATGATCTTCTCCGGGCAATCCTGGTGGACGCCGCCGGGGCGGAAATAGGCGGCATGCATGCGCGAGCCGGAGGCGCGCTCATAGAAGACCATGAGCTTCTCGCGCTCTTCGAAGCCCCAGAGCGGCGGCGTCAGCGCGCCGACATCCAGGGCCTGCGTCGTGACGTTCAGGAGATGCGAGAGGTTGCGGCCGATCTCGCAAAAGAGCACGCGAAGCAATTGGCCGCGGCGCGGCACTTCGAGGCCGAGCAATTTTTCGATGGCGAGGCAGAAGGCATGTTCCTGGTTCATCGGCGCGACATAGTCGAGCCGATCGAAATAGGGCACGTTTTGCAGATAGGTGCGCGCCTCCATCAGCTTCTCGGTGCCGCGGTGGAGAAGACCGATATGCGGATCGACGCGCTCGACGACCTCGCCATCGAGTTCCAGAACCAGGCGCAGAACCCCGTGCGCCGCCGGATGCTGCGGTCCGAAGTTGATGCTGAAATTGCGGATGTTCTGATCTGTCATTGACGTCCACGGCAGCGCATCGCTGGCGGCCTACCCTTTGCCTTCATCCTTGCTCGCCTTCTCGTCGCCGGGGAGGACATAGTCGACCGGGCCCTCCCAGGGCGAGAGGAAATCGAACGTGCGAAATTCCTGCCGAAGCCGCACCGGTTCATTGACGACGCGCTTCTGCGCGTCGTCGTAGCGGACCTCGACATAGCCCGTCATCGGGAAGTCCTTGCGCAACGGATGACCCTCGAATCCGTAATCTGTCAGGATGCGGCGCAGATCGGGATGGCCGGAGAAAACGATGCCGAACAGATCATAGGCCTCCCGCTCGTACCAATTGGCGGCCGGATAGAGACTCGTCAGCGAATGGACCGGCTCGTCCTCGTCGGCCGCAACTTTGACGCGGATGCGGCGATTGTGATGCGGCGAAAGGAGATGAGTGACCACATCGAATCGAGGCGTGCGCGTCGGATAATCGACGGCGGTGAGATCGGTAAAACAGACGAAAGCACAGCTTTGATCGTCGCGCAGATAGCGCACCGTCTCGATGAGGCGGCCCGGCTCGACATCGAGCGTCAGCTCGCCGAACGAGACCGTGCTTGCGCGAATGGCGCCGGGCAGTGCCGCCGCGATCGCATTGCCGAGATCCTGAAGCGCGCCGTCCATAATTCCTCTTCGATCTAGCGCTCGATCGTGCCGGTGCGGCGGATCTTCTTCTGCAGGAGAAGGACTCCATAGACGAGCGCCTCCGCCGAAGGTGGACAGCCCGGCACGTAAATGTCGACCGGAACGATTCGGTCGCAGCCGCGCACCACCGAATAGGAATAATGGTAATAGCCTCCGCCATTGGCGCAGGAGCCCATCGAGATGACGTAACGAGGCTCCGGCATCTGGTCGTAGACCTTGCGCAGGGCGGGCGCCATCTTGTTGGTGAGCGTGCCGGCCACGATCATGACGTCGGATTGGCGGGGCGAGCCGCGCGGCGCGAAGCCGAACCGCTCGAGATCGTAGCGCGGCATCGAGGCCTGCATCATTTCAACGGCGCAGCAGGCAAGCCCGAATGTCATCCACATCAGCGAGCCGGTGCGTGCCCAGATGATGAGCGCATCGGCGGTCGTCACCAGCATGCCCTTGTCGGCGAGTTCGTCTCGGATCGTCAGGAATGTCGGGTCATTCGACCGTACCGGCCGACCGGAGGCCGGATGGACGAGGACGGGGGATTCGAGTGGTGCGTTCACTCCCATTCCAAAGCCCCTTTCTTCCACTCGTACACGAAGCCGACCGTCAAGACGGCCAGGAAAACCATCACCGCCCAAAAACCCGCGGTGCCGGCCTGCCTGAAGGTTATGGCCCAAGGAAACAGCAACGCGACTTCGAGATCGAAAATGATGAAGAGAAGCGAGACGAGATAGTAACGCACGTCAAAGCGCATCCGCGCATCGTCGAAGGCGTTGAAGCCGCATTCATAGGCGGAGAGCTTTTCCGCGTCCGGCGCCTTGAAGGCGACCAGAAACGACGCAAGCGTCAGCGCCCCGGAGATCACCGCGGCAACCGCCATGAACACGGCGAGCGGCAGATATTGGCTGAGCAGATCGGGCATGAACGCGCCTGAGGCTGGACCGGCAGAACGGATGCGCCGAAAGCCGGAAAAGCGGATTTCCAGCCGGGCCGATCCCTACCGCAGTGCAACTTCCGGCGCAAGACGCAGCAAGCCGCCTGCGACCTGGCGCTGCGCCCGCTCTGACTTTGGAGCTGTGTCCAGCGGGTCCGGTCCGTCTGAGCCCGATATATGGTGAAGAATGATGAAATCACAAGAAGTTGTGCAGATACCGGCGATAAGCGGGCAGACCTCAGACCTTGCTCAGCCTGGCTTCGATCTCCGCGACGGGCAAATGGACGAGATCATGATCGATTTCGGCACGAATCGCGTGCCGCAATGCCGAAGAATAGGACTTTCGGAGCGCGCCGAGCGCCCGCGGCGGCGCAACGATCACGACATGATGCGCCTCTCCGGACTTCACCAAAGCGTCCAACCGCGCCGAAAGGCGGCCAAGAAAGGCCGTCTCCTCCTGGTCGTGGAAATCGGTGGGCTCCGTCGCGCTGCGCACGCCGGTCGCCATCTCCGCGAAACGTCCCGGCTTGTCCGTGCCGAGATTCCGAGTCGGTTCTTCCTTCTGTTCGTGGACCTCGCGGGTTGCGAGCTTCGCGAGCATCTCGTCACCTTCGTTCTCCAGCAAGATGGCCTTGCGCCCATCGCAGACGACGATCCAATCGCTATGACCTATTTTCATGTCCGCCCGCCGAAGGAGTAGAGTGCGCGCCGCCGCGCCAAAGGCGCGGCAGCGCGCATCCCCGATTGTGTCACGCAGCCGCCTTGACTTCGATCTTTTTGGCGACCTTGGCCTCGGGCTTCTCGACCGTGACCTTCAAGATGCCCTTGTCGATATTGGCCTTGATCTTGTTGGGATCGGTTCCGGAGGGCAGCGCGACCGAGCGGACGAACGCGCCGTAGCTGCGTTCGAAGACGCGGTAATTCTTGTCCTTCTCTTCCTTCTCCGACTTCCGCTCGCCGCGGATCGTGAGCACATCGTCGGCGAAGTTGATCTCCACGTCTTTTTCCTCGAGGCCGGGAAGCTCGGCGGTAATCTCGATCGCCTTGCCCGTCTCGCTCACGTTCATGCGCGGAACGATCTCGGTCGATCCCACGCTCGGCAGGTTCGGAAAGTTGAGGCCGAACTCAAAAAAGTTGCGGCCGAAATCATCGAACAGCCGATCGACCTCCCGCTGGAGCGACGCGAAAGGTACGAGGGCTGCAGGCACGTTCGACCGGTCACGTCCGACCGGGATGAGAGACTTGATATTCATGATCCACCTCCAAATTGCATGACGTCGCGACTCCGACGCTTTGGAGCCCGTCCCTGACGGAAAGTGTTTGCTTTTCCGGGGACGATCTGAGCGCCAGCTTCGCCTTAAAGCACCGGCGCTCATGCGCCACATTGATGTCGATCAAGCGATCAGCAATGGACGCACCTTTGATTTAGGTTGCTGCTTTGGCGGCGCAAGCCGCGGCTTTGCTTTGTGATCCAGAGCGGATCAAAGTTAATGTTCATGATCTGGATCAAGAGGGCGTGGCCCGCTTGGCGTTTATCGCTCCGCTGCTCAAGTGACAGTTTTTCAGCCGATCTCGCGGGCGTTGAAGTCATTGCAGGACAAATCGAACTCGGCCAGGCCGTCCTCCAGATAATCGGACAGCAAGGGGATCCCCAGCAAATAGACTGAGGTTTCGACTTCACGTCGCGCGCGCGCCTCGGCGACGGCAACCCGCCATTCTCGCGCGCTATAATCCCCGCGGCCCGTCCAGGTGAGCGCGACAAGCTCGGCCTTCTCGTCATCGTCCATGGCGTTGATGAAGGCCACAAGTTCTCGCCGGGTCGGTCCATAGGCGCTTTCGGTGAGGATGCTGAGAAACTCATCATCGGTCGGATTGGAATCGTCCGGCTCGACGCCTTCGTCCTCGGCCTCGAGCTCCCGTGCCTTGGCTATGACGAAGCACACCTTGTCGGGATTGATCTCGGGGCCCGGGATATCCGGATCGACATCTTTGGATTCGGCCATTTCAATGTCCTCGCTTGCACCACAGATATGTAGTTGCAGAGAATGCCGCGGAACTGGCGCCGCCAACGCATCTCGCTCACCTGGAACAGATCTCGTTTGAGGGCGGATGGATCAAGAGCGACGAAGTAGCAGTTGGATGAAGTGAAACTCTTTGTCTTTGATCTATTTCAAGCCGGCCTGGCCGTATCGGCCTATTGTTGACGGCCGGCGGCTGTCTCGAGCAGGAAACTTTGAAGAGCAACGCAAAGCGAAAGCATGCCTAGCGACTTGGCGACTGCAGCCCTGGATGGGAAACCGGCCGAAAGAATTGTCGCGCGGGCGCTGCTTGTCGGCGACAGGATTGATGCGGCCGGGCTTGAGCGCGACGATATGATCGCGACCGCGCCCCTTGCGCTCAGGCTCGGACCGGCCAAGTTCGTCGCGCTCTATCGTTTCGGCGTGGCCGTATTCATCGGCTTGACCCCCGTCGAAGAGGAAAACTTTCTAGAGCAGATCGCGGGCAGGATCGCCGGCAAGCGGGACCGCAAGAATGACGAAACGGCGGTGCTCGAAATCCTTCCGGGATACGAGGACAGGGTCCCGCCCGGTGGTCCCATTCAAATGCCGGACCTTTCCGCCGCGCGGTTTCTCGTCGTCGCGGATGTCTTGGCGAAAACCGTCTCGCTCGCCCGCGACGAAGGCGCGCTGAGCGGCGTCTTCGACGTCATCGAGCCATTCGCGGGCGAGCTGGCACGAACCGGACGCGCGCCGTGGAACCGGCGCAAAATGTTGCGGCTCATCGGCCAGGCGCTTCTCGCCCAGCACAGGATATCGGGCCGCGTGGCGGTCGAGGAGAAGCCGGACGTCCTGTGGGATCATCCAAACCTCGAACGCCTCTACGCCCGGCTCGAGGACGAATATGAATTGCGTGAACGCGCCCGCGCCCTCACCCAGAAGCTCGGCGTCATTGTCGAAACGGGCCAGACGCTGACCGATATTTTGGACGTCGATCGCTCCACAAGGCTCGAAGCGATGATCGTGATCCTGATCCTCGCCGAAATCCTGATCACGCTCACACAGATCTTTCAGGCGCACCACTGATCGACCGAATGATGACCGCCCGGCTGCACGCCGGCACGGCCCTTGCGCTGATTCAAAGATCAGGCGGCTTTGGCGACAGTCTTGCGCACGTCGTCGATGATCCTGCTCGTTTCCGTGCCATAGTCGCCGACCGCCGTGCGCACGAAACGCGATTGCGCATCAATGACTTCGGGTACCGTCTGGCACGTCTCCAGACCGGCGATGAAATCGGCCTGTGCCTGAAGTCGCCGCGCGGCGAACCGCAAGGTCTCGGAAACGATCGCGAGGGGAAGCTCGAAAAAAGCGTGTTGCCAGGCGCTCTGGAAAGGCGCCGCAGCCTTTAAGAGTCTGTCTTGCATATTTATGGCCTCAGGGCCGATCGCTGACGTATCCATGTTGATATCCTCCACATCGAGCCATCAGGCTCGAATTGATATTGCGGCTCGTCGAAGCGCAGCGCTCGCAAAGGCGATATTACGGCCTTGAGCCTCGCCATCGGTCACGGCGCCCGGCAGACAGGCCTAAGCCTGGGAGCGCTCTCAGGCGTCCGCTCTCCCACGGCGTTGCAATTCTATGATCGTGCGGCTTCAATTCGGCATGAATAAGGATTCATGCGTGATGTTCACCGCTATTTTTTAGGCAAACTCGGCCCCGAAAAATTTAACCTATCGTCGCCGGCTTTTGCGAAGCGTGACCGCCGCACGATATGTCATTGTCGTGTCGCATTATCGGCATGCGAAGCGAGGCGTCAGCGAGGCTCTTATGCGTGCGATGGTTTTGAATAAGATCGGCACGCCGCTCGTTCTCGAGGACCTGCCGGACCCGCAACCGAGCGCCGGCGAGATCCGGGTCAAGGTCGCCGCCTGCGGCGTCTGCCGCACCGATCTGCATGTCGTCGACGGCGAACTGCCCGATCCGAAACTGCCGATCATCCCCGGCCACGAGATCGTCGGCCGGATCGACGCAATCGGCCCCGGTGTGGCGGGCCTCACGCTCGGCATGCGGGTCGGCATTCCCTGGCTCGGCCATACCTGCGGTCATTGCCCCTATTGCATGGCCGGCCGGGAGAACCTTTGCGATGAGCCCCTGTTCACCGGCTATACGCGCAACGGCGGGTTTGCGACACACACCGTCGCCGATGCGCGCTACACGTTCCCGCTCGGCGAGGCCGGCCGCGCTCAGGACCTCGCGCCTTTGCTCTGCGCCGGTCTCATCGGCTGGCGCTCCTTCGTCAGGGCTGGCGAAGGCACCAACCTCGGTCTCTACGGCTTCGGCGCCGCGGCCCATATCATCGCCCAGGTGGCGCAGCAGCGCGGCCGCAAGGTCTTCGCCTTCACGCGGCCGGGCGATCACGCCGCACAGGATTTCGCCCGCAGTCTCGGCGCGGTTTGGGCCGGCGGATCGGACGAAAAGCCGCCCGAGCCGCTCGATGCGGCGATCATCTATGCGCCGGTCGGACCCCTCGTGCCGCTTGCGCTCGCGGCGGTGAAGAAGGGCGGCACCGTCGTCTGCGCCGGCATTCACATGAGCGATATCCCGAGCTTTCCCTACAGTCTCCTCTGGGAGGAACGCCGGCTCGTTTCGGTCGCCAATCTTACCCGCCGGGACGGGCTGGAGTTCCTGAGCCTCGCCGCAAAATCCGACATCGTGACGCATACGGTTCCCTATCCGCTGCAGCGCGCCAACGAAGCGCTCGCTGATTTGCGCGAAGGGCGGCTGCAAGGCGCCGCGGTGCTGATCCCGCCGCAAGAATAGGAATCCTTCTCCCGTTTGCGGGAGAAGGAATCAGCCGATACCTTTCAGCGCCTCCTGCCTCAATTCCGAAATCGGCCGGCCGGCATCGAGCCGCGCCCAGTCGAGGCGACCAAGTTCCCACGAAGTTTGCTCCCGCACGACTGCCGCTGTCGCATCGGATGCATCGTCCCTACGCGCCTCGACGCGCGACGCGAGCGTTTCGATCGGCGCCTCAAGCCAAAGCCCGGTGAACTGCGCGTTCGCGCGCGCCGCGATTGCGGCAAGCGCGTCGCGTTCTTCGGCCTTGGCGTGAACCGCGTCGACGATCACGCTTTGGCCGGCGCGTAGCGCGATCCCGGTGAGATCGCGCAGCCTCTGATAGACCTTGTCCGAGATCTCCGGCTGATAGGCTTCCTCCGGCAGCCGTTCATATTCACCAAGGCTGAATAGCCTCTTGCGCTCGATGTCGCTGCGCAAATGTACGGCGCCGGGCGCCCGGCCGATTCTCGGCGCAAGCTCTTGCGCGAGCGTGCTCTTGCCGCTGCCGGAAAATCCGCCGATCGCGATGAGCCGCGGCGCCTGCGGCGCGAGAAAATCCGCTGCCGCGGCGAAAAATCGGCGCGCCTCGCGGCTGCGCGCCTCCCGCGCGACAGGTTCAAGCTTGCCCAAAGCCGCCGTCACGCGGGCGCGGATCGCAGCCCGTAGCGCAAGAAAGAGCGGCAGCGCCGCCAAGGACTCGAGCTCCTGCTCGATCTCCGCGCAGCCCCACAGATAACGGTTGAACAGAAGATTGCTGTGGGCGTGCAGATCTCTCTGCCAGAGGTCCATCAACACGAAGGCAAGATCGTACATGATATCGACGGTCGCCATCGAATCATCGAATTCGATGGCATCGAAGAGAACCGGCCGGCCGTCTTCGAGGACGATGTTGCGTAGATGCACATCGCCATGGCAGCGGCGCACCTTCCCCTGCCCTTCCCGCGCCTTAAGCAGCGGCTCGTTGGCTGCGTAAGCCGCCATAAAGCGCGCGCTGAGCGCCGCGACGGCGGCAGGCGCGAACACGTCCTGCGCCGCGGCGAGACCGTCGATCGTATCTTCGAGCCGGCGGAGAAACACCTGCGTCGCGCCGTGATTGCGGCGCGGCGCATGCTCATGCGCGGCGACGATGATTTCGGCGAGGCGCGCGACGATGCCGAGATCGAGCTCCCCCTTGTCGGCAAGCCGATCGAGTGTCTTCGTTTCGTCGAACCGGCGCAGATGAACCGTCCATTCGACGATTGGGCCCGCCGCTCCACCGAGCTGCAATCCGCGCGTCCCGCGTCGGATCGGCACAGTGCCGAGATAGAGATCCGGCGCGTTGTCACGGTTGACCGCGATCTCGTTTTCGCAGGCGGCGCGGCGCTTTTCCAGCGTCGAAAAATCCATGAACGGAAAATAGACCGCGCGCTTCACCTTGTAGACGTCGCGGCCGGCGAGAAAGACGACGGCCCCGTGCGTGTCAATACGCGTGACCGTTCCGTCTAGCCCATGCGTCGCCGGGTCCGCGAGAAAGGCGAAGACCTCGCTTTGATCCTCCGCGTGGTCCATGGCAGCGCTCTTCGTTCAACCATGGATCGGCCGAATCGATGCGACGGCCTGGCGCGGAGAAGGCGGCGCAAGAAACGCACCGCCCTCCTCTATTCGGCGGCGGCGAGTTTCTGGGTCGCGTTTTTGGCTTCGCCCGCAAGATAGGCCATGGCCGCCTGCACGCCCGCCTTCTTGTGCGGAATTCCGGCCAGTTCGAGACCCATTTCGACGCCGGTGAGGGCACCTAAGATCGTCAGATCGTTGGTGTCGGCGAGGTGGCCGATGCGGAAGACCTTGCCCGCGACCCGGCCGAGACCGGTGCCGAGCGACATGTTGAAATTCTCGCGCACGACCGCGCGGAACGCATCCGCGTCATATCCGGGCGGCAGAAGAATCGAGGTCACGACCGGCGAATAATATTTCGGGTCCTTGCAGAGGACCTCAAGGCCCCAGGCGACCACCGCGCGCCGCGTCGCCTCGGCATGGCGTTTGTGGCGGGCGAAGATCCGCTCGTATCCTTCTTCTTCGAGCATATCGAGCGCGACATCGAGGCCATAGATAATATTGGTCGCCGGAGTATAGGGGAAAAAGCCGTTGGCATTATTGGCCAGCATATCGGCCCACGACCAGTAGGACTTGTTGAAGCCGGAGTTTTTCGAGGCTTGCAGAGCCTTCTGGCTGATGGCGTTGAAGGCGAGGCCCGCCGGCAACATCAGACCCTTCTGCGAGCCGGCGATGGTGACATCGATGCCCCATTCGTCATGGCGCAGGTCGATCGAGGCGAGCGAGGAGACGGCGTCGACGAACAGCAGCGCCGGATGGTTGAGCTTGTCCATGACCTGGCGGATCTCGGCGATCGGCGAGGTCGTGCCGCTCGCGGTCTCATTATGAACGACGCAGACGGCCTTGATTTCCTGTCCCTTGTCCTGCCGCAACCGCTCTTCGATCTGAGCCGGATCGGCGCCGATGCGCCAGTCCGATTCGATGAACTCCGGCCTCAGCCCCAGATTGGTCGCCATGGCCTTCCAGAGGACGGCGAATTGGCCGGTCTCGAACATGAGCACGCGGTCGCCGGGGGTCAGGCAGTTGACCAGCGCCGCTTCCCAGCCGCCCGTGCCGGAGGCCGGAAAGATGATGACCGGGTTCTTGGTCTTGAAGGGAGCCTTCACCTTTTCGAGCACGCGGCGGGAGATCTTCTGGAATTCCGGCCCGCGATGATCGATGACCGGCATGTCGATTGCCCGCAAAACCCGGTCGGGTATTGGGGTCGGACCGGGAATCTGCAAAAAGTGACGCCCGGGGTTCCGCGGCCTATTGCTCATCATCTGTCTCCCAAAGTCTCAGTTGCCGCCTTTGCCCAAACAAGGACAAATGCATCTTTGTTTCATTGTCGGGCAGATCCGGACGACGGACCTCGCGCCGGCTTTTCTCACGCTGGCCATGGCCAATGGAGAGAATCCGCGGTCGAGCATGCCGCTCCACCAAATAGTCTGGGCTCGTCATTATGGGCGGAACAATGTCCCAGCATAGACGAGCCCGCAATCGCCGCATGAATAAAGAGAAATAAGACAGGGCTCAATACAAATTTGCCCTGAACGCATGGGCTATTCGGTCGATTGCGGTGCGATAACAATGCCGCTCTGCAGCATTCGGAAGCCTGGCTTGGATGTGCCAATATGACGCGTGTGGCGGCTCAGAATCCTCTCGAAGGAAGCCGAGACCGGGCCGGCAATTGTGGCACCTCACAGCTGCGTGATCCATGTAACATGATCGGTCTTGGCGCCGAAGAAGTTTCGGGCGCCACGCGCCTGAAGCGCCCGCGCCTCGCGGCCGCATCACGAGGGAGAGCAACATGAAAATGAATTTCGTTTCCGGCGGCAGCATCGCGCTCGCCGCGGTCGCGCTTGCCTTGACGAGCGTTCCCGTGACCACGGGTGCAAAGGCGGCGGGAAGCGTTCATTGCATGGGTATCAACAGCTGCAAGGGCAAGAGCGCGTGTAAGTCCGCCTCCAACGCCTGCAAGGGGCAGAATTCCTGCAAAGGACAGGGCTGGCTTCCGACCAAGTCGGAGGCGGCTTGCATCAAGAAGGGCGGCAAGGTCGCCGCGTAATCCTGCAACGAAATCTTGACAATGCAAATTCGTCGATCGGCGCTATGATGGCAGAGCGCTTTCACGATCTTCGTCGGGAGCGCTCTTTCCTCCGCAACGTCGCGTGAGGTCTGCACGCCTCGAGGCGACTTGCGATTGGAGCAGCCGATGCAGAAGCCACCGCCACTTGGTTTCGGCCTCGGGCTGCGCCCGGTCTACTACCAGGACATTCTCGAAACCAAACCGCCCGTCGACTGGTTGGAGGTCATTTCCGAAAATTTCATGGTGGACGGGGGCAGCCCGATCGCCACGCTGGAACGCATCCGCGCCGATTACCCGATCGTGCTTCACGGCGTTTCGATGTCGATCGCTTCGACGGCGCCGCTCGATTTTGATTATCTGACCGCCCTGAAGGGCCTGGCCGACCGGTTCCAACCGGCCTTCGTTTCCGACCATCTCTGCTGGACGGGGGTGCATGGCGTCAATCTGCACGATCTCATGCCCGTGCCCTATACGGCCGAGGCGCTCGACCATGTCGCCCGCCGGATCGGCCAGGTTCAGGATTTCCTCGGCCGGCGGATCGCGATCGAAAATGTCTCGAGCTATGTCACCTTCGCCGAATCCGAGATGGACGAATGGACCTTCGTGAAGGCGCTGGCCGAGCGAGCCGATTGCTGGCTGCTGCTCGACGTCAACAACATCTTCGTCTCCGCCTTCAATCATGATTTCGAGCCGCGCCAGTTCATCGACTCGATCGATGCCCGGCGCATCGTCCAGTTCCATCTCGCCGGCCATGCCGATCATGGCACCCACAAGATCGACACGCATGACGAGCCCGTGAGCCCTGAGGTCTGGGCGCTCTTCGCTGAGGCTTGGCGGCGGTTCGGACCGGTCTCGGTGATGATCGAGCGCGATGATAAATTTCCGCCTTTTGCGGAACTCCTCGCCGAGCTCGACCACGCGCGCAGGATCGCGATCGAAGTCTCGGCCGCAAAGATCGGAGCGGCGGCGTGAAGCTCGCCGAGCTGCAAGCGAAATTTCAAGACGCCATCATCGGCGAGGACCGCGCCATCCTCGAGGCGATCAACCCGTCGCGCCGGCTCGACCCAGCGGCGCGCTTCGCGGTCTATTCGCAAGCCTATCGGCTGCGGCTCGCGGGATTTCTCTCCGAAGATTACCCCGTGCTGCGCAATGCGATCGGGGACGAGGAATTCGGCGCGCTTGTCAAAGCCTATATCGAGGCGACGCTCTCGCATCATCCGAACGCACGCTGGTACGCGCGGCGATTGCCGGAGTTCATGCGCGCGACGGAGCCCTGGCGCGATCGGAAAGAACCGATCGATCTTGCGGCCTTCGAACGCGCGCTCGCCGACGCCTTCGACTCGCGTGACGCCGAACCACGCGAAATCACGGCGCTTGCGGCCGTTCCGGCCGAAAACTGGGCGCAGCTGCGGTTCGATTTTCAAGAAAGTCTCGCCCTCTTGGCGGTCTCGCGCGGGACGGTCGCGGCCTATGAGGCCGCCTCGGAGGATGCGCCGCTCCCGCCTCGCACCGGCGCGGAGGAAGAGATGGTCCTCGTGTGGCGCGATCCGGAGCAGCGGGTCCTTTATAGGGTCCTCGATGACGCCGAAACGCTTGCGCTGGCGGAGGCGAGCGCCGGCAAGACATTTGGAGAGATCTGCAGCTTGCTCGCGTTTCGCGACGCGAGCGACGCGGTGGCCGAGCGCGCCGCCGGCTTCCTGGCACGATGGTTCGCCGACGGACTCATTGCCGACGTGAAGTGATGCCGCTCAACGAACGATTGCCGCGCGCGCCTGCGCGAGAGCCTCTTCGCAGGCACTTGCCCGGCCGGCTCGATCAGCGCTGCGCGCCCGCGCCAGTGCCGCGAGCGCGCGTCTCGTTCCTTCGCTTTCATGCAGCCGCTGCTCGGCGGCGGCGATGGACGCTGGCGTAGGCTGGTGGTGCAAGCGGGCAGCCCTGGTCTCGGCGGCGCTAGGCCCGCTGCCGGCGATCGCATCGATCTCGGCATCAACCTGCGCCTGGACCTTGTCGATCTCGGCCGTGCAGGGACCTGCTTGCGCCCAAGTGGCGGCCATGGTGAAAACTGCCGCGACAATCACTCGGGTGATGCAGATCGGCATGCGAGCTTCTCGTCCCGACGTGCATCTCTTCAGATGCAAGGAGCTTATGGGAAGCGCCCACTACCGGTCCCAAATATCGCCGGATTTGTTGGGACTCCGAGAAAGCGGACGATTGTCTAAGAGATTGATCTTATTGGCGGGAGAGACGGGGCTCGAACCCGCGGCCTCCGGCGTGACAGGCCGGCGCTCTAACCAGCTGAGCTACTCCCCCGCGGACTTGATCGGCTAAGCGGAGATCCGCCCGATAAGGTAGGGGGCCTCGCAAGTCAAGCAAGAACCCCGCGCCAGCGCGGGGGCTCAAAACTTGGACGAGCCCAAGCGAAAGCGAGCGATTTCGGCGCGGGTCATGATGTGGATTCGATCCGGCGAAATGTGTTCCGCCATGGCGATCAGCGCCGGGCTCACACCCATGCTTCCAGTATAGCGCGACAGAACAGCCGCCATCTCGCCGTTGTCATAGCGTTTGAAGCGTACTTCCGCCGAGCCATCGGGATAGGCGGCATCGACATAGGTGAACATGCGATGGATGCCGACCAGGCTCTGCGGCGGGATCACGCGCTTCTTGGCGCCCATGAGCGCATAGACGCAGGCGGACAAGCAGCGTGCCGCCAGAAACTCGCTCATGCCATTGCTCGCTTCGGGATCGACACGCCCGACGATCGCCGCCGCCCCGATCCGCCGCATGATTTTGCCCAGCTCCATCGAGGCGACCACCTTGCCGCCCGGCGAATCCAGAAAGACGATCGCGTGCAGGTTCGTGCGTCCGACATTACTTTCGACAAAATTGATGAAAGCACCGGGCGTCCCGTTGGTGATCTCGCCTTCGGCGGCGATCACCACGGGACAGCTCTCGCCGCATTTCGCCTGTTCGCCGACCGAGACCAGCCGGAAGGTCATCTCCTGAGCGCTTGCCTGATGCGGCGCGACGGCGAGAGCCAACAGAAATCCAAGGCAGAGGCAAATGACCTTGAGGATCGCCGGCGCGCTCCGCTGATCCCGCCAAATGCCGCAGTGATGAAGCTTGCGCATGTGTCATGTCCCGTCATCGCGCCCGATCAGATCGCAGCCCGGCGCGTTGCAACAGGATAGCGTGTCGCACGAACGAAGCAATCGCGGCGAATCAACGAAGCTCGATTGTAAGCCGGCGCGGCGCGGCAAGGAAAGCCGAAGGCGCGACGCGCCTGTTGCGCTGCGCTTGGGTGGCGCCGCGCTCTATCCGAAATTCCGTTATCTCGGGCTATGATGGTGGGCGGTGACGGGCTCGAACCGCCGACCCTCTCGGTGTAAACGAGATGCTCTACCAGCTGAGCTAACCGCCCGATCGCGCCGGCCTCGAACCAATGGGCGCCGCGCGGGAAGCTAAACGCCGGGTGTTTCCGGCGCGCAACATAAAAATGCTGAACCCGGGCCGTGAGCCCGGGTTCAGCTTTACACCATGAGCGCTTAACGCACCGCGCCGCCTTAATGGGCGAGGATGCCCGGGGCTTCCTCTTCCGGCGGCGGCGGCGCGATCCGCTTGTGATCTTCTTCCCAGACGATCGGCACCGGCTGGCGCACGAGGGCGTGTTTCAAGACCTCGTCCATGCGCGAGACAGGAACGATCTCCAGTCCGTTCTTCACGCCGTCTGGAATTTCCGCCAAATCCTTGGCGTTATCCTCCGGGATAAGCACCTTTTTTAAGCCCCCACGCAACGCCGCAAGCAGCTTTTCCTTCAGCCCGCCGATCGGCAGGATCCTGCCGCGCAGCGTGATCTCGCCGGTCATCGCTATATCGCGCTTGACCGGGATGCCGGTCATGGTCGAGACGATGGCAACAGCCATCGCCACCCCGGCCGAAGGCCCGTCCTTCGGCGTGGCGCCCTCCGGCACGTGCACGTGAATGTCGCGCCGATCGAAGAGCGGCGGCTCGATTCCGAAATCCACCGCGCGTGAGCGCACATAGGAAGCGGCCGCCGAGATCGACTCCTTCATCACGTCGCGCAGATTGCCGGTGACCGTCATGCGGCCCTTGCCGGGCATCATCACGCCTTCGATCGTCAGCAGCTCGCCGCCGACTTCCGTCCAGGCAAGCCCGGTCACGACGCCGACCTGATCCTCGAGTTCCGCCTCGCCGTAGCGATAGCGCGGTACGCCGAGGAAATCGCCGACGTTCTCGTCGGCGATGGTCACCGAAAGCGTCTTGCCGGTGAGGATCTGCTTGACCGCCTTGCGCGAAAGATTGGAGATCTCGCGCTCGAGGTTGCGCACGCCTGCCTCGCGCGTATAACGGCGGATCATCGTTACGAGACCGCTGCGCTCGATCTGCAGTTCGACGGGTGCCAAGCCGTGCTTCTTGAGCGCCGCCGGAATCAAGTGGCGCTCGGCGATCTCGATCTTCTCGTCTTCCGTATAGCCGGCGATGCGGATGATCTCCATGCGGTCCATCAACGGCGGCGGAATGTTGAGCGTATTCGCCGTCGTCACGAACATCACGTTCGACAGGTCGTAATCGACCTCGAGATAATGGTCGTTGAACGCGTGGTTCTGCTCCGGGTCGAGCACTTCGAGCAGCGCCGACGACGGATCACCGCGGAAATCCATGCCCATCTTGTCGATCTCGTCGAGCAGGAAGAGCGGATTGGATGTCTTGGCTTTGCGCATCGACTGGATGATCTTGCCGGGCATCGAGCCGATATAGGTGCGCCGGTGGCCGCGGATCTCCGCTTCGTCGCGCACGCCGCCGAGCGACATGCGGACGAATTCGCGCCCCGTGGCCTTGGCGATCGACTTGCCGAGCGAGGTCTTGCCGACGCCAGGCGGCCCGACGAGGCAGAGAATCGGCCCCGTAAGCTTGTTGGCGCGGCTCTGCACCGCGAGATATTCGACGATGCGTTCCTTCACCTTGTCGAGGCCGAAATGCTCGCTGTCGAGCACCTGCTGCGCGACCGCCAGATCCTTCTTGACCTTGCTTCTCTTGTTCCACGGGATGGCGAGCAGCCAATCGAGGTAGTTGCGCACGACGGTTGCTTCCGCCGACATGGGCGACATCTGGCGAAGCTTCTTCAATTCGGCGACGGCCTTGTCGTGCGCCTCCTTGGAGAGCCGCGTCGTCTTGATGTGCTCTTCGATCTCGGAAAGGTCGTCCTTGCCCTCCTCGTCGCCGAGCTCCTTCTGGATGGCCTTCATCTGCTCGTTGAGATAATATTCGCGCTGCGTCTTCTCCATCTGCCGCTTGACCCGCGTGCGGATCCGTTTCTCGACCTGCAGGATCGAGATTTCGCTTTCCATCAGCCCAAGGCATTTCTCCAGCCTTTTGGCGACGGAACTCGTCTCCAGGACCGACTGCTTGTCGAGAATCTTGACGGCGAGATGCGAGGCGACGGTATCGGCCAGCTTCGAATAATCGTCGATCTGGTTGACCGCCGCGATGACCTCGGGCGAAACCTTCTTGTTCAGCTTCACATAGGATTCGAACTCGGCCACGACCGAACGCGCCAAAGCCTCGACCTCCACCTTGTCGGTGGGCTCCTCGGCGGCGATTTCGGCCTCCGCCTCGTAGAACTCGGCGGTCCGGGTATAGCCGTGGACGCGGGCGCGAATCTGGCCCTCGACCAGCACTTTGACGGTGCCGTCCGGAAGTTTCAGGAGCTGCAGGACGGAGGCCAGCGTTCCGGTCTTGAAGATTGCGTCGGGGCTCGGGTCGTCATCGGCGGCGTTGATCTGGGTTGCAAGCAGGATGAGCTTGTCGGCCCGCATGACCTCCTCGAGCGCGCGAATCGACTTCTCGCGGCCGACGAAAAGCGGCACGATCATATGCGGAAAAACGACAATGTCGCGCAACGGCAGAACGGGATAGCTTTCGATCGTTCCCGGCGAGATCGTCTCGCGCTTCTGACTGGTCATCATTTCATCCTATCTGAACATTCGTTCATAACCAGAGCCCGACCCGCATCGCGTTTTCTACGCTCCTCGCCTTGGGGGTCCTTCCGGCAACTTAACCTTACTGGTTGCTTTACGGAGTGATAACTCTGAGCCCCTCATTGGGGCATTTTTTCCACCTTAAGATGGCGTTCCACGGCGCCACATTCAAGCAGCGGACCAATTCCCGATTTGGCCCCGGCGGGCCTCGGCCAGGAGACGGCAGTCCGCTCCGCAGACTCAACAGCAGCGAGGCAGGAACAGCGCTCGGAAGCGCGGCGCGCGCGGCCGAGGAGGCATCCGGCTATCGCCGGATGCGCCTCAGCCTCACCAAGGCACGCTCGATGGCAGGCGACTCCTCAGAGGAGCCGAGGTCCGGATCCCTCCGGACCGCATGATATCAGGCGCTGGTGGCGCTCTTCTCGTTGCGCTCGGCGTAGATGTAGAGCGGCCTGGACTTGCCCTCGACCACGTCCGGCCCGATGACAACCTGCTCGACGCCGTCGAGGCCCGGCAGCTCGAACATCGTGTCGAGCAGGATCGACTCCATGATGGAGCGCAAGCCGCGCGCCCCGGTGCGCCGGTCGATCGCCTTCTTGGCGACGACGTTCAGCGCCTCATCCTGGAAGGTGAGTTCGGTGTTCTCCATCTCGAACAGGCGCTGATATTGTTTGACGAGCGCATTCTTCGGCTCGATGAGGATTCGCTTCAAGGCATCCTCGTCAAGATCTTCGAGCGTCGCGATGACCGGCAACCGGCCGACGAACTCGGGGATCAGACCGAATTTCAGCAGGTCTTCGGGCTCGACCCTGCGCAAGATTTCCCCGGTACGTCGCTCGTCCGGCGACTGCACCGTGGCGCCGAAGCCGATCGAGCTCGTGCGGCCGCGCGTCGATATGATCTTCTCGAGGCCCGCAAAGGCGCCGCCGCAGATGAACAGAATGTTCGTCGTATCGACCTGCAGGAACTCCTGCTGCGGATGCTTGCGTCCGCCCTGCGGCGGAACCGAGGCGACGGTGCCTTCCATGATCTTGAGCAGGGCCTGTTGGACGCCCTCGCCCGACACGTCGCGCGTGATCGACGGATTGTCGGACTTGCGGGAGATCTTGTCGATCTCGTCGATATAGACGATGCCGCGCTGCGCCCGCTCGACATTGTAGTCGGAGGCCTGAAGGAGCTTCAGGATGATGTTCTCGACGTCCTCGCCGACGTAGCCGGCCTCGGTCAAGGTCGTCGCGTCGGCCATGGTGAAGGGCACGTCGAGGATGCGGGCCAGCGTCTGCGCCAGCAAAGTCTTGCCGGAGCCGGTCGGCCCGATCAGCAGGATGTTCGACTTCGCCAGTTCGACGTCGTTGTGCTTGGTCGAATGATTGAGCCGCTTGTAGTGGTTGTGAACGGCGACCGACAGGACCCGCTTGGCCTGCGCCTGTCCGATGACGTAGTCGTCGAGAACCTTGCAGATCTCGCGCGGCGTCGGAATGCCGTCGCGGCTCTTGACCAGCGAGGACTTATTCTCCTCGCGGATGATGTCCATGCAGAGTTCGACGCATTCGTCGCAGATGAACACGGTCGGGCCGGCGATCAGCTTGCGGACCTCGTGTTGGCTCTTGCCGCAGAACGAGCAATAGAGCGTGTTTTTCGAGTCGCTGCCGCCGACCTTGGTCATGGCTTATCTCCGTATGGCCGCAACCGAACCGGGCTGCGTCAACTACCCGAGGCGAGAACTCGAACCGAGCCCCCGCCATTCACGGCGGTCCCGCTTCGGATCTGCCGTTCATTCCTGCTCGCGAACTCCCAGAATTGGCATTTGTTGTTAACGCAAATGCAACATGCCGGGAGGCCGGGATCAAGCCCTACAGCCGGATTCCCCTGTCCACGAGGGTTTATGCGTCACATAGGCGCAACAGTCCGGCGTCATAATGACTGAAAATTGCGTCCAATCGGTTAAGTGGCCAGCTTCCGGCATAACCAGCAATCGATGTGCCAAGGTGGGAGTCCCGCCCCCGCACCTGCTGCTGGCCGGACAAACTCACTACCGCGAACCTCAAGGTTGGCCGGAGCTCTCAGGCAGCGGCTTTGCCCGCCGCCGGCTCGTCGGGGCGCTTTTCGAGCACTTGATCGATGATGCCGAAGGTCCGGGCCTCCTCCGCCGACATGAAATGGTCGCGGTCAAGCGTGTTCTCGATCGAATCATAGTCCCGGCCCGTGTGCCGCACATAGATCTCGTTGAGCCGGCGCTTCACCTTCATGATGTCTTCGGCGTGGCGCACGATATCCGAAGCTTGGCCTTGGAAGCCGCCGGAGGGCTGATGCACCATGATCCGCGCGTTGGGCAGCGCGTAGCGCGTGCCCGCTTCCCCGGCGGCAAGCAGCAGCGAGCCCATCGAGGCCGCCTGGCCGATGCAGAGCGTCGATACTTTCGGGCGGATGAACTGCATCGTGTCGTAGATGGCAAGCCCCGCGGTCACGACCCCGCCGGGCGAATTTATATAGAGCGAGATCTCTTTCTTCGGATTTTCCGCCTCCAGAAACAGCAGCTGCGCCACGACGACCGAGGCCACGTGGTCGTCGACCGGCCCCGTCAGGAAAACGATCCGCTCCCGCAGAAGCCGCGAGTAGATGTCGAATCCGCGCTCGCCCCGGCTGGTGTTCTCGATGACTTGCGGGATCAGGTAATTGGCGTGAATTTCGAGCGGATCGCGCATGTTCTTTCTCGGGTTACGGGCCGAATCGAATCGGCGGTGGGGAGCCGTCCGGCTCTAGGCCCAAGATAATAGCTTCCGCCGCTTTCGCAACGGGGCGGCGGCCTCGCCGTCCGGCCGGAACGCGTGCGCAGCGCGCGCAGCTCCTATGCGGGCGGCGCGGCCGCACCAGCGGCTTCCCCTTGTTCTTCTGGGTCCATTTCCGCGGCTTCGACCGCTTGCCGCAATTCCTGCTTGCCGACATGCCGATCGGTCACCTTGGCCTGGGCCAGGACGTGATCGATGACCTTCTCCTCGAAGACCGGGCCGCGAATTTCGTTCATGAGGTCGGCATTCTTCCGATAATACTCGACGAATTGTCTCTCTCGGCCAGGAAAGTTCCGCGCCTTCTCGTAGAGGGCCTGGGTAACCTCCTCCTCCGAAACCTTGAGGCCGGCGCGATCGCCGATCTCGGCCAGAGCGAGGCCGAGCCGCACCCGCCGCTCGGCGATGGCGCGGTATTCGGCGCGCTCCGCCTCTTCCGTCGTTGCGTCGTCGGCAAAGCTGCGGCCAGTGGCTTTGCGTTCGGCGTCGGCCTGGCGCCAAATGGTCTCAAATTCCCGCTCGACCAGCTGTTCCGGCAGATCGAATGTGTATTTCCTATCAAGCGCATCGAGAAGCTCGCGCTTCCACTTGCGTCGCGAAATCGCCGCCTGATCGCGCTCGAAGGCGGCACGCGCCGCCCCGCGCGCCTTGGCGAGATCTTCGAACCCCAAGCTCTTGGCAAAGGCGTCGTCGATGGCCAATTCTCCGGGTGCCGCGATCCCCTTTACGGTGACCGCGAACTCAGCCGGCTTTCCGGCAAGCTTCGCTTCCGCATAAATCTCCGGAAAGGTCACCGAAATCGTTCGCGTTTCATTGAGCTTCATGCCTTCGATCTGATCCTCGAAACCGGGAATGAAGGAGGCCGCGCCGAGCACAAGATCGGCGTCAGTGGCGGTGCCGCCTTCGAAAGCCTCGCCGTCGATCGTGCCGACGAAATCGATCGTGACCTTGTCGCCCTTTTCGGCGATCGCCTCGCCTTCCTTCGGCGCATAGGGCCGGTTTCGCTCGGCGATATTGTTGATCGCCGCATCCACATCTTCCTCGGGAATGTCGGCGACAAGCCGCTCGATTTCGATGTCGTCGAATGTGCCGATCTCGAAGTTCGGCAGAACCTCGACGGCCACGACATAGGAGAAATCGGCTTTCGCCTCGAAGGCTTGCTGCAGCTCCGCCTTGTCGTCCGGCAGCTCGATCTTCGGAGCGCCGGCGAGTCTCAGCTTGTTCTCCTCGACGATCTTCCGATTGGCCTCGTTGACCGCCTCCTGCACCACCTCCGCCATGATCGAGCGGCCATAGAGCCGCTTCAAATGCGCGACCGGCACTTTGCCGGGCCGGAAGCCGTTGATGCGCGCCTTGGACTTGATCTCGGCGAGTTGGCCCTCTACGCGCGAGGCGAGATCCTCGGCTGCAAGCACGACCTTATATTCGCGCTTCAGTCCCTCGGAGAGAGTTTGCGTCACTTGCATCGGCTTCGCCCTTCGGTTCACCTGTCAGATAGCCGCCCAGCCGCAAGCCGGCGCTCGTTGCTTAGCTCATGGCGCGATTTGCGGAGCTCTGGTGCGGGCGGAGGGACTCGAACCCCCACGATTTTCACCACCGGAACCTAAATCCGGCGCGTCTACCAATTCCGCCACGCCCGC
>DATFNQ010000108.1:0-59907 GCA_035266305.1 Methylovirgula sp.
CGACAAGGTAATAGGACATAGTCGCCTCCAGACTTCCGCGACGGGCCAACAGCCACACCTTCTTTACGTGGCTCGCTAGATAGACGGCCGCCTGTCCCGCCGAATTGCCCGCGCCAACCAGCGCCACTTCCTGACCGCTGCAAAGCTTCGCCTCGATCGGCGACGCCCAGTAGTGCACGGACGATCCTTCAAATTGCCCGAGATTTGGCAGATTGAGGCGGCGATAGCGCGCACCGCTCGCCAACACCACGGCGCGACTTTGCAGCGTCTCGTCATCGCCAACGCTTAGGACATAGCTTCTTCCGTTTTCAATGACTCGCTCGTCCAACAAATGCGCTTCTTCCGGAATCACTATTTCCGCGCCGAACTTCTGTGCCTGAGTATAGGCGCGCCCCATCAACGCCATGCCCGAAATACCGGTCGGGAATCCAAGATAGTTTTCAATGCGCGCAGAAGCGCCGGCCTGCCCGCCGAAGGCGCGGCAATCGAGCACGATCACCTCCAAGCCTTCCGACGCAGCGTACACGGCAGCGGCCAATCCGGCAGGCCCCGCGCCCACGATCGCAACGTCATAGACTTTCGTCGGATCTATCGACCGTACCAGCCCGATGCAGCGCGCAAGCTCGTTCTCGCTCGGGTTGCGCAGCAGCTTGCCGTTGGGACACAACACTATGGGTAAATGATGCACGTCGACATTGAAACGCTCAATCAAAGTCTTCGCACAAGAGTCGCTGTCGGAATCGAGCACCCGATGCGGCTGCCCGTTTCGGGCAAGAAATCCTTGCAACCGCAACACGTCGGCATGATTTGCGCGCCCGATGATGATCGGCCCGGCGGCGCCGCTCTCGAGCAAACCCACGCGACGCAGAATCAGCGCCCGCATGATGCGCTCGCCGAGGTCTGCCTCCTGCACTAAAAGATCACGCAATCTCGCCGAGGGAATGACCAGCGCTTGAACATCCTCAACCGCCTCGCCGTCCACCAGCGACGGATGGGCGGAGAGCTGCGCCAATTCTCCCACGAATTGTCCCGCTTGATGCGTGACGATGATTTCACGCTGATCAGTCCCGAAACCCTGCGTGATTTCCACTTTGCCCGAAAGGATCAAGATCAATCCTGGAGCGACCTCACCCGCTCTTAGGATGCGTTCTCCTTTTTCGTAGAACTTTGACTCGCCGAAGCGGCGAAGGCGATCGATCTCCGCTTGCCCCAACGTGGGAAACATCTGCTCCCGTCGGGCGTCAAGCATAGGATGCGCGGCCATGGTCATCCATCCCGCTGGAGAAGGCGCCCGAAGCCTATAGGCTGTTTCACGACGGGTCACCCAAGAAATTCGTCATCGACCCACAACACAAAGTCGGCGGCGTAATCGGCGTCAGGGAGCATCGATCGGGAGGCGGCACTGGCGATGCTGCAGAAAGTCCGATCACCAGCGCAGGAACCGCGATCCGGCGATCGCGCCGACCGACATCACGATGAGGATCGTGAGCACATACCAGGTCGCGACGAAGAGTGGCGAATCGTCGGGACAATGCGTCGCGTAGAGGCCGGCCGCAAAGGCGCCCGCCAGAAGTCCCGCCCCTGCGCCGGCGAGGGTCGGGTTGGTCGGCGCGCCACGCTGAAGAGCGACAAGCGCGCCGACGAGAGGCGCCGCCGCCAAACTCGGAATCACGACCATGCAGAAAAGCGCATTGTGGCCGAGGAGCCTCACCCGCCACAGCTCGTGCGGCAGGACGACAAGCTCGGCGGCGACAGCGGCGGCGAGCACCAGAAGCAACAGCAGCAGAACGCTCAGCAAGGGCCGCGGATCGCCCGTCGGGCGCGCCAGCTGCAGGGCGAGCGGCGCCGCGCAGGCAAAGAGCGCCAGCGGGTAGACGATCTTGAAGAGGATCCGCGGCTCCATGACGAGCTCGAGCAGGTGCGGCCGCGGCCCCAGCAGCAAGGCGTAGAGCACGAGGGAGACCGCGATTCCCGGAAGCAACCCATAGACGAGCGCCAGCGCCAGCGGAGTCCTCCCAACCTCTGGATCGGCAGCAAGGACGCGGATCAGATCATCGGTCTTCATGGCCTCGGTCTATCAATTCTTGGTGGCGGCTCGCGCGGCGAGCGCGGCGAGCCCACGGTGCAGGGCGACGCGGACCGCGCCGCGAGTCATCGCCAAGCTCTCCGCCGTCTCGGCGATCGAAGCGCCGCTGACGGCGATGGCTTTGACCACCTTGCGCTGAACGCCGGGCAGGCTTTCGAGATGGCGGTCGATATAGAGGCCGATCAGGTTCGGCTCCTCGGTATTGTCTGTCAGAGTCTCGGCGTAATCATCGATGGGAACATCGATCCGCCGGCCGCGCCGCCGCAACGCGTCGATGACCTTGTGGCGCGCAATCGTGAACAGCCAGGGCGCGACCGGCGCGGTCTCGATCCAGGTGTGCCGTTTAGTATGGATGGCCAGCAATATTTCCTGCACGATGTCCTCGGCGTCCGCGTCGGGAACGAAGGAGCGTGCCAGCCAACGGCGCACGTAGCTGCGCAGCACGGGCGCCAATTGCTTCAAGATCCGCTGATAGGCCAGCGCATCTCCGGCATTGGCGGCACGCAGCAAGGAACTCCACTCGTTTTCTCGGTCTACGCGCACGCTCCCTCAATGGTTCTTCGTGGGCGCCTGGCGCGGCGTTACATGCCCTTATATCATCATCTTGTCACGCCTTCGTGATCGAAAAATCGCGGCGCCCCGTAACGGCACCGAAAGCGCGGCCGAAGAAGGGACATGCGACCGACTCCGGTCCGCCAAGCGCACATAGGCAGCCTGCTCCTCCATCGTTCAATGCAATCAGGGAAATCATCATGACGACCAAGACCGCCATCACCACGCTTGCCTCTTCCCTTGCCGCAGCCTTGAGCCTCGTCTCGGTCCAGGCTTCGGCCGATCCGAAGCCGGCCCAGCCGCAAATGGACAAGTGCTACGGCGTCTCCCTCAAGGGCCAGAACGACTGCGCCGCGGGCGCCGGCACCACCTGCGCGGCGACCCAGCCAGTCGATTATGACGGCAGCCATTGGAAATATGTCGCCAAGGGAACCTGCGAAACCATCAAGACGCCGAAGGGGGCTGGCTCGCTCAAGCCCGAGAATTCCTGAGTTGACGCGCGGGCGAAGCCCGCGCCTCCCTCCACGCAGCCAAGGCAGCAGCGGAGCTCGCCATGCAGAAGACGTCGCTTCCGGACGCCATCGGCGTCGGTTTCAAGCCGCAGCATTTCGCGGCGATCATGGCGGCGCCGGGCGCGCTCGGTTTCTTCGAGATCCATGCCGAGAATTACATGGGCGCGGGCGGACGCCCGCACGCCGAGCTTGCCGCCTTGCGCCGCGATCATGCGCTGTCGATCCACGGCGTCGGCCTATCAATCGGCGGCAGCGGGCCGCTCGATCGCGACCATCTCGGCCGGCTCAAGGCGCTCTGCGACCGCTACCAGCCAGAGAGCTTTTCCGAGCACCTCGCCTGGGCCACGCACGACGGGATCTATTACAACGATCTCCTGCCCTTGCCGAGCAATCCGGCAACGCTTGCCTGCGTCATCGAACATGTCGAGGAAGTGCAGAACGCGCTCGGGCGTCGGATCCTCATCGAAAATCCGGCGGCTTACTTGAGCTTCGACGACAGCGCGATCAGCGAGCCTGCCTTCCTCGCCGAGCTCGCAAGACGCAGCGGCTGCGGCCTGCTTCTCGACATCAACAATGTCTATGTCAGCACCTGCAACAACGGCTTCGAGGCCAAGGCCTACCTCGACGCTTTCCCCGTCGCCGAGGTCGGCGAGATTCATCTCGCCGGCCACAGCCCGTCGGTCGGCGCGGACGGCGCCACTTTGCTCATCGATTCGCATGGGGCGGCGATCGCCGATCCCGTCTTCGCGCTCTACGAAACTGTGCTCGGCAAGACCGGGCCGCTGCCGAGCCTGATCGAGCGCGACAACGACGTGCCGGAATGGCCGGTCCTGCTGGCCGAAGCGCAAACTGCCGGCGCCATCCTCGATGCGGCCCGCGCCGCGCGGCGCGCGGCCGCGGCCGCGTGAGGTCGCCCCGTGACGCATGACGCCGCGATTGCCGCCGCCCTGCTCGATCCGGAACGCCCCGCGCCAGAGCCGATTGCGCTGGCGCATCGCAGCCGCTTCGCGGTCTACCGCAACAACGTGGTCGTGAGCCTGATCGAAGCGCTGGAGACGCGCTTTCCGGCGGTGCGCCGCACCGTCGGCGCGGAATTTTTCGCCAACGTGGCGCGTGTCTTCATCGCCCGCCATCCGCCGCGCTTGCCGGTGATCACATTCTACGGCGAGGATTTCGCCGAGTTTCTCGACAAATTTCCAGCCTGCGCGGATCTGCCCTATCTCGGCGATCTGGCGCGGCTCGAAGCGAGCCGCACCCGCGCCTATCACGCCGCCGATATCGCGCCGCTCGGCGGGGCGGCACTCGCGAGCCTTACGCCCGAGACGCTGGCGACGTTGCACGTCGCCTTTCACCCTGCCGTCGCGGTCGTCGCCTCGCGGCACCCGATCGTGACGATCTGGGCGATGAACATGGGCGACGTGCCGCTCGCGCCGATCGAGCATTGGCATGGCGAGGACGCGCTTGTCGCGCGGCCCAAGCTCGACATCGAGGTCCGCCGTCTGCCGCCGGGCGGCGGCGTGTTCCTGAAGAAACTGTCGCAGTCCGAATGTCTCGCTGAGGCGGCCGGTGCGGCTCTCGCAGCTGCGCCGAATTTCGATCTTGCCGCCAATCTCGCTGGCCTCTTCAGCTACGGCCTTGTGGCCAGCATTTCTTCGCACGCATAGGGGCACGACCATGAGCACCGTTTCTCTTACGCCGCACCCGACGAAGGCATGGCCGGTGCGTCTCGCCGCGCAGGCGATTTGCCTCCTCGAGATGATCCCCTATTGGGTGCTGGGACTTTCGGCGCGGGTTTTTCCCGCCGCGGTCTTCTGGCAATCGGGTCAGACCAAAGTCGAAGGCTGGCACTTGAAAGACAGCGCGAT
Source organism: Methylovirgula sp. (assembly GCA_035266305.1). Taxonomy (GTDB): domain Bacteria; phylum Pseudomonadota; class Alphaproteobacteria; order Rhizobiales; family Beijerinckiaceae; genus Methylovirgula. The sequence goes on from DATFNQ010000108.1 coordinate 5,016, forward strand.
CACGCTCTTCCGCGAAGAATATAAGCTGCCCGTGATCGATCCTGTCATCGCCGCGCATCTCGCCGCCTTCGCGGAGCATTTCTTTCCGGTTCTTCTCGTTCTTGGTCTCGCCAGCCGGTTTGCGGCCTTCGCGCTTTTGTTCATGACCTCGATCATCGAGATTTTCGTCTACCCGGACGCCTGGCCGACGCACGGCGTATGGGCGACCTGCTTCCTTCTCGTGATCGCGCGCGGGCCGGGATTGATCTCGCTCGATCATCTCATCGCCGGAGCGTTCGGGATGCCGTCGCGCAAGGAAACGTGACGATCAACGTCATTGCGAGGAGCGAAGCGACGAAGCAATCCAGAATTTCTGAGTATTTCTGGATTGCTTCGCTTCGCTCGCAATGACGACAGCGAGGTCGCGACTCTGAAGCACCGCTAAAGGGAGAGGTTGCCAACCACCACTATTGCGCGACGAGGCTGCTCGCCTCGATCGCGAAGGCCGCGGCAAAGAGCGCCCGCGTATAGTCGCTTTGCGGATGCGCGAAAACATCCGTGGCAATCCCCTGCTCCACGACTTTGCCCTGCCGCATGACGATGATCTCGTTGGCGAGCGCGCGCACCACCCTGAGATCGTGGCTGATAAACAGATAGGCGAGGTCTCGCTTGATCTGCAGTTCCCGCAGCAGATCGACGATCTGCGCCTGGACCGACATGTCGAGCGCCGAAGTCGGCTCGTCGAGCACGACGAATTTCGGTTCCAGCACCATGGCCCGGGCGATCGCGACGCGCTGCCTTTGGCCGCCTGAGAATTCGTGCGGATAGCGATCCATCGCGGCGGGGTCGAGCCCGGTGTCGGCCAAGGCGCGCGCGACGATCTCGCGCCTCTCGTCGAAGCCAAGCCGCGTCTCCTGAGCGATGAGACCCTCCGCCACGATGTCGGCAATCGAGAGCCGCGGGGAGAGCGATCCATAGGGATCCTGAAAGACGATTTGCATGTCGCGGCGCAAGGGCCGCATCGCCTTGAACGAAAGCCCGTCGATCCGCCGGCCGAGATAGACGATCGGACCTTGCGACTTGATCAGCCGCAACAGGGCTAGGCCAAGCGTGGTCTTGCCGGAGCCGGACTCGCCGACGATGCCGATCGTCTCGCCCTGCCGCAATGCGAGCGAAATGCCGTCGACCGCTTTGATCGCCCCGACGGTCCGGCGCAGCAAGCCGCGCTTGATCGGAAAGTGAACGCGGAGGTCTCGCGCCTCGAGCACCACCGGCGATGTGAAATCGGCCTTCGGCGGCGCCCCTTTGGGCTCGGCGGCGAGCAAGGCCTTCGTATAGGGATGCCGCGGCGCCTTGAAGATTTGTTCGACGCTGTTCATCTCGACGATCCGGCCCTTCTGCATCACCGCGACATCGTCAGCGAGCTTGCGCACGATCGTGAGATCGTGGGTGATGAACAGCATCGCCATGCCGTAGCGCGCCTTCAAATCCTTCAACAACGTGAGGATCTGCGCCTGGACGGTGACGTCGAGCGCAGTGGTCGGCTCGTCGGCGATGAAGAGATCGGGTCGGTTGGCGAGCGCCATGGCGATCATCACGCGCTGGCGCTGGCCCCCCGAGAGCTGATGCGGATAGGCGGAAAGCCGATGCGCCGGATCGGGAATGCCGACCTCGGCGAGAAGATCGACGATCCGAGTTTTCAGTGTCGGGCCCTTGCGCGCGCCATGCAGCTCGAGGATCTCGCCGACCTGTCGCTCGATCGTATGCAAGGGATTGAGCGAGGTCATCGGCTCCTGAAAGACCATGGTGATCTGATTGCCGCGAATGGCGCGCAATTCCGGGGGCCGGCATTGCAGGATGTCCTCGCCTTTGAAGAGCACTTTGCCGCCGAGCGCCGCGCCTTGCGGCAACAGGCGCAGGATCGAGAGCGCCGTGACCGATTTGCCCGATCCGGATTCGCCGACGATCGCGAGCGTGCGGCCGCGCTCGACGCTGAACGAGATGTCGTCGACGGCGCGGAATTCGTTTCCCTCCTGGCGGAAGGTCACCGAAAGATCGCGGACGGCGAGAAGCGGGGCGTCAAGCACGCAGGGTTTCCATCAGGCTCCGAATACCTTCGGCATCCGGCTGAACATGAATCATCTCGTCCGGCAATCGGCGCCCGTCTCTGTCTCTGGATAAAAAATATCGGCGTCCGAATTGAAGGGAGGTCACCACATGGATCGCATCGGGTAGCTTCAGGCGAACGCGCCTTCGCAGATCTGCCGTTTCGATCAAGATTGATCGCGTTATTGGACGCAGTTCGATAATGCCCGACCAAATGAGGAGGTTCTGGTAAAAGAGATGCCTGTTGCGCCAAGGCTGCTGGCTCGGCGCCAACAGTTCCGCAAGCGTCGATTCGCTCGTCACTGCAATCTTTTCATTTCGCCGCAGGAATTCGAAAAATGCTCGCAAATGGGCAAAGTTCTCCGCATTACTCTCGAAAGCTAGGATGAAAACGTTGGTGTCCAGATAAACCCTGGCTCGACTGTCGTCACTCATCCCACTCGTCTCGTTGTCGCCGCAGCTCCTCCTCAATTTCCTCAGCCGACCTGAACGGCGGCCGCCGCAGTGCGAAGATTTCCTCCAAGCTCAAAACATGGTCCGGCCGATGGAACCACGCGGACTGCAATTCTCTGTCCATTTCCTCTTTGGCAGAAGGCGCGACCTCGATCGTGACGCGAACTTGCTGCGCCGGATCCAACCCCTCGCGCAGGTCTTCGGGGAGCTTTGCCACCGGATAATCTTCCTTGACGATCTTGTTCATCGGAAAACCCTCGTTTGCCGAGACTATATCATGACCCCACGTGATCGTCCTCATCCGATCGTCTTGCGCGGATCGAAGGCGTCGCGCACCGCCTCGCCGATGAAGACGAGCAGCGACAGCATGACCCCGATGACGATGAACCCGGTGAGGCCGAGCCAAGGCGCCTGAAGGTTCGACTTGCCCTGCAGCAGAAGCTCGCCCAGCGAGGCCGAGCCGGGCGGCAGGCCGAAGCCGAGGAAATCGAGCGCGGTCAGCGTCGTGATCGAGCCGTTGAGGACGAAGGGCAGAAAGGTCAGCGTCGCGACCATGGCGTTCGGCAAGACGTGCTTGACCATGATCCGCGCATTCGACAGGCCAAGCGCCCGCGCCGCCGTCACATACTCGAAGTTCCGCGCGCGCAAAAATTCGGCGCGCACCACATAGACGAGATTGACCCAGGAGAAGAGGAGAAGGATGCCGAGCAAGACGAAGAAGCTCGGCGTGATGATGGAAGACAGGATGATGAGCAGATAAAGGTGCGGCAGCGACGACCAGATCTCGATCAGGCGCTGGAAGATGAGGTCGATCCAGCCGCCGAAATAGCCCTGGATCGCGCCGGCGGCGACCCCGATGACGGATGAGATCGAGGCAAGCGCCAAGCCGAACAGGATCGAGATCCGAAATCCGTAGATCAAGCGGGCGACCACGTCGCGGCCCTGATCGTCCGTGCCGAGCCAGTTCCATTCGATGTCGGCACAGCCGTGGTTCGGCTTGCCCGGCGCAAGCACTCGCGCAGCCGCCTTCTCGCATTGGTCCTTGCTCAGCATCCAGGTCGGCGGCGAAGGTGCCGGCGTCGGCAAGGCGCTCTCGATCGTGTTGTAGGAATAATGGATCGGCGGCCAGATCATATAGCCATGCGCCTTGATCTCATCGGCGATGAACGGATCGCGATAATCGGTCTTGGCAAGAAAGCCGCCGAACTCTGCTTCCGGATAGTCGTGCAAGACGGGGAAGAGATATTCGCCTTTGTAATAGACGAGGATCGGCTTGTCGTTGGCGATGAACTCGGCAAACAGCGACAGCACGAAGAAGAACAGAAAAATCCACAGCGACCAGAAGCCGCGCCGGTTGTGGCGGAAATTGGCGAGCCGCCGGCGGTTGAGCGGCGTCACCCTGACGAGCCCGCGGCGCGACAGAGGCGGCGCCAGCGCGCGAAACTCGGTCGGAGTCTGACCAGAGAGCGCCGGCAGGTTCATGGCCTAAACCTCCCGCGTCTCGAAATCGATGCGCGGATCGATCCAGGTGTAGGTCAGATCGGACAAGAGATTTACGACGAGCCCGAGAAGCGCGAAAATATAGAGATTGGCGAAGACCACCGGGTAGTCGCGATCGACGATCGATTCATAGGAAAGCAGGCCCAGCCCATCGAGCGAGAATATGGTCTCGATCAAAAGCGAGCCGGCGAAAAATGCATTGACGAAGGCGCCGGGGAATCCGGCGACGACGATCATCATGGCGTTGCGGAACACATGGCCGTAAAGCACGCGGCGCTCGGTCAGGCCCTTCATCCGCGCCGTCTGCACATATTGCTTGCGGATCTCGTCGAGAAAGGAATTCTTGGTAAGAAAGGTCACGGTCGCGAAGGCGCCGAGCGTCAGCGAGAGAACCGGAAGAGTGATGTGCCACAGATAGTCCTCGAGCTTGCCGAGCGGCGACAGCGTTGCGAAGTTCTCGGAGGTCAGGCCGCGCAGCGGGAAGATCTGCCAGAACGATCCGCCGCAGAAAAGCACGATGAGAAGTATGGCGAAGAGAAAGCTCGGAATCGCGTAGCCGACGATGACGACGGCCGAAGTCCAGACGTCGAACCGCGAGCCGTCGCGCACCGCCTTGGCGACGCCGAGCGGAATCGAGATCAGGTATGACAAAAGCGTCATCCAGAGCCCGAGCGAGATCGAAACCGGCAATTTTTCCTTGATGAGCTCGATCACCGGCACGTCGCGGTAATAGGACTTGCCGAAATCGAAGCGCAGATAATTCTTGAGCATCAACAGAAAGCGCTCGAGCGGCGGCTTGTCGAAGCCGAACTGCTTCTGAAGTTCGGCAATGAACTTCGGATCGAGTCCTTGAGCACCGCGGTATTTGGACGAGAACTCGCTGCCGCCGCTCATGCGCATCTCTGCGCCGCCGCTGAAATTCGCGGTCGCGCTGGTATTCAGTCCCTGCAACTGAGCGAGGATCCGCTCGACCGGGCCGCCCGGCGCGAACTGCACGATGATGAACGAGATCAGCAGGATTCCGAAGATCGTCGGGATCATCAGCAGAATGCGGCGAGCGATATAGGCGAGCATTGCCGCCTCAATGGCTCGGCAGATCGACGCGGGCGGCCTTTTCCGTGTCGTACCACCAGGTCGCCGCGACGCCGATGTCATATTTCGCGCTGCGCGCCGGGCGCGAGAAAAGATCCCAATAGGCCACGAGGTGATTGGGCTTGTTCCACATGGGAACCCAATAATGTCCGGAGCGCAGGATGCGGTCGATGCAGCGGCAGATGAACGTGAGCTTCGCGCGGGTATCGACGACCAGCGCCTGCGCGATCAAGGCATCCACGACCGGGTCGGCGATGCCGGAGACATTGAGCGAGCCGGGCAGATTCACCGCTTCCGAGCCGAAATATTCGCGCATGGCCTCGCCCGGCGTGAGTCCCAGTCCGAAGCGCGAGGTCACGACGTCATAATCGAAGTTGTCGGTGCGCTCTTTGTATTGCGCGGGATCGACGACGCGGAAGCGCGCCGCTATTCCGAGCAGATTGAGATTCTTGATGTAGGCCGCGGTATGCGGCTCCAAACCATTGTCGAAATCGAGGAATTCGATCTCGAAAGGCTTGCCGTCGGGCAGAAGCAGGCTCGAATCCTGGCGCTTGCAGCCGGCGGACAGAAAAAGATCGTTGGCGCGGCGCAACAGCGTGCGGTCCTCGCCCGAGCCGTCGGACACCGGCGGGACGTAGACGTCTTCGAACACGGCCTGCGGCAATTGCTTGCTGAAGGGCGCGATGATTTGCAACTCTTCCGGGGAAGGCTTGCCGGTCGCCGCCATGGGCGAATTCTGAAAGTAAGAGACCGTGCGCCGATAGAGGCTGTACATGATGTACTTGTTCGTCCATTCGAAATCGAAGGCAAACCCGAGCGCCTCGCGGATTCGGATGTCCTTGAACTTGTCGCGTCGCACGTTGAGGAACCAGGCCTGCGTCCCCAATGGCAATTGGTCCGGCAGAGTCTCGCGTTTCACCCGTCCATCCTTCACCGCCGGAAAGTCGTAGCCGGTTGACCAGATGGCCGAGGTGAATTCTTCGCGGAAGGTGAAGACCGCGGCCTTGAAGGCCTCGAAGGCAACTTTGCGGTCGGCAAAATATTCGAAACGGATCGTATCGAAATTGTCCTGGCCGCGATTGACCGGCAGATCCTTACCCCAATAGTCGGCGACGCGGGTGAAGGAAATGAAATGCCCCTGGTCGAAGTCGCCGACCTTATAGGGGCCGGAACCGAGCGGCGGCTCGAGCGTCGTCTCGTTGAAGGCATGTTTCGAATAGTAGGCGGCCGAAAAGATCGGCTGCCCGGCGACGGTCAACGCCGCCTCGCGCATGTGGCCGGGTTTGAGGCGCACCAGCAGCATGTCGTCCGCCTCGGCCTCGGCACTGACGAAGTCGCGCAAGGATTGCCGGATCACCGGATGGCCCTGGGTCTTCAGGATGCCGAGCGAGAAAGCGACGTCATGCGCGGTCAACGGCGTGCCGTCGTGGAACCGCGCCTCCTTGCGTAGGAAGAAGCGGTAAAGGTTCTTGTCGGCCGAGGTCCAGACTTTATGGGCGACGAGACCATAGAGCGAATCGGGCTCGTCGGCATTGCCGGCCATCAAAGTATCGAAGATCGCACCCATCCCGGCGGCGCCGTCGCCCTTCAGGATATAGACGTTCAGCGTGTTGAAGGTCGTGGGGTTCGAGTTGGGGCCCCCTCCACCCGGCTGCAGCAAGATCTGGCCGCCTTTCGGCGCTTGCGGATCGACGTAGGCGAATTGGGGAAAATCGGCCGGCAGCGCGAGATCGCCGAAGGTCGAGAGCCCGTGGCTCTCCGTCCCGCCTGCTTGCTTCTCCGCTGGCGCTAGAGCCACTTGCGCGACAGCGCGCCAGGCGGGAAGGGATGCGAGGCCGAAACTTCCCAAGAAGCCGGAGCCAAGACGCAGGAGCGAACGACGGGAGAAATGCAGGCGGGTTCGCAAATTCAAAATTGCCTCGTGCTTTGGCGCGCGCAACGGAGTGCCAGCGAATTATGTCGCTTTTTGACGCGCATCGGCAAGTTACGCAAAGGACATGTATCGCCAAACGCGACTTGGCCTTACTTACTGGGGCGCGGGCGCCGCGGGCGGCTGAGCTGCAGGAGCGGCCGGCGTCGCAGCAGGCGGCGTCGCCGCCGGTGACTGGGTTGCGGTCGGTGCAGCAGCAGGCGGCGTTGCGGCAGGCGACTGGGCCGCGGGAGCGGCAGGTGGAGCAGCAGGCATCGCCGCAGGCGCCTGAGCTGCGGGTGCGGCCGGGGGAGTAGCAGGCGTTGCGGCAGGCGACTGGGCCGCGGGAGCGGCAGGTGGAGCAGCAGGCGTCGCCGCAGGCGCCTGAGCTGCGGGTGCGGCCGGGGGAGTAGCAGGCGTCGCTGCAGGCGGCTTGGCTGCGGGAGCGGCGGGTGCAGCAGCAGCCGGCGGCACTGCCGGAGTCGCGGCGGCGGCGGCTTTCGGCAAGGGCAGCGGATTGTCCGAGAGCGTGCGCAGATAGGCGATGATATCGGCCCGTTTGTGCGGGTCCGGCTCGCCGGCAAAGGTCATCTTTGTGCCGGGCACATAGGCCTGCGGATCTTTGATGAACGTGAAGAGGTCCTCAAATGTCCAGGTGCCGCCCTTGGCCTTCATGCCGGCAGAATAATCGAACCCGGGCACCGAGCCCTTCAGGCGGCCGACGACGCCCCAAAGCGGCGGCCCGATTTTTATGCCTTCGCCTTTTCCAAAGTTATGGCAGAGGTGGCAGACCGCAGTATCGGCCTCGCCCTTTTTGGGGTCAGCCTTGGCGAGCAGCTCCGGCAAAGATTCTTCCGCGGCGCCGGGCTTGGCCTGGGGCGCGGCGGCCGTCTCGCCGGAGGGGAGAGGATAGCCTGGCTTCGCCGGTTGCGGATGTGAGAAGATCGCATCGGAGATGAGGACGACACCCTGCACGAACAGCAAGGTGCCGAGAACGGCCCCGGCCACCTTGTTGAATTGGAAGAGATCCATCGCTCCTGAACTCCCCCCGTTTTCCCGGCGCTATCCGCCGAACGCATGCGGCGTACCGCGAAATCGGGCGATGATTAGGCGGTTTGCGGCTTTGCCGCAAGCTTGGCAACACGTATAAGCGCGGGCAATTTGCTACCTTTTGCCGCCAGGGTCGGCCGCCGCTCAGCTCCATGTCCGCACCGATCATTGTCATCCCCGCGCGCCTCGCGGCGACGCGCCTGCACGGCAAGCCGCTCGTCGAAATCGGCGGCGAGCCGATGATCATTCATGTCTGGCGGCGCGCCTGCGCCTCTCGCCTCGGCCCGGTTCTGGTCGCCGCCGATTGCGCCGAAATCGCCGAAGCCGTCGCGAGCGCCGGCGGCAGCGTCGTCCTGACGAGCCCCGATCACCTGTCCGGCTCCGACCGCGTCTGCGAGGCGCTCGCCGCATTCGATCCCGGACGCCGCTTCGATATCGTCGTCAATCTTCAGGGCGACCTGCCGACGATCGACCCCGCCCATCTTGGCAAAGCTGTCGCTGCGCTCGGCGAGGCGGCAACCGACATAGGAACGCTTGCCGCGCCGATTTCGAGCGATCAAGAGCTCGCCGACCCGAATATCGTGAAGGTCGGCGGCCTGCGGCTTCCTTCCGGGCATCTCAAGGCGCTCTACTTCGGCCGCGCGGCAGCCTGGGACGAAGGTCCCCTCTATCATCACATCGGTCTCTATGCTTATAGGCGGGCGGCGCTCGAACGTTTCGCCGCATTGCCGCCCTCGCCGCGCGAATGCCGTGAAAGGCTCGAGCAACTGCGCGCCCTTGAGAACGGAATGCGGATCGATGTCGCGCTCATCGACAAGCCGGCCTTCGGCGTCGATACGCCGGCCGATCTCGAACGCGCGCGCGCCATTCTGAGGCAGAGATGAGCAAGACGAAGATTGCCTATCAGGGCGAGCCCGGCGCCAATTCGCACATTGCCTGCCGCAACCTCTATCCAGAGAGAGAGCCCCTGCCCTTCGCCAGCTTCGAAGACGTGCTGGCGGCGGTCTCCGACGGTCTTGCCGAATATGCGATGATCCCGATAGAAAATTCGGTCGCCGGCCGCGTCGCCGACATCCATCATCTGCTGCCGACCGCAGGGCTTTACATCATCGGCGAATATTTTTTGCCGATCCATTTCCAATTGTTGGGTCTCAAGGGGGCGCGGATCGAAGAGGTGCGCTCCGTCTATAGCCATGTTCACGCGCTCGGCCAGTGCCGCAAGATCATCCGGCGGCTCGGGCTCGTTCCCCATATCAGCGGCGATACGGCGGGCTCTGCGAGGGAAGTCGCGGAATGGCGGGACGAAACCAAGGCCGCGCTCGCCTCCGCGCTCGCCGCCGAGATCTATGGGCTCGACATCCTCGCCGCCGATGTCGAGGACGAAACGCATAATACGACGCGTTTCGTGGTCCTCTCGAAGGAGCCGCAATGGCCGAAGCTCGGCGAGGGACCGACGGTCACGACCTTCGTCTTTCGCGTCCGCAACGTGCCGGCGGCGCTCTATAAGGCGCTCGGCGGGTTCGCCACCAACGGCGTCAATATGACGAAGCTCGAAAGCTATATGGTCGAAGGTGAATTCACCGCGACTCAATTCCTGGCCGATGTCGAGGCCCATCCGGAAGAGCCGGCGCTTGCCCGGGCATTCGAAGAACTCGCGTTTTTCTGCAAGGAATTCAAGATCCTCGGCGTCTATTCCCCGCACGAGTTCCGGATTGTGAGCGCCGCTGCCCGCTCCGAAGCATGAAACACCGGCCTGGCACCTCTCACGCGAAAGGCGCACGAATGGCTCAAAGCGGGACACCGGCCGCATTGCTGCCATCAGTAGAATTTAACCATTGCGGCCGATCGCGCGAACGCAACAGGTGTCGTGAAGCTCTCATAAAGGTTGACGGAACCTTCGTTTAACCATCGGTCGGTAGGACAGGCAGGATCGGCCGTCAGTAAAGGAGTCCACCATGAGCCTTCACAAACGCGCGGGGGGATTCAAGCTCGCCGTCGTCCTGGGCATAGCTCTCGCGATGGCGGCATGCGCCCACACCCCTGCTCCAGTCGCCGGCAATGCTCCCATCCCGGGCAGCGTGCAGGACTTTAACGTCAACGTGGGCGACCGCGTCTTCTTTGACACCGATTCGACCGAACTCTCGCCGACCTCGCAGGCGACGCTCGACAAGCAGGCGGCCTGGTTGCAGCAATATACGCAATATAATTTCACCATCGAAGGCCACGCCGACGAGCGCGGCACGCGCGAATATAATTTCGCGCTGGGCGCCAGGCGCGCCGAGACCGCGAAGGATTACCTGATCGCTCGCGGCATCAACGCAGCGCGGATCCACACGATCAGTTACGGCAAGGAACGGCCGGTTGCGACCTGCAACGACATCTCCTGCTGGTCACAGAACCGCCGCGCGGTGACCGTTCTCGGCGGCAGCCAGTCCTAAATACCGCCGCCCGACCCTTCTCCCGCTCGCGGGAGAAGGTAAGCATCACACCTGCGGCTGCGGTTCGAGCTCCGGCTCCGGGCCGGGCTTCGGCTGCCGGCCGGTCGTGGGAACCGGCGAGGGACGCGGGGCCGGCGGCGACTCATCGCTGACATCGCGGATCGGCGGTCGGCCTTGCAGCAGGCCGATGATCTCTTCGCCCGTGAGCGTCTCATATTCGAGCAGCCCCTTGGCAAGCGTCTCGAGATCCTTGCGCTTCTCGGTGATGATCCGGGTTGCTTCCGCAAGCCCGCCCTCGACGAGGCGGCGCACTTCCGCGTCGATCTTCTGCGATGTCGCCTCCGAGATGTTCTGCTGGCGGCCCATCGAATAGCCGAGGAACACCTCCTCCTGGTTCTCGCCGTACATCACGGTGCCGAGCTCATCCGAGAAGCCCCAGCGGGTGACCATGGCGCGCGCGAGCTTGGTCGCCGCTTCGATGTCGGATTGCGCGCCGGACGTCACTTTGTCCTTGCCGAAGATGATCTCCTCCGACACGCGGCCGCCCATCAGCACGGCGAGCCGCGAAGTCATCTGCTCGTAGCTCATCGACAGCTTGTCGCGCTCCGGCAGCTGCATGACCATGCCGAGCGCGCGACCGCGCGGGATGATCGTTGCTTTATGGACGGGGTCGGTCGCCGCCACGTTGAGCGCGACGATCGCATGGCCGCCCTCGTGATAGGCGGTCAGGATCTTCTCCTGTTCCGTCATCACCAGCGTGCGCCGCTCGGCGCCCATCATGATCTTGTCCTTGGCATCCTCGAATTCGACCATGGTGACGATGCGCTTGCCGCGCCGCGCCGCGAGCAGGGCCGCTTCGTTGACGAGGTTCATGAGATCGGCACCGGAGAAGCCGGGCGTGCCGCGGGCGACGACTTTCAGATCGACGTCGGGAGCAAGCGGCACCTTGCGCACATGCACCTTGAGGATCCGCTCGCGGCCGATCACGTCGGGATTGGGGACGACGATCTGGCGGTCGAAACGGCCGGGGCGCAGCAGGGCCGGGTCGAGCACGTCGGGCCGGTTCGTCGCGGCGATGAGGATGATACCCTCGTTGGCGTCGAACCCGTCCATCTCGACGAGCAATTGATTCAGCGTCTGCTCGCGTTCGTCATTGCCGCCGCCGAGGCCGGCGCCGCGGTGCCGCCCGACCGCGTCGATCTCGTCGATGAAGATGATGCAGGGCGCGTTCTTCTTCGCCTGTTCGAACATGTCACGCACGCGGCTCGCTCCGACGCCGACGAACATTTCGACGAAGTCCGAACCTGAGATGGTGAAGAAGGGCACGTTCGCCTCGCCGGCGATGGCGCGGGCAAGCAGGGTCTTGCCGGTCCCGGGTGGGCCGACGAGCAGGACGCCACGCGGAATACGTCCGCCAAGCCGCTGAAACTTCTGCGGATCGCGCAGGAATTCGACGATTTCCTGAAGATCCTCCTTGGCCTCGTCCACGCCGGCGACATCTTCGAAGGTGATGCGGCCATGCGCCTCGGTCAGCAATTTCGCCTTGGACTTGCCGAAGCCCATGGCCTTTCCGCCCGCCCCCTGCATCTGCCGGGAGAGAAAGATCCAAACTCCAAGAAAGGCGATGAGCGGCAGACCATTGACGAGCAGCGTGACGAGCCAGCTGTTGCCGTCCGACGGCGGCTTGGCCGAAATCGCGACGTTCTTCTTATAGAGGGTCTGCACCAAAGTCGGGTCGTTCGGCGCATAGGTCGAGAAGGCGCGGTTGTCGGTGAAGTGACCGGTGATCTCATTGCCGGCAATCGTCACCTCTCGGACGTGGCCTTGATCGACCTCGTTCAAGAGCTGGCTGAAGGTGACGTCTTGCGTCGGCACATGCTGGCCCGGGTTCTGGAACAGCATGACCAGGGCGACCACAAGCAAGAATATGATCACCCAGAGAGCGAAATTCCTGAAATTCGGATTCATCTTCGACCCGTGATAGGCCCATTTGCCGCCAACAAGGGCAAATCACCCAATGAGCGCTCCAAGCGGCGCCGTTTGAACTAATCTAGGCGCCGCAAGCTTGCTTGCCAAGGGAACTTCTGCACGACCCCGTTCCTACAAGGCCGTTGCCGCCCCGCGCAGCGCCGTTTCTTCCGAGGCATCTGACGTGCCGCGGCCGCGCCGACGCGGCCTTTCGCGCCGAATCGTGAGCGAACCGCGGCCGTCGAGCGCGAGCGTCATGCCGCCGAGCGTGCCGCGCCACGCCGCGCCGCATTGCAGCGCCGTGCGCAGCGCTCCGGCCAGACCTTCGAGTCGGTCGAGCCGCAAAGGCTTGCCTCCCAGCGCTTGGATTTCAGCCGCGATGAGACGTTGCAGGATCTCCTCGGGCGCCTCGCGAAGATGGCCGATAGGCGCCGAGAAGAAGGCATTTGTGTGCGTCGCATCCAAGGATGCCCGCAGCGTCGTCGTGCACGCCGCGAGCGCAAGTTCGGCCCGCGCGGCGCGGCGAGCGAGCCGCAGGAGAGCGGCGCTGTCGAGCCCCTCTTCCGCCAGAAGGCGAAGAAGACGGCGCATCCTCGTTCGGGCAAAACCCAAATCTTCGTTGGAAGGGTCGCGGAAAAAGGCTTGGCTGTGCGCTTTGCAGAGGCCGACGAGCGCCTCCTTGGGATAAGAGAGCAAGGGTCGCAAGTGAAGGATGTCGCCATGGCGCGCGGCAACGGGCATGCCGGCGAGGCCACCGATTCCGCTGCCGCGCAGCAGCCGGAACAGGATCGTCTCGGCCTGATCGTCGGCATGATGCGCGGTCAAGACGTGATCTGCGCCGATCTCGCCGGCGTGGCGGAAGAGCAGATCGTAGCGCGCCGCGCGGGCCCGCTCCTGGATGCGCGTTTTGGGCTTTTCGCCTTCCCAGATCAGGATTTCATGCGGCAAGCCGAGCATCTTCGCCCAGCCCGCCACGGCTTCGGCCTCGCCGCGCGATTGGGGCCGCAGGCCGTGATCGACGGTGGCCACGGCGAGCTTGGCCTTTGATGTTCCCTGCCCGGCCCAGGCGGAGGCGAGCAGCATGAGAGCAACGGAATCGGGACCGCCCGAGACGGCGAGCAAGGCACCGCGCGCCGCGTTGAGCGGCGCGAACAGAGCCGCAATTTCCTTCGCGCCGAAGAGGTCCATCGATCCCTCGGAAGGCGATCCCTCAGAAGGCCGCGCCGCGCCTGCGAGGCCAGCGGACACGAAGCTCAACATTGCGCGCGTTTGGCCTCTCGCTCGGCGCCTGCCTTCACCGCCGCCGAAGCGTTCGGATATTTGCGCGGCACTTCGCTGAAGGTCGCGCAAGCCTGTTCCTTGGCGCCCAGCGCCTGAAGCGATTCGCCAAGCCTCAGCATGGCTTCTGGCGCACGCGGCGATGTCGCGTAATCGGTTGAAATCTTCAAGTATTGTTCAGCGGCCTCGCGCTGCCGGCCCCGCTGATAATAGGTTTCGCCGAGATAATAGAGCGCGTCGGAAGTCCAGCGGCTTTTCGGATTTTTCCCGAGGAAAGCGGAAAAGCTCCTCTCGGCGTTGTCGTAATCCTTTTGCTTGAAATAGCCCAAGGCCACGTCGAATTCTTCTTGGGTGGGATTGACCTCCGTGCTGGCGATGACCGTCCCGCCGGGTGTCGTGGCCTGGCTGGCCGGTGCTCCGGACTGCGGCTGCACGGGCGTCGGCGCGACGGGCGCGGCCGCGGCTTTGAATCCGCCACTCGGAAGATTGAGCGGTGCGCCCGAATCGCTCGCGGCTGTATCGGCCGTCGCCGGAGCGACCGGCACTCCAGCGCTCGCCGGCATGGCGCCGAGGGGGCGCGGCACGCCGGGCGCATTCGGATCGCTGCTCGGATCGAAGGCATCACCGCGGGGGCGCGCCGATCCGGGCGTCGACGTCGAGCCAGCGTCGCTGGCACGCGGGGCAAGCGGAGCTGGAGCGGCGCCGCTCTCCTCCCGCTTCGGTTTGCCGCGCCCGCCTTCCTGGAATCGGAAGTCGACGTCTTCCTGGAATTTGCGCAATTGATCTTCGAGCCTATGGTTTTCGAACTGCATCTGCTCGATTTGCCCGTTCATCTGACGGATTTGCTCTTCGAGTTTTTCGACCCTCACCAAAAGGCTGGCGTCGTCGGGCGAGCCGCCCGTTGGCGCAGCGTCAGGTGCCTGAGCGTCGGAGGCGCCGACACTTGGCGCAGCGTCAGGGGCGTCGGGGGCCCCGACATCGGCCGGCGGAGCGCCGACATCTGCCGGCGGCGCGCCGTAGTCTTGCGCGAATTGCAGTCGGACTTCCTCCCCGCGCGCCGAAAGAGAGTAGCCCAAGATCAACGTGCTGGCCGCAAAGAGAGCGACCGCACCCTTGTTCAATCGAGTCATTGCAAAGCTCGCCAGCGATTCGTCAGTCTCTTAGCATAAGGCACAGTTCGGGCCAAAGTTTGCACATCGGCAAGGATTTGTCTCCGGAGCATATTAGCGATGTCGCCGGATCGAATTAGAAATTCAAGCCAAAATGCGATAAAGACATCGCACTGAGCTTCCTCAGATTCCTTAGGAGCGCACGTTTAGAGAACGAAATTCATCTTGCCGCGGCGGGAATACCGCTAAAGGGGAGCATTGATGGTTCGCAAGCATTTCGGCACGGACGGGATCCGCGGCCTCGCCAACAAGGTGATCACGCCGGATCTCGCGATGAAGGTCGCGCAGGCGACGGGCGTGCTGTTCCAGCGCGGCGAGTACCGACATAGGGCGGTCATCGGCAAGGACACGCGCCTTTCGGGCTATATGATCGAGAACGCCATGGTGGCCGGCTTTACCTCGGTCGGCGTCGACGTGCTCCTGCTCGGGCCGATGCCGACGCCGGCGGTGGCCATGCTCACCTATTCCATGCGCGCCGACGTCGGCGTCATGATCTCCGCCTCGCATAACCCCTACGAGGACAATGGCATCAAATTGTTCGGCCCGGACGGCTACAAGCTGTCGGACGAGATCGAGGCCAAGATCGACGCCATCCTCGACAAGGAAGTTGTCTTGAAACTGTCGAAACCGGCCGATCTCGGCCGCGCCATGCGTGTCGAAGGCGACCGGGCGCGCTATATCGAATTCGCCAAGCGGACGCTGCATCGCAATCTGTCGCTCGAGGGCTTGCGGATCGTCATCGATTGCGCGAACGGCGCCGCCTATAAGGTCGCGCCCGAAGCTCTATGGGAGCTTGGCGCGGAGGTCATTTCGATCGGCGTCAGTCCGGACGGATTCAACATCAACCGTGAGGTCGGCTCCACGGCGCCGCAGACGCTCGTCGCCAAGGTGCGCGAAATGCGCGCCGATATCGGCATCGCGCTTGACGGTGACGGTGACCGGCTGATCATCGTCGACGAGCGGGGCAAGATCGTCGATGGCGACCAGCTGATGGCGGCGATTGCCGAGAGCTGGAAGCAGGACGGCCGGTTATCGCGGCCCGGCATCGTCGCGACGCTGATGTCGAATCTCGGTTTCGAACGCTACCTCGCGAGCATCGGCCTGGAGCTCGCCCGCACCCCTGTCGGCGACCGCTATGTCCTCGAACATATGCGCGAGCAGGGCTACAACGTCGGCGGCGAGCAATCCGGCCATATCATCCTGACGGATCATTGCACCACCGGCGACGGACTCGTCGCCGCTTTACAGCTCCTCGCCATCGTCAAGCGGCGGATGAGGCCGGTCAGCGAAGTCTGCCACAAGTTCGAGCCCATGCCGCAGGTCCTGAAGAATGTGCGATTCAAGGCGGGGCGGCCGCTTGAAGAAGAGCGCGTCACGCGGGTGATCGAAGATGGCAGGCGTAAGCTCGGCAATAATGGGCGCCTCGTCATCCGCCTTTCCGGCACCGAGCCGGTGGTCCGGGTCATGGGCGAAGGCGACGATCGTGACCTCGTCGAGCAGATCGTGGACCAGGTCTGCGACGCTCTGAGTGCCGTCGCGGCTTGACGGCTGGGTTTCCTCAATCCGGTGAAACTATAGGCCTTTCGTCCGCTTCGATCGGGGACGCTAAAGGAGCAACTCAGGCCGGTCGAGCCGAGCCACCTAGGTTAACCTTAATATGTAGGGTTAAAGGGCTTTTAACTTTGCGGCATGTTCTCTTCCGTCGAATGACTGCTCCGGGCCATTAGTCTGCCCGAGCCAACGAGGGGACTGATCGTCATGGCCAGCATGAAAGCCATCCTACTCGCAGCGCCTTCGTGGTGGGCGCCGCCAACTTCGCCGCGGCCGCGGATCTGCTGCCGATGCCGCCGCCCCCTGTCGAAGTACCACCCCCCCAATTTCCGGCTTCTATCTGCGCGGCGACGTCGGGGGTCGGAATCGATGAATTGAGCGGACAGAGCTCGACTTTCGCCGTCAGCGTGCCTTACGGCTTCGAGAACAATGGCTCGGGCGTGGGCGAACAGGCTATCCTCGGCCTCGGCGCCGGCTATCAGTTCAACAACTGGTTCAGGGCGGATGTGACCGGCGAATACCGTACGTCATCGAATTATTGGGGTGTCGAGAGCTACACCCCGGCCGGGCTGTTTCCGAGCCCGGATTGCCCCGTCATCTGCTACGACAAATATTCCGCGGATGTGTCGAGCGCCGTCTTCCTCGCCAATGGCTATTTCGACATCGGCACCTGGTGGGGCGTCACTCCGTACGTCGGCGCTGGCGTCGGCTATGCCTATAATCTGTTCGACGGTCTCCAGGACACGGGCATCGAAACCGGCGGATACGGCACGGCTTCCGAGAGAGGTTTCGGAAGCCTCGCCTGGGCGCTCATGGCCGGCCTTTCCTATTCCATCACGCCCAACCTCAAACTGGACTTCGGTTACCGCTATATCGACATGGGCAGAGTGGCGAGCAACCCGATCAATTGCGTCGGCGGGTGCGGCGGCAATGGCGCCGAGAGCGAGAGCTTCCAGCTGAGCTCGAACGACGTCCGCGTCGGTCTGCGCTATATCTTCGCCGAGGTGCCGCCGATGGCGCCGCCGCTGGTCACGAAATACTGATCCGATCAAGCTACTCCATCATGCGAAAGCGGGCCCCAGGGCCCGCTTTTGTTTATGTGGGCCGCCTTGCGCTGATCTGCCGGCAGCCGACAAGCGCGCCAGCGCTTGTTTATCGAAATCCGTTAAGGTTAAGGGGGGCTTAAGAAATATCCTTCACAATTCCTTTCGCTCGAGAGCTGAAAGGAATGGTCGATGCCTACGCGAAAGATTCTCCTGCGGGCGATTGCTGTCTGCGCGGTCGCGGCCAGCCCAGGCAAGCTCGAAGCGGCTGATCTTGGAACGCTGTTCTCCGGCCCTTCGCAGACATCGGTGCAGCCGGTCGAATTCGGCACCGGCTGGTACATTCGCGGCAGCGTCGACGGAGCATGGCAAACTCAACCGAGCTTGGACCCGGATTTTACGTCCGTTCCTTCGGCTCACAGCCTGGATTGGGCGGCCGAAATCGGCGGCGGGTATCAATTCAATCAATGGTTCCGCGTCGATGCGACCTATACGTATTATGGCGAGCAACAGGCGAGCGGAAATGGAGCACAAGTCAATTGCCCCGCCAGCCTCAATCCGCTTTATGCTAACCCCCCCATTGATACAATACTCCTTGGCGTTACGCCCGACCCCAGTCAATGCACACCCAAAGAATCGGCATCTGTGCAGAAGAACTTGTTTCTTGCCAATGGTTATGTCGATCTCGGAACCTGGGCGGGTGTGACGCCCTATGTCGGAGCCGGAGCAGGTGCCGCTTACATATATGCAAATCAGACCGTCAATTTTACCAATAATTCCAATGGCAGCCCCTATAGTGCGACATTGACTTTACCGGCTAATTACCCCGTTCCGCTCACCTACTACAATCCTATAACGGGCGCTCCGTTCAATCCGCAGCCGCATTACAATACTGGGCCCCAAGATTGGGATTATTCAAAATCGGCACAAAAGTGGAGTTTCGCTTTCGCGCTGATGGCTGGTTTCTCGTATGACCTGACCAGCAACCTCAAACTCGATATCGGCTATCGTTACGTGAATTTCGGCTCGTTCTCCGGCATAAGCTCCCTGTCGGGTGCGCTCTTCAGCAATCAGGTAACGACGCAGGAAATTCGCCTTGGGCTCCGGTACCTGATCGACTGACGCTGGCGGGAACTTGCGCAGGCTTGTCCAGCCATCTTAGGTGGTGGGCGTGACAACGATCTCTACACCGCCCGCCGCAAAGCCGCAACGCCCCAATTTTGCATCCGGCCCCTGCCCGAAACGGCCCGGCTGGAGCCTCGACGGCCTTGGACGCGCTTTGCTCGGGCGCTCGCATCGCAGCCAAGTCGGCAGAGCGAAGCTCAAACACGCCATCGATCTCACCCGCGAGGTTCTCGAAATTCCGCAGGAGCATCGCATTGCCATCGTGCCGGCCTCCGACACCGGCGCGGTCGAGATGGCGTTATGGTCGCTGCTCGGCGCGCGCGGCGTCGATGTCCTCGCCTTCGATGCTTTCGGCGAGAGCTGGGTCGCCGACATCGTCACGCACTTGCAGATCAAAAATGTCCGCGTGTTGAAGGCCGCTCCCGGCGCCATCGTCGATCTCGCCAAGGTCGATTTCGATCACGACGTGGTCTTCACCTGGAACGGGACGAGCACCGGCGTGCGGGTTGCGAACGGCGAATGGATCGCCGCCGACCGCAAGGGCCTCACGATCTGCGACGCTACCTCCGCCGCCTTCGCGCAAAGGCTCGAT
Organism: Methylovirgula sp.; assembly: GCA_035266305.1. GTDB lineage: Bacteria > Pseudomonadota > Alphaproteobacteria > Rhizobiales > Beijerinckiaceae > Methylovirgula. The sequence continues at coordinate 24,269 of DATFNQ010000108.1, forward strand.
TGGATGAAGCTCGATGTGGCCACCTTCTCCTGGCAGAAGGCGCTGGGCGGCGAGGCTGCGCATGGCATGCTGATCCTTGGCCCCCGCGCCATCGAAAGGCTTACGACCTATGCGCCGCCCTGGCCGCTGCCGAAGATCTTCCGGCTGACCGAGGCCGGCAGGCTGATCGACGCCATTTTCGAAGGCTGGACGATCAACACGCCATCGATGCTCTGCGTCGAGGATTACCTCGACGCCTTGACCTGGGCGAAATCGATCGGCGGCCTGGGTGCGCTCATGGCGCGCACCGAGGCCAACGCGCGAGCGCTCGCGGCCTGGGTTACGAAGACGACCTGGATCGACTTTCTCGCCAAGGACCCGGCGATCCGCTCCAACACGAGCGTCTGCCTCAGGCTCGTCGATCCGGCTATCGCCGGGCTCGCACCCGAAGCACAACGAGCGTTCACGCAAGCGGTCGTGGAGCGTCTCGAACGCGAGAATGTCGCCTATGACATCGGCGCCTATCGCATGGCGCCGCCCGGCCTGCGCATCTGGTGCGGCCCGACCGTGGACGCGCGGGACATAGAGTTGCTCACCTCCTGGCTCGATTACGCTTATGCGGCGGCGAGACGGGAACTCATGTGAAACGTCAAGGCGAATGGTGGCGCGCGTTCCTTCTCCCCTTGCGGGAGAAGGTGCCCCGCGAAGCGGGGTGGATGAGGGGTCGCTGACACCCCTTCGCCTAGAGCGCTCACTTCGCCAGAGCACGCACCCTATGGCTCAGGCGGGAGACTTTGCGGGCGGCCGCATTCTTGTGAACGATGCCCTTTTGCGCGGCGCGCATGACGATTGGCTCAGCCTCGCTCAGCGCCGCCACCGCGGCTTCCGAATTGCCTGAGGCGATCGCCTCCTCGACTCTGCGCACGAAGGTGCGCATCCGGCTGCGGCGCGAGCGGTTGACTTCGCTGCGGCGGGCAATTTTACGCGTAGCCTTTTTGGCCGAGGGGGTATTCGCCATTCTGTTGTCCTGGATGAATAGTCCAGCGAAACCGCCGCTCCTCAAAAGGCGCCGACATGTCCGCGACCAGACCGTAAACTCGGAAAGGCGCAGCTTATAGTTCGAGACGTCTCACCCGTCAATGCGGGAGCGGCTCAGGCCGTGTTTCGGCCAGTTCCTCCTCATTGCTGAAATTCAAACTGAGGCACGACCACCTCAGCGGTTCTTGAACTCCGGCTTCCGCTTTTCCAGAAAGGCGGCCATGCCCTCCTTCTGATCTTCCGTCGCAAATAGCGACTGGAAGAGCCGCCGCTCGAACAGAATTCCCTCGGACAGCATCATCTCATCAGCGCGATTGATGCTTTCCTTGATCAGCATCGTCGCCTGCAGCGGCAGGGCGGCGATCGCCGCGGCGGTGCCCAAGGCTTCCGCCTCCAGTTTATCGGCCGGAACGACCCGCGCGACGAGGCCGGCACGCTCGGCCTCGATCGCATCCATCATCCGGCCGGTGAGGCAGAGTTCCATCGCTTTGGCCTTGCCGATCGCCCGCGTCAGCCGCTGGGTGCCCCCGCAGCCCGGCATGATCCCCAATTTGACTTCCGGCTGGCCGAACTTGGCATTGTCCGCGGCAATGATGATATCGCACATCATCGCGAGTTCGCAGCCGCCGCCAAGCGCGAAGCCCGCGACCGCGGCAACCGTCGGCTTGCGGACCCTGGCAAGACGCTGCCAATCGCCGACGAAGTCCTCGTAAAGCGCGTCCATATAGGTCTTGCTTTGCATCTCCTTGATGTCGGCGCCGGCGGCAAAGGCCTTGGCCGAGCCGGTGACGACGATGCAGCCGATTTCGGGCGCGCGCTCAAAGGCGTCGAGCGCCTCGCTCAACGCCCTGATCAAGGCCGCGTTGATCGCATTGAGCGCCTCTGGCCGGTTGAATCGGATGAGGCCCACTTTCGCATGGGTTTCAACAGCAATCATGCTCCGCCTCGAGTCATCGGCTCCCAACGGAGCACTTCGCGTTGCCCATCTGTCAGAGCGCTGCCGCAAAGCGGCAAAAGCTCGCGGACGATGCCCATTTGTTACGGTTTGTAACCGGATTTGACTTATCGTTCCAATCTTCTGCTTCTAAACATGTTGGCCGAGTTTCCAAGGCAAGGCGGAGGCACTGGCCTCGGCGCGTTCCCTTTTGCCGCACGGCCTTGGGAATGCTATGGCTCGCAAATGATTGCCCGGCGCGCAAGCGGCGGTCCGGATCGCTCTTGATATCAGGCAAAAGGCCTTGGTCCCCAGAACAAACAGCCTTGCCGATTACGCGACCAAGCGGTTCCGGCGCGCCGGAAAAGCCTATCTCGAAGAATATGATCCGTTCTTCGTCGCGATCGACAGCGCGCGTCGGGAAGCTGAGGCACAAGGCGGCCATTTCGTCAGCTTCGCCAATTACGATTATCTGGGCATCGCCGGCCATCCCACCGTCAAGGCCGCGGCCGCGGCCGCGCTCGAAAGCCTCGGGGTCGGCGCGCTCGCCTCGCGCCTCGTCGGCGGCGAGCGCTCGACCCATCACGTATTCGAGGAGAGTCTCGCCCAGTTCCTGGGCGTCGAATCCGTCCTGACGCTCGTCTCCGGCTATCTGACCAATGTCACGACGATCTCCCACATCATGAACATCCATGATGCGATCTTCCTCGACGAGCTTTCCCACAACAGCATCATCTGCGGCGCCAAGGGCACCAGCGCCGCGACCATCGTCTTCGATCACAACGATCTCGATCATCTCGACTTTCTCTTGCGCGAGAAACACAGCACCTATCGGCATGTGCTGATCGTCGCCGAGGCGCTCTACAGCATGGACGGGGACATCGTCGATCTGCCGCGGCTCATCGAGATCAAGGACCGCCACAAAGCTTGGGTGCTCATCGACGAAGCCCATTCGATCGGTGTGCTCGGCCAGGAAGGCCACGGCCTGTGTGAATATTCGGGCGTCGATCCGGCCCAGATCGATCTTATCATCGGGACTTTGTCGAAGACGATGGCCTCCTGCGGCGGCTTCATCGGCGGTAAGGCAGCGGTGATCGAGTGGCTGCGCTATACCCTGCCGGGCTTCGTCTTCAGCGTCGGTCTTTCACCGGTGATCGCGGCTGCTGCGCAGGCGGCCCTTCAGATCGTCCAGAAAGAGACCTGGCGGATCGAGCGTCTGCGCCACAACGCCGAACTCTTTGTCGAGCTCGCGCGCGAAGCCGGGCTCGACACCGGTCCGGCCATCGGTCGTGGCGTCGTGCCGATCCTCTTCGCCGACAGCCACGAGACCTTGGCGGCGTCGCGGCACCTGATGAGCAACGGCTATTACGTGCCGCCGATCATCCAGATCGGGGTGCCGAAAAACCAGCCGCGGCTGCGCTTCTTCCTCTCGGCCGCGCACCGGACCGAAGATATCCGCGGCGTCATCAATCTTCTCGCTCGCCGGCCGAGCCAGCCGTCCGTTTCGACGCAGCCGGTGAGCGCCGCCACTTGAGACGAACCGGCGGGCAAAGGCAACATCAGCGGGTTGATGCATGAGTGATATCGCGATCGTTCCTGTCGCGGGGCTCAGGACGTTCCTCGATTTTTGTAAGGTGCCGAGGCTCATCTACAAGGGAGCCAAAGGATTTGCGCCGCCGCTCGACGCCGAGCGCTGGACCTTGTATGGGGCCAAGCTCAACCCGCATTTCGAACTCGTCGATTATCAGGCGTGGCTCGCCCGCAAGGACGGCAAGCTCGCCGGCCGGATCTATGCGCAGGTCTATAAGGACGGCATCGATCCGGTCGGCGCCTCGCGGATGCAGTTCGGCTCTCTCGACGCGATCGAGGACGCAGCCGTCGTCGATCGCTTGCTCGCGACCGCGGAAGCCTGGCTCGGCGCGCGCGGCGCCAGCACCATCCACGGGCCCTTTTCTCCCTCGGTGAACAGCGAATGCGGCATGCTCGTCGAAGGCTTCGCCGCCGTACCGATGATCTTCATGCCGTGGAACCCGCCCTATCTTCCGGCCTTGCTCGAGAGCCGCGGTTATCGCAAGGCGCGCGATCTCATCTCCTATCGCTATGACATCACGCCGGCCGACCATGTCGATGCGCCCGGCATCCTCGCCCGCCCCGAGTGGCGCGACCGGCTGAAGATCCGCAACATCGATCTCAAGGCCATGAAGAAGGAGGCAACGCTCATCGTCGATATTTTCAACGACGCCTGGAGCGAGAACTGGGGCTTCGTGCCGTTCACTTATGACGAGTTCATGTCGACGGCCGATTCGCTGAAATATGTGATGCCGCCGGACGGCGGGTTCATCGTCGAGCTCGACGGCGCGGCGCAGGCCTTCGGCATCGTCCTGCCGAATCTTCACGAGATCACCGCCGATCTCGACGGCAGGCTCTTGCCTTTCGGCCTGCCGCGCGTGATCTCCCGAATCCGCCATGAAGCGTACAAATCGGGGCGGCTCTGCCTGTTCGGCATTCGCCGCGCTCTTCACCGCAAGGCCGCTGGCGGTGCCGTCATTCTCGCCTTCATCGAAGAATGCCGCCGGCGTTCTCGCCGGCACGCGATCGAACATGTCGAATTCGGCTGGGTTTTGGAGGATAATCTCGGCATGCGACGACCGATCGAGCTCGCCGGCGCGAAAATCGACAAGGTCCATCGCGTCTATGAGAAGGACCTCGGGTGAGGCCGCGGGTTGCAGAAGCCTGAAAATCTTAGTCTCTGCTTGGGTCGGGCGGATTTGGTCCAATTCCAATCTCTCGAGTTGAGCTTTGGAATGGGGCCCGCGAGGATCGACTTTCAGCCAAAGCCGATGTATCGGTTTGGGGAGAGCATCCTGAAGACGCGAGGACTGGGATGAACTATGCGGTTCGAGAGCAGGGATCAGGAGCCGAGGAGCTGGTTCCGGGTTCCTTCCTTCCGGCGGAGCCGATGCGGCCGCATCCGCAGCGCCGTCGCGCGATCCTAGCGGCGCATCCGGAAGTCGCCTCTCTCGCCGGCCAGGATCCGCGGACAGCGGTGATCACAATCGCCGTGGTTCTCGGCCAGACCGCCTTGGCCGCGCTCTTCGGCCACCTCGGCCTCAGCTATTGGTGGCTCGCGGTCATTGCCGCCTATTGCATTGGCGCTTTTGCCAACCATGCCATGTTCGTCGTCATTCACGACGCGGTTCACAACACGATTTTCAAAACGCCGCTTGGCAACAAATGGATCGCCATCATCGCCGATCTGCCGAACACCTTTCCGACGGCGATGGGCTTTCGCTGCTACCATCAGAAACATCATTCGCATCTTGGCGATTACGACTATGACGCCGATCTGCCCGGTCATATCGAGGCGCGGCTCGTCGGCAACCGCTGGTACGGCAAGGCGCTCTGGCTTTTCGGATTCGCCTTCTTTCAGATCACCCGCCTTGCCCGCTTGAAGGGCACCGTGCCCTTCGGCGGGAGGTGGACCTATATCAACACCGCGATGATCATCCTCTATGATCTCGCCGTGTTCTATTTCTTCGGCGTCAACGCGATTATCTATCTCTTCGCGTCATTTTGGTTTTCGGTCGGCCTGCATCCGCTCGGTGCGCGGTGGATCCAGGAACATTTCACCTTCGATCCGGAGCAGGAGACCTACGATTATTATGGGATCTTGAACAAGGTCGCGCTGAACATCGGCTATCACAACGAGCATCACGACTTTCCCGAGATACCCTGGTCGCGGCTGCCGGAACTCAAGCGGATGGCGCCGGAATTCTACGATCACCTGAAAGCGCATCGCTCGTGGACGAAGCTGTTTTTCACCTTCATCTTCGATAAGCGCTATACGCTCTATTCGCGGGTCGACCGCAGCGCCGGGAACTTGGCGCGGCACGCCTAGACGCCCTCATCTCCGCTTATCGTCAGGTCGTCGGCCGGGTGGTGGTCGGCCGCGTTTTCGGCGTGCGCTTGAAATGCTCGCGACGGCCGAAGAGCGTCTTCAAGATCGACGGCGCGTTGGAGACGCTGACATAGACCAAGAGCGGCGGTATCGAGGCGAGGGTGACCGCATATTGGAGGAGGGTGCCGCGCCGCAGGAAGATATAGGGAACGAGCGACATGCCCACCGAAACGAGCAGGATCAGGATCAACAGGAACGTCATAAGCGGCACGTAGGGATGCGGTTGGAGGCCGCGCAGCAAGAGGCAGATCACGAAGGAAACGGTCGCGATCGCAACAAACGGGTAGAAGGCCTGAATAAGGATCAAGGCGCTTGCCGAGAGCTTGCGGCGGAACGACCAATGCGACGTCCAGACTTCCCGAATGAGCTTGCGGGCCACCTGAACGAAGCCGTTCGACCAGCGCCTCTGTTGGACCCGCCAATGGCGCACCCGCTCCGGAACCAGGCCCGGCACAGGCGGCTCCATGAGAAAGATTCCGTGCCAGTCGGCAAGCCCGACGCGCACGGTGAGATCGAGGTCCTCGCAAAGCGAATCGCCCGACCAGCCGCCGGCTTCGATGACCGCAGCGCGGCGCCAGAGCCCACCCGTGCCGTTGAACTGGAAGAGCCAGCCGGCACGATAGCGCGTCGCCTGCTCCATGAGAAAATGCGCGTCTAACATCAGGCCCTGGATGCGCGTCAGCCAATTCGTCCGGTAGTTGGAGAATTCGCAGCGTGACTGGAGGAAGCCTGCGCGGGGGTCGGCGAGGAGATAGGGAACGGCCGCCCGCAGCCAATTGCGCGGCGGACGGAAATCGACGTCGAGCATGGCGATGATCGGTGCGTCGCTCTTGGCAAGACCCGCGGCGAGCGCGCCGGCCTTGAAGCCGCTGCGATCTTCGCGGCGCAGATGCAAGACATCGAAGCCTTCGCTCAGCAATTGCCCGGTCACGCCGGCAGCGATTGCCGAGGTCTCGTCCGTGCTGTCGTCGAGAAGCTGAATATGCAGCTTGTCCTTCGGCCAATCGAGATGCGCCGCGGTATTGAGCGCGTCCGCCACCATTTCCGGCTCGTTGAACACCGGAATCTGCACGAGGACATGCGGCAAGTCGCGATCTTCGATTTTCGCTGGCGCCAGCGGCACCCGCCAGCGCGCTCCGCCGATGAGTTCCAAGACGTTGATCGCTATCAGAAGAAGAAAACTGCCGCCGACGAAGGCGAGACCGAGGACGGCGATCGTCAGAATCGTCTCGAAAAAGATGCGCAACAGATCAATGATGATCAAGACCGCATTCCTAGCCTATGCCTCATCTTCTTGAACACAAAATGTCTCGCTGAAACAAGCATAATAGCAGGCGCTGGGCTCAAGGGCGCAGTCTTTCCTTGGTTTCCGGTACGTTCACGTCAAATTGAGCCAAGATGCGGTCGACGAGGCGCGCCGGCAGGATGTGGGCGAGGCGCGCCGCAAGATAAAGCGCGATAGGAAAAGCAATCGTCGCCTTGCCGCGGGCGAGCCCGCGTCTGATGATCTCCGCCGCCTGCGCCTCACTGACTTCGAGCGGCTTTGCCGCCGCAATCGAATCATTCAAGGGCGTCTTCACGAAACCGGCGATGACCAGGCTCACGAGTACGCCGCGGGTTTCGAGCCGGCCGCGCAGAGACTCGGCATAGGCATGGACGGCCGCCTTGCCGGCCGAATAGGCGGGCGAATAGGGCAAGCCTCGCAGGCCGGCGATGGAGCCGATGAAGGCGAGATGGCCACGGCGACGGCCGCACATCGGCGCGATCAAGGGCTCGACCGTATTGAAGACGCCGATGAGGTTGGTCGCCAGAAGAGCCCGCACGGCCTCCGGATCTTCGTTGAGGCCCTCGCCGGAAAGGCCGGTGGTGATCCCGGCATTCGCGATCGCGAGATCAAAGGGACGCGTGCCATCTTGCGCGGCGATCCAGGCGCGCATGGCGTCGCGATCGCGAACATCCAATTGCGCACAGGCGACATCCGCCCCTTTCGCCGCGGCCGCCTCGGCAATATCGCGCAGGCGTTGCGCATCGCGCCCGATCAGGGCGAGACGCGCGCTAGGGCTCGCATAGGCAAGCGCCAGCGCGCGGCCGATGCCGCTCGAAGCGCCGGTGATGAGAATGGAGCGATGCTGCAACATCAGACGGGCACTCGTGCCTTGGCGAGCATGGCTTCGGCAATGATGACGATCTCGCGCCGCCCATTATGCACCAGCAGCCGCAGAAGAGCGTGCGGCGCCTCGCCCTCGCCGACCTCGACGACGCGTCCCGAGATCTCGACATTTTCCCCGGCGAAGACCGGCCGCAGGAATTTGGCCGAAAGCCGTTGCAGAACGAAGTCGGCGCGCCAGGCCTCGATCGCTGGTTCGAATGAGCTCATCAGCAGCATGCCATGGACGGGCGGCGCTTCGAGGCCGGCGCGGCGCGCCAGAGCGACATCGAGGTGGATCGGATTATCGTCGCCGGACACCGCCGCGTAGCGGCCTAGATCCGCGAGATCGAAGCGCAAAACGCGGACGGGGAGCTTTTCGCCGATTTTCGGCGGATCGCTCCCTCTCAAATCCTCGTCCGCGATGCTCATGGCGCTCCCTCGCACGCGTCTACTTGCTCCATGCTCACGATCCGCAGGATCATTTCCGCGGTCAGACAGAGTTCGTCCTCACCCGCCACGACTTCGGCGCGCAGGATGAGGCGCGGCGGCTTCGCCTCGCGCGACATTTCAACGCTCATGCGGTAATCGACATTGCTTTCGAGTGGCCTGCGATAATCGAAGCTCTGCGACTCATGGATCGGGACCCAGGCCGCTTCGCCCATCATCCGCGCCGCCGCGGCACGCAGCTCCGGATGGGCAAACCAGCGAACCGGAAAAGTGAACGGAATGCGGCCTGCCCTGCCGCCGGTTTCGCGGCGAAAGGAGTCCGCCTCCCCCGCCTCGACGCGAACCACGAAGGGACCGAGATGTTGCGGCGACGCGCCGGGCGGCGTCGAAGCGCTGTCAGCCGACACGTTGGTGGACGCCGGCTGCACGCCCGGGAACGCCGGCATCTGTCCTAAATGGCTTCGACGCGGCGAACGATGAGGACCGCATTGATTCCTCCGAAGGCGAATGAATTGGACATGGCGGTGCGGATCGGCAGCGGACGCGCCTCGTTCGGCACGGGGTCGACGGGGCATTTTTCATCCGCGACGCGCCAGTTGATCGTCGGCGGCGCGACGCCCTCCCGCAAGGCGCCGAGAGTCACCACGAGTTCGAGCGCGCCGCCCGCCCCCAGTGCATGGCCATGCACTGGTTTCGTCGAGGAGATCGGGACATGCGGCGCGCGCTTGCCAAAGACGAGGCGGAGAGCCTCCGCTTCGGTGATGTCGTTCACCGTCGTGCCGGTGCCATGCGCGTTGATGTAGTCGATCTCTTCCGCCTCGGCGTCCGCGTCGGCAAGCGCGTTGCGCATCGAGGCGGCGGCGCCTTCCGCATCCGGCCGCACCGGATCCTTGGCGTCGCTCGACGTGCCATAGCCGGCAAGCTCGGCCAAGACGCGGGCTCCGCGCATGGCGGCGATCTCCTCGGCTTCGAGAATGAACACCCCGGCCCCCGCGCCAAGCACCATGCCGTTGCGATCCTTCGAGAACGGCCGGCAAAAATTCGGGGTCAGCACGCGCAAGGCTTCCCAGGCGAGCATGCCTCCGATCGTCAGGCAATCCTCGGTGCCACCGACGATCGCGCGGTCGATCCCCCCCGCACGTATCATATGGGCGCTGATGCCGATCGCCTGAGTTGCCGAGGAACAGGCGCTGGCCACGGCGAAACAGGGGCCATTGGTGCCGTAGCGCATGCTGATCATCGCCGGGCATGAGCTGGGAATGAGCTTGAGAATGGCCAGGGGATCCGGACGTTCCCCCTTGACGAGAACCGCATGATGGCTGTTTTCGGTCGTCGATATTCCGCCAACCCCAGTGCCGATGATGGTGGCGGTGCGCGGCCCCATAAGCGCGGCGCGCGACAACCCCGCATCGCGCACCGCTTCATCGGCGGCAACGATCAGATAGCGGATCACCGGCTCGGTCAGCGGCAGGATCTCCGCCTCGATATAGGCGGCAGGATCGAAATCGCGCACCTGAGCCGCCTGCCTGATGCGGTTGCGAGAAGGTCGCGGGAAGATCACCTCGGAAATACAATGGCGGCCATCGCGCGCCGCTTGCCACAAAGCCTTTGCCCCAACACCTGCCGCCGAGACGGCGCCCATACCGGTGACGACAACTCGCCGCTGCGTCATTCAGCTCGTCTTTTCTTTGCTGATATAGACGGCCATGGCGTCGATGAGGCTCCTGACGTCCTTGGCCTCATGGAACGGTCCGTCCATCGGGATATAGACGTCGAACTTCTCTTCGAGGGCGGTTAGAATCATCACGATGTCGATAGATTTCAGGCCGAGGCTCTCGATCGTCGCGTCCATCTTGATCTTGTCGCGGTCGATCATGCCCTCGGAAACGATGACGTCCACGATCTGATTGACGAGTTCGGTCTGGTCGGCAACTTTCGTATCCACCGATAACCCCTCTTATGCGAGAGTGTCTTTTAGGTTTGCTGAGCGATCCAATAGGATTTCATGACTGAATACAATGCCGTCCCGCTTCCATGAGGACTACGCGGCGGAATATCCTGCTCAAGTTAAATTCCACGCGCATCCTGCTAGTTCTTGCCTCGGCTTTCCATCTGCTGCTTGAGGACAAGCAGCTTCGCAAATGGCGAATTGGGGTCAGGCTCACGCTCGCGCGGCTTTTCCGTCGAGGCCCACATCCCGTGTCGCGCCGCCTCACTGCCATGGCCGCGATGCTGTGCCTCTCCGGCTTGCGTCTGCCGGCCCTTCTCCTTGCGGCCGCCCGGGCGCGGCGCCTGGGCCTGCGCAGGATGAGCCGAGCCGCTATCCGCACGCCGCGGCCAACCGGCACGTTTGCGTTCCGGCCGCGGCGCCTGCGGCAGGCCAACTTGCTCTGGCCCCGACGCCGTTCCCGATGCGCCGGCCTCGCGCGTCGCCAGAGCATGCGCATCATCTCGGCGCGGCGTTTTGCGCTTTGCCCGCTGATCGCGACGCGGTTGACGCTGCGGTCGCCAGATCTCGATGAGCGGCGCTGCGCGTTCATGGGGCCCGTCGGTCGACGCGGTCTCGGGTGTTTGGCTCGTGACCGGCGGGCAAGCCGCGACTGATTCCAGCGCGATGATGGGCTCCGGCGGAGTTTCCGCTGTGAGCTGGGACAGGCTCGCGGCGGCTTTGGTTGCGATCTCGATCGCTGCTTCGGGCTCCGGCGCAGCACCCACGGCCGCGGCCGCCTCCTGTTCCGAGGCAGCCGGAGCCGTCACGCTTTCGCTCGCTGGTTGAACGGGCTCGGTCGCTGCGCTCACAACGAGCGGCGCAGTGATCGGCGGGCCGCTGCGGCGCTCGCAGATATAGCCGAGCGCGCGCAAAACCGACGCGAAACTCTCCCCCGAGCAGCCCGCGAGCGAGGTCATGGCGACCGTTACGACGAAGCCGTTGGCATCGGCGGCGCCGGGCGGCGGTTCCCCGGGTGTAATGCCGGGACGATAGGAAAGCGCGGGTCTAATCAGATCGGCCAGCCGTTCGAGAATATCGACGCGCACGGCGCGATCGCCACAGAGGTGGAATCCGGCGGCACGGTAAAAGCCCTTTGGCACATCCTTGTCGGCGAGGAAGGAGGTTCGCCCCGAGGCTGCCAGATGCGGGACCTCAGCCTGGCTGTTTCCGCCCGCGCCACCATTTCGCAGAGCCCAGAGCTGAGCGGCGAAGGCGCGCGGGGCCGGTTTCAGCAGCGCTGGAACGTAGAGATGATAAGCGCCGAACCGCACCCCAAGTTTGCGCAAAGCGGCGCGCGCCTCCTGAGGCAAATTCTTGACATCTTCGGCGACCTGAGTGCGTTCGAGAACGCCGAGCGACTCGGCGATGCGGAAGGCGATGCCGCGGGCGATGCCTTCGAGCCCCTCGCCTTTTTCGATCTCGATCAGCGGACCCAGCAACTTCTTGACCTGCTGGGCAAGCCAGAGATCGAGCCGGTGCTGCACCATGTCCAGAAGAGGGCCGGTCAATTGCTCGTCGGCGAGAACATTCACGCGAGGCTCCAGCAGCTTGTCGCCTGCCGCGATCTTGCCGATCGGCTCGCCAAGCCAGCGGATAACGCCGTCATTGGCCAGGACGAAGGCCTCGTCGACAGCTTCATGCACGCGACGGGCCCGGCCTTCGATTTCGCTCGCCAGCGCCTTCTGCGCCGCCGCGTTGAGCGCCTTGGCGGCCTCGCCATCCGCCTGCGGATCCGGTGCGAAGCGGAACCCCGAAAGGTGCCCGACATGCTGATCCTCGACCAGCACGTCGCCGCTTGTGGTGATTTCCGCTTCCAACATGGCATTCTCTCTCAAGCGGCGCATCAAAACACTCGTCCTTCGGTCAACGAACCTCTGGGCGAGGCGCTCATGAAGAGCGTCCGACAACGTGTCCTCTACCTGACGCGTGACGCCCTGCCAATGCTCGGGGTCACGCAACCAATCCGGCCGATTGGCGATAAAGGTCCAGGTTCTTACCTGGGCGATCCGCGCCGATAGGGTATCGAGATCGCCTTCGACGCGGTCGAGCTCCGAAATATGGCGGCCGATCCAATCTTCCGGGATGTGGCCGGCCCGGACGATGAAACCATAGATCGAAAGCACGAGTTCCGCATGGGCGGCGGGCGATAATTTCCGATAATCCGGAATTTGGCACGTATCCCACAGCCGCGCCACATCCGCCTTCGTCTTTGTTTCCCGCTTCACCTTTTCGTCGCGGCTCAAAGCCTCGAGCACCATCTGATCCTCGGCAAGCGGCGCACGGGTGAGTGTGCGCTCCTTCGGCGGCTCATCGAGCGAGGCAAGCAGCGCCGGAATCGAGGCAAAGTCGAGATCGGTATTTCGCCATTGCAGCATATTCACGGGCTCGAAACGATGCTCTTCGAGCGCTTCGACGAGATTGGCGTCGAAAGGCGGGCAGCGCCCGGTCGTTCCAAACGTCCCGTCGCGCATGTGACGGCCGGCGCGTCCGGCGATTTGCCCGAATTCGGCCGGCGTGAGACGCCGGTATTGCCACCCATCGAACTTCCGGTCGGAAGCAAAGGCGATGTGATCGACATCGAGATTGAGCCCCATGCCGATCGCGTCGGTGGCCACGATATAATCAACATCGCCGTTTTGGTAAATCTCGACCTGAGCATTGCGGGTGCGCGGCGATAGGGCGCCGAGGACGACGGCCGCACCGCCGCGCTGCCGGCGGATCCATTCGGCAATCGCATAGACCTCTTCGACCGAAAAGGCGACGATGGCCGTGCGGCGCGGCAGCCGCGAGATCTTACGGCTGCCCGCAAAGCTGAGCTTCGAGAGCCGCGGCCGCGACAAGATCGGCGCCCGGGGCAGAAGCTCTTCGATCCGGCGCTGCATGGTCGAGGCGCCGACCAGCAAAGTCTCCTCGCTCCCGCGCCGATTGAGGAGGCGATCGGTAAAGATGTGGCCGCGGTCCAGGTCGCCGGCGAGCTGGATCTCGTCGATGGCGAGAAAGCCGAGGTCGAGATCGCGCGGCATGGCCTCGACCGTCGAGATGAAGTAGCGCGCCGTCTTCGGCTTGATCTTTTCTTCGCCGGTGACCAGCGCGACCGCCGCCGTGCCGACCTTCTCCACAACCTGGTTATAGACCTCCCGCGCCAGAAGGCGGAGCGGCAGGCCGATCATGCCGCTCGCATGCCCGAGCATTCGCTCCATCGCATAATGGGTCTTTCCGGTGTTGGTCGGCCCGAGGACCACGCGCACGCCTCTTGCGCGTTCGAGCGGATGCAGCTTTGCGGCGGAGATGGGAACGTTCATCGACTGAATCGGCGTCTCAAGGTGAGCGGTCGGAAGCCCTGAAATGTGAAGTTAAAGGGCGCGTCGCAACCGCCCCGCCCAAAGATGCGAGGTGTGGCGCGAAGATGATCCGCTAAGGCATTGATGTTTGAAACAGAACTATCCCTGAAGTCAGACGCCGTGAGGAGATTCGGCGCGCCCGCTGCGGTTGCAGATCGACGCGGATCTGTATCATATTGCAGCAAATTCCGTTCTCCAACCCCATGTCCTTGACGTTTTGAACGATTGCCGAACGAATCGCGGCCGAATCCTGACTCGCTTCGAGTCCCTCTTTGTTCACCACAAGATCTTGGTATCGACCTCGAAATCTTCCTACAGATTGCAGAATCCATCGCATTGATCCGCGTGACCGGCTCTTTGTGCAGAAGGCGCGCAAGGACTCCGAAGCGCTTATTTGTCAAGCGTGATGTTGCTGGGGAAATAGAGCGCCATGAGCCGATCTCGGTAAGCGATGAGATTCGCATGACTTTCGGCCGCGGTCCGGATCGAGGTCTCGAACACCGGGGTCAGGGCACCGGCCACGAACGCGAACATCGTCGCATCGGCGCCGCATGGCTGCTCGCCGAAGAGATAGGGCGTGTCGCCGAGAAGCGTGGCGAGCGCCTCGATATCATGTTCGGCGAGGTCACCGATCTCGCTTCGCGAATGTCGGCCAAGACCTTGGGATTGCAACGTCTTTCCAACTTTGCGCCGGATCGCGGCGCGCATCAAAGGCCGCAGCGGCATCGGAATGGCGGCGAAGAACTGTGCCGGGCCTTTGGCAAAATTGGCGTCGTCCATCCAGCGCGCATCGGCCAATGCGAAATAGAGATGGTCTTCGCACATGCGCTCGAGCGCCCAGCCGATGGCCTTCTGCTCGGCGCTCAGCCCGGCATCGTAGTCGAATCCGTATTTCTTCTCGATATGGCGGCGGATGAAGGTCGAATCGGCGATGATCTCGCCGGCATCGTTGATATAGGGCAGCTTTCCCTTCGGCGCTTTGCGGTAGCCGCCCCGATCCTCGGTGAACGGGAGGCCGGCAAATTTCAGCAAGAGCATGACCTTCATGACGAAGGGACTGCCATCGGGAAGGCCAAAATAGGGTCCGAACGTATAAAGGACGATCATGATCCCCAGCCGCGGCCGAACAAGCCGCCATTAGGGAGAGGAAAAACGCGAGCCTGACAAGTCAGGGAGCGAACATATTTGATGTTCCGCCTTGTCAGCGTTCCGCCTTTGCCGCGGAATCGGGTTCGACCGAAAATTCGACCGCATCGATTTCCGCCATGCCGGCCAAGGTGCGCATCGCGACATGGAAGGGGACGACCACATGGGCCGGCTCGACCGGCGCCAGCCAGACTTCGATCTCGCGGTTCTCAGCCATGAACCTGGTCGCGCGGGAATCGAACCTGTGGCCGGCGACTGGCCTGTAGCGGACGGTGCAGACCGAAACCGGACCGGAATAGCCTTTGACCGACACATTGCGGGTGCCGGCGTAGGACATCATCACGTCGAAGCGGACGACCCCATCATAAATCGGCAATGTGCGATTGCAGGCGGCGGGGCCGACCAGCGGCTCGCCGGCCGGCACCGCCATGATGAGGGCGCTCGTCGGGTCGAGGACATTGCGCTTATTGGCGGCGGTGACCGGAACCCGGCCTTCCCTGTCGTCGAAGGGCGGTGAAATCTCGACCGCCCTCACCGTGCCCGCCTTGAGCGACATCCGGACGGTGCGGGTCTCGTAGGAATTGGCGGAGGTCGTCGCATAGGCCGTCGGCAGCACGACGCCATTGCGGATCTCGCCGGAGGATGCCAGCGCCATTTTCACATGTGCGAGCCAAGCCGCGATGCCGGTGAGCCTGGCGTTGAGATCGACCCGATAGGCGGCGCGTTCTATTGCGCCTATGGCATTGGCCTCGCCGATTCGCAGGCCGATGAGGCTCACGGAATAGCGCGCCTTGACGACTTCGGCCGCCGCCGGCGTCGTAGCAAGCGCGATCCCAAAGATTGCGAGGACGAGCGGCGGACAGGCGATGCGGGACATTCGAAAACCGGTTTGGATCCTGACCACAGATAAGCCGCGGCGCGACTGGCACTCCGCTCCAGGCTTGCCCCGTTTGGCCGTAAAATCGGCCGCTTTCAAGGCCGCGCTCTTGCCGAGTTGAGCGATTCTGGAGATCACAAGCTTGTCATTCTTTACGGCAGCGGTGCAAGAGTGCAACGTTCCGGGCGGCGCCTTGTCCGCCGGCTGGCACAGACGCTCTGTCAAACGCCGCTCGCCCTATCTACATTTGCGCCTGCATCGAGGCCTGCGAAGCGCCGGCCGCCACCCCATATGAGCGAGGTTTTCCCATGGCATTCTCCATGTCCCAGGCATCCGTTCCGGCATTCGTCATCGGCCTTGGCGCGCTCTCCGCCCTCCTCGACAAGGCCGAAGCCTTTGCGTCGGCCAAAAAGATCGACCCGTCTGTCCTTCTCAATTGGCGGCTTGCGCCCGACATGTTCCCGCTGACGCGACAGGTGCAGATCGCGACGGATCAGGCCAAGAAGGGTGCGGCGCGCCTCGCCGGCGTCGAACCGCCGATCTATGAGGATGACGAGACGACCTTGGATCAGCTCAAGGCGCGGCTTGCCAAGACAATCGCCTACCTGAAGACGCTCGACCTAAGGCAGATCGATGCCGCGGCCGATCGCGAGATCAGCTTCCCGCTCGGCCCGAACAACAAGGGGCAGATGAAAGGCGCCGATTACCTCAACCACTTCCTGCTGCCGAACTTTTATTTCCACCTCACCACGGCTTACGCGATCCTGCGCCATTGCGGCGTCGAAATCGGCAAGCGGGATTTTCTCGGCGCGATCCCGCTGCGAATGACCTGAGGCAAAGCAAAACCATGCCGGATGGCCGGCTGGATTTCATGATCCGGTTGACCAAGTCCATTTCCGCCTATTTCACGTAACGACCAAGGAGGCACACATGTCCGTCAACGTGCTCTATCGAACCAGCGCCACCGCCACGGGCGGCCGCGATGGCCATGCCGCCACCAAGGACGGGACGCTCGACGTCAAGCTCGCGACGCCGAAAGAACTCGGGGGCGCCGGCAATGCTGGCAACAATCCGGAGCAGCTTTTCGCCGCCGGCTATGCAGCCTGTTTCATCGGCGCCATGAAATTCGTGGCTTCGCAAGGCGGCCCCAAGGTTCCGGCCGACGCGAGCGTGACGGCGACCGTCGGAATCGGGCCGCGCTCGGAAGGCGGTTTCGGCCTCGATATCGCGCTCGATGTTTCGCTGCCGGGTCTCTCGCATGGCGAGGCGCAGGACCTGGTCGAAAAGGCCCATCAGGTCTGCCCCTACTCGAACGCGACGCGCAACAATGTGCCGGTTCGTCTCAACGTCGTTTGAGCCAACCGGCTCGCGCACGTTATGGCCGCGCATCTGCGCCGCGCCATGTCGATTTTTACGCGCGGAGAGCTTGTGAATGGATTATGTGAAGCTCGGCCACACGGGTCTCGAGGTCTCGCGGATCTGCCTCGGCTGCATGACCTTCGGCGTGCCGGGCCGCGGTCCGCATCCCTGGACTCTCGATGAGGCGGCAAGCCGCCCGATCATCAAGAAGGCGCTCGACCTCGGCATCAACTTCCTCGACACGGCCAATGTCTATTCCGACGGCACGTCGGAAGAGATCGTCGGCCGCGCACTCAAGGACCTCGTTCGGCGCGACGAGGTCGTGATCGCGACCAAGGTGCATGGGCGCATGCGGCCCGGCCCGAACGGCGCCGGCTTGTCGCGGCGCGCCATTCTCGCCGAGATCGACAACAGCCTGCGCCGGCTCGGCACCGACTTCGTCGAGCTCTACCAAATCCACCGATGGGATCCGACGACGCCGATCGCCGAGACGCTGGAAGCGCTGCACGACGTCGTCAAAGCCGGCAAGGCGCGCTACATCGGCGCATCATCGATGTATGCCTGGCAATTCGCCAAGGCGCTCTATACCTCGCGTCTCCACGGCTGGACCGAATTCGTCAGCATGCAGAACCATCTGAACCTCCTCAATCGCGAGGAGGAACGCGAGATGCTGCCGCTCTGCATCGATCAGGGCGTGGCGGTCCTGCCCTGGAGTCCGCTGGCGCGCGGCCGCTTGACGCGCGCCTGGGATGAGACGAGCGAGCGGCTGAAGACGGATGCATTCGGCACAACCCTCTATGACTTGAGCTCCGAATCCGACCGGCAGATCGTGGCGCGTGTCGGCGAACTGGCCAAAGCCCGCGGCGTGCCGCGCGCGCAGGTGGCGCTTGCCTGGGTTTTGCAGAAGAGCGGCGTCACTTCCCCGATCGTCGGCGCCTCCAAGCTCAACCATCTCGACGACGCGGTCGCCGCTTTGTCATTGCATCTCAGCGCCGACGAGATTGCCAAGCTCGAGGCGCCTTACGTGCCGCACCGGATCGTCGGATTCCAATAGCGGGCAGTGAATTGACGGAGAATCGATATGGCGAATTGGTTGATCACCGGCGTCAGCAGCGGCTTTGGCCGCGCGCTGGCCGAGGCGATTTTTGAAAGAGGCGGCAAAGTCGCCGGCACGATCCGGAATGAAAAGGCCAAGACCGAATTCGAAAAGCTCGCGCCGGGCAAGGCCTTCGGCATTCTGCTTGACGTCACCGACGAAGCGGCCGCGGGTCGCGGCGTCAAAGAAGCCGAAGAGAAATTGGGCGGCATCGATGTTCTCGTCAACAACGCCGGCTATGGGTTCGAAGGCGCGGTCGAGGAAGCCATGCTCGCCGATTTCCGTGCGCAGTTCGACGTCAACGTCTTCGGCGCCGTGGCAATGATGCAATCCGTGCTGCCGCATATGCGCGCCCGGCGCCGCGGCCATATCGTCAATATCAGTTCGATCGGCGGCCTCACGGCCTTCCCGGGCGTCGGCGCCTATAATGGCAGCAAGTTCGCGCTCGAAGGCATTTCGGAGGCGCTGGCGAAAGAGGTAAAGCACCTCGGCATCAAAGTGACGATCGTCGAGCCGGGCGCCTTCCGCACCGACTGGGCCGGACGGTCCTTGAAACAGGCCGCCCACACGATCCCCGATTACGACGCATCCGTGGGCGCCTTCCGCCGCGGCCTTGCCGAGCGCAACGGCCGCCAGCCCGGCGATCCGCGCAAGGCCGCTGAAGCGATCATGCTGGCCGTCGAGTCGGACGAACCGCCGCTCCATCTTCTGCTCGGCCCCGACGCCTTGCGGCTTGCCGGCGAGAAACTCGGCTCGCTGACGGCCGAGATTCTGAAATGGGCGCCGGTATCCGCCGGCACGAATTTCAGCACGAACTGAGCGCGCCCTCGCGCCATGCCTTGATAGCCATCGAAAAACCGGATTCCCCCCCTCGTTGCTGCGTACGGCACTGGGAGGGCCGACATAATGAATTTGATCCAACGAACCTGCCTTTTGACTGCGTTGCCATTGGCGCTGGTTTTGGGCGCGGCCGGTCTCAAGGCGCAGACGGCAGGTACGCCCGAGTCTTCGCATGCGACGCCGGATCAACTCGTCGACGCGCTCAATCGCGCGTTCGGCAGTCATGACAGCTTCCGCGCGCTTTACCCGAAGGGCATCGTCCTGCAGGGCACATTTGCGCCGAGCCAGGAGGCCGCTTCGGTGAGCAAGGCGGCGCATTTTCAGAAATCGCCGACGCCGATCACGATCCGTTTTCGGATTTTTCCGGAGTGCCGACCGTTGCCGACGCCGATCGCATGGCGAGCCCGCATGGCATGGCGGTGAAGTTTTATTTTCCGGACGATACGGAGGCCGACATTGTCGCCGCCTCCTACAACGGCTTTCCCGCCGCCAATTCAGACGAGTTCCTGGCCTTCATCAATGCGCTGGCGGCCTCCGGCCCCGACGCGCAGAAACCAACGCCGCTCGACAAGTTCGAAGCCGATCATCCGGCCGCGGCGGCCTTCATGAAGGATCAGAACCCGCCGCCTTTAAGCCTTGCGACCGAGTCCTATTTCGGCGTCAATTCATTCAAGTTCACGAACGCGAAAGGCGACGTCATCTTCGGCCGTTATCAGATCCGACCTGTGGCCGAAGCTGCCTATCTCAGCAAAGAGGACGCCGCGAAAGCCGCGCCCAATTACCTGATGGCCGAGATCAAGCAGCGCGTCGAAAAGGCGCCCGTTCAATTCAAGCTGCTGGTTCAGGTGGCGGAGAAGGGCGACGCCATCGCCAATCCTTCGATTACGTGGCCGGACACGCGCAAGAGCATCGAGCTCGGCACGATCGAAATCGCAAAGGCCATGGACGACAGCGCGATTGCGCAGCGCGAGCTCGTTTTCCTGCCGACCGTTATGCAGGACGGCATCGAGCCGGCGGACCCGATGATCGACGCGCGGGCGCACACCTATGTCGAGTCCTTCTCGCGCCGCTCGCAGTGAGCGGCGGCTCGATAAGTTCGAGCAAGCAGAACCTATCGACGAAGTTTGGAGGTCTGCGCGTTGGCTCTGGACCCCGAATCTTCGCCCGCAGCCAAGTCGGGCTTGCCTGACCTGGCCATTTTCATGCTGATCTTGGCAACAGCCGAGATCAGGCGGGCTCGTCCGGAGAAGCGGTGCCCTCTCCCCATGAGCGAAGCGAATGGGGAGAGGGTTGGGGTGAGGGGATTGGCTGCGATGGTGCAAATCACCCAGCCCCTCACCCTAACCCTCTCCCCGCAAGCGGGGAGAGGGGGGCACGCACGCATAGCGCCCCTTGATCGCCGCGGCAGGCGAAGCCAGGTGAGCTCACAGCCACCCGGTCGGATCATCGATGGGTTTGCCGTCAAGCGCCCGCACAAGACCGCGGATGACGCGAAAGAGGTTCCAAATCGCGAGCACAATCAGGATGACGATGCCTATTCCCACAAAGCTCGTGAGCAGCCCGATCAAGCCGCCGATCAAGCTGATCCAGAAAGTACGAATTGCAGAGGTCGCATGAGATTCGAACGGTGTGCCCGACAAGTACTACGCTTGATGTAGGCGATGATCACTGCGGCGACGGCGGTGAGGGCGAAGGTGACGTATGACGCGAGATACAAGGACCAAATAATTATTGCCCACATCCTTAGATCTATCTCATCTGTTGTATTCGTCATGACGTCACCCCCCCAACGAAACGACTGGTTATCAAGGCGCGGCGAAATTGATCGCCACGCCTATTCCAGCCGCACCACGACACTGTCCGAGGCGCCTTTGGCATCGATCACCGAGATGCGCGCGAAGCCCGCTCCGTCCGGCGCCCAGGCCGATTGGCGGCGCAGATCCGGCGCGCCGAGCGGCGCGCCATTGATGATCCACCTGAATGGCGGCGCCCCGCCTTGCGCCTTTAAGGCGAGATCGCTGCCCTCGCCACTGTTCGACAGGCCAAGGTCGATCCGAGCCCCGTCGGGCGGATAGACGATCTTCAAGTCCTGCGTCTCTGTCGCCGCAAAAGTCTTCGGCGCGTCCTTGCGAAGTTGGCGCAAGGGCGGCGGCAGGTCGGACGTGCGGGTGATGAGCGCGTCGGCCGGCTGAGGCACGACTTCATATGTGCTGCCGATCCGCGCGAAAGCATCGAAGAGGATCGGCGCAGCGGCGACGCGCCCGATCAAGCCCGGCACGGCGCCATTGTCAGGCCGGCCGACCCAGACCGCGATCGTATTCTTTCTGTCGAAGCCGACCGCGAAAGCATCGCGAAAGCCATACGATGTCCCGGTCTTGAAGGCGATCCGCCCGAAGGGCGCATTCTCGGGCGGCGGCGCGCCGCGCAGAATATCGGCAACATACCATGCGGCGACCGGCTCGCAGATCCGCCGCGGCCGCAGCGCTTCGGCTTCGTCGGCGCGCTCGCGCAGGATCGGCACGCTGCCGCCGCGGGCAAGCCCGGCATAGAGCCGCGCGAGATCGACGAGCCTGATGCCGAGGCCGCCGAGCCCGATGGCAAGCCCGGGCTCAGCATCCTGCGGAAGCACGATGTCGGCCCCGGCGCTGCGCAGGCGGGCAAGAAATCGATCAGCCCCGACGGCATCAAGGAGTTCAACGGCCGGCAGGTTCAGCGACATCTGCAAGGCGTGCCGCGCCGTCACCGTGCCTTCGAATTCCAAGTTGAAATCTTCCGGCGCATAGAGGCCATAGCGCGTCGGCTGGTCATCGAGCAACGTTTCCGGGTGCGCGAGTCCGGATTCGAAGGCGAGCGCATAGATGAACGGCTTCAGTGCCGATCCGGGCGAGCGAAGCGATTGCGTCATGTCGATCGCCCCTGCCCTGTCTGCCGAGAAATAATCGGCGGCGCCGATATGAGCGCGAACCTCGCCGCTCGCATTGTCGATGACGAGGATGGCGACGGAGAGCTTGGGTCCGAGCCGGGCGGCGCTTTCGCGCGCCAGCTCTTCGAGGGATACCTGCCATTGCGCCGACAGCGTCAGGCGGTGGACGCGGCGCAGCGGATCGGCGCGCAACGCCGCCTCGGCCGCATGCGGCGCCAGCGTCGGAAAGGCCAGGCGCTCATGCGGCAGGGCTTCGCGCTTGGCCGCCTCCCGCTCGGCAGCCATGATGACACCGCGTTCATAGGCGCGATCGAGCACCCGGTCACGCGCCGCCCGCGCCCTCTCCGCGAAGCGATCCGGCCGGCGCGCCTCCGGCGCCTGCGGCAAGGCGACGAGCAGTGCCGCTTCGGCAATCGTGAGGCGTTTCGGCTCCTTGCCGAAATAGGCGAGGCTCGCGGCCCTGATCCCTTCGATGTTGCCGCCATAGGGCGCGAGCGCGAGATAAAGATCGAGGATGGCGGATTTTCCGTGATGCGCTTCGATCTCGAGCGCGCGCGCGATCTGCCGCAGTTTCGCTCCGACGGATTTCTCAGTGCGCGGCTCGAGCAGGCGCGCGACCTGCATCGTCAAGGTCGAACCGCCGGAGACGACATGGCCGCGCAACAGGACTTGCAGCGCGGCGCGGCCGAGTGCCGCGACATCGACGCCCCCGTGCGCGTAGAAGCGATGGTCTTCATAGGCGAGCAGCATGGCGAGGAAACACGGATCGACATCCGCGGTCGTCGCCGGCAGCCGCCAGCGCCCATCCGGCATGGTGAAGGCGCGCAGAAGCCTGCCATCGCGATCGACCACGACCGGGGAAGCGCGCCGCGCCTCGGAAAAATCGAGCGGACCGAGCACATCAACATAGCAGCGCCAGGCCACACCCAGGCCCAGTGCGACAAGGACGATCGCCGCGCAGAGGAAAGCGATCCAGCGCCGCGCGCTCATCTGGGCGCCGCCACGTCGACCGTTCCATAGGCGGTGCGCCCATAGCGCTGCGGCCGATACATGTCTTCGATCGTCGCCGCCGGCTGGAGGTAGTGGCCGGGCGAAACCGCGCGCACGATATAGGCGAGGCTGAACGTCGCCTTATCCTTGCCGTCGCGATCGAAGGCGGCCACGAAGCGATCGTCGCGATATTCCGTATGCGATGGCTGAATATCGCTCTTGACCCAGGAGAGCGCATCGACCGAGCCGCCGTCGTAGAGATCGGGATTGTCGATCTCGAGACCTGCCGGCAGCGGATCGTTGAGAATGAGATGCGCATAGGCGGCCTCCGTCTCGGTGACCTTCAGGGTGACGACGAAACGGTCGTTCTGTTTGATCGTCGCCGGGTCGACCTTCTGGCCTGCGAGCGTGTAATAGACGCGCTCGATCTCGTATCCCTGGCCGCCGGCGGGCTCCGGCGTCGTCGGATTGCCGGTGGTCGTCAGCGCCAAATCGGCTGGATCTTGCCCCTCGTTGCTGATCTTCACCGTCTTGTCGGCGAGCGCGGCAGCCGTCCAGGTCTGATAGAAGGCGCCGCCATGCGGCGTGCCATCGACACCGAGCGCGATCGACGCGTTGCGATCGGCGAGCGCTTCGGCGGCGAGAACCATCCAGCTGTTTTCCTGCGTGCTTGTCTCATTGGTAGCGGCGCGCGCGTCTTCGACGACTTGAACGGCATGGCTGATGTCGGCGGTATCGGCATCGCCTTCGACCGCGAGCGCGAGAACGCCCGCGCCGTCGCGCAGGCGGGAGCCGAAATCAGGGCGTGAAAATGGCGTATCGCGCAAGCTCGTGAGGCTCTCGTCGGCCGCGGCGAAGACCTTGGCCGCCCGGCCGCGATCGCCGAGCATGGCGAGCGCGCTGGCAATCTGGGCGCGGGCCAGCGGGCTCGTGAACGCGCCGATCTCGGCGTCGGCGAGATAGCGCAGGTCCTCCATCACCGGCCGGCCGTTGCGGGCAAGCACATAGACGGCATAGGCGAGCGCCGGGCTTTGCCCCGCCTCGACATCGCTCGTGTTGGCGACATAGTTGCGCAGCCGTTCGAGCGCCATCTCAAAACTCTTCTGCGGAACGTCGTAATTCATCTCGCGGGCGCGGGTCAGAAAATCGGTGACGAAGGCATCGAGCCACATGTCGCTGGCGTCATCGGCCGACCAGAGCCCAAAGGCGCCGTTCGAGTCCTGCCGCGCCATCAGGCGGTCGATCGTCTTCTTGATGCGATCCCCGATACCAGGGTCGATCGCCAAGGCCTGCGGATCGGCGAGCTTGTTCACGTAAAGGAGCGGCATGGCGCGACTGACGAGCTGCTCCGAACATTCGAAGGGATAGACGTCGAGCGAATGCAGGAGCGCCGCCACGTCGATTCCCGAAATGTTCGAGACTGCTGCCGAGACGCGGCCGGTGCCCGGCAGGAATTCGGCGAGAAGATCGCTCGACAGCACGAAACTCTCGCCGGGCAACAGGCGACGCACGATCCGGCGATAGATGTTCGATGTGCCGGGTTCGACGTTGAGGGCGAAGCTGCGGGTCTCTGAAAAACCCGGTCCGCTCAGCTTGAAATCGAGATCGCCCTCGCCGAGGCCTGAGCCGGTGAGCGGAATGGACAGCGAGGTTCGTTCTCCCGCAGCGAGCTTGATCGTGCCGTGCGCGTCCTTGGCGGCCATGGTGAGGGGAGCGTGCGCAGCGATGTCGTAGGTGTAATTTCCAGCAGCGCCTTCCACATTGTCGATCTCGAGATGAAAGCGCGAGCGGTCGCCGAGGTTGAGGAAGCGCGGCAAGGTTGCCTGCACAACGACCGGATCGCGGACGATCACGTCGGCGCTCGCGCTGCCCACTTTTGTCTTGCTGAAAGCGACCGCGATCAGCCGCACGGTGCCGTTGAAGGCGGGGAGATCGAATCCGACATCGGCCTTGCCGTCGGCGCCGACTTTCACCATGCCGGAGAAGAGCGCGAGCGGTTGCTCCGTCGGCTTATTGCCTTCGAGCTCGCCGCCCATATCGCCGCCCGAGCGGATTTCGCCGCGCGTACCCTGCATCCCGTCGATCAAGAGGCCGTAGATGTCGCGGATCTCGGTGCCGAGTTGCCGCTGGCCGTAGAAATAATCGCTCGGGTTCGGCGTGGCGTAATGGGTGAGATTGAGAATGCCGACATCGACCGCGGCGACCGTCACATAGGCCTCTTCGCCGGCGGAAAGGCCGGTGAGCGTAAGGGGAACATCGAGGCGGCCACGCGGACGGACTTTATCCGGCACGCCGAGCGAAATGCCGATCTTATGGGCCTCGGCGTCGATGCTGAACCAGGCAAGCCCCAAGGCGCGGCCGGGCATGCGCTGGCCCGCCTGATCGAGCGGGCGATGCGCAAGCACGACGGCATAGGCGCCGGTGCCCCAGTCGGCGCTGACCGGAATTGTCGTGACATTGTCGCCTTTGGTCAGATCGACGAGCGACGTGTAATTTAACTCGTCGCCGAGGATCGCGACCGTCGCGCTGCCCGCGAAATGCGAAGCGATCTTGAGTTTCATCGCCTCGCCCGGCTTGTAATCCTTTCTGTCGAGCGTCACGTCGAGAAGATCGGGCGTATCGGCCGTCGCCTCGCCCGACCAGCCGACCGAGAACGTCACGCTCGTCGGCGCATCATTGGGATCAGCGCTCTTCACGTCGAGACGATAGAAGCCGAGGTCGACCGGCACCGAAATCTTCGCTGGCGCGTCGGCCGCAAGATCGATCTTGCCGTCCGCGACACGGCGCGACGACTTCACCTGTTCAAAGCCCCAATGGCCGTCCTGGTTGTACCATTGGTAATCGGTGGTGATCCTGTTGAGCGACCAGGCGACCGCCTTGCGCGCGACGCGCTTTGCGTCGGCGTCGATCGCGATGAGGTCGAAGCTCGCGATCGCGCCTTCGCCCAGACTGTCGAAATCCTTCTTCACACCGATGAGACCGCCCTTCGGCAGGATCGGCAGGGTGAGGCTGCGTTCGACGGCGCGCCCGCCGGGCTCTCCGGCGCGTAAAATGATTTTCGCTTCGAGCGGCCGCGACGCGGCGATGTCCGGAATCGGCACGCTGATCTGGGCAAGGCCCTTGGCGTCGGTCGTGACTTTCGCGGCGATTTCGTTGCTGACCGCCTCGAATTCTTCGTCTTGCAGACCCGCTTCATAGCCATCGAGCGCGGGGAGCCCGTGGTCTTTCACCGCCTCGATCCGCAAGTCGCCGGTAATTTCGAGACCGGCGCCCGGCGCGCCGTAAAGATAGCGCGCGGCGGCATCTATCTCGGCCTTGTCGCCCGGGCGAACGGCGGCTTGCGCAGGTTTGAGCGTGAAGTCCAGCCGTTCGGGCACATAATCCTCCACGAGGAAGGTCGTCTCGCCGACCGGCTCGCCCTTCGGATCGACGAAAGCCTCGATGCGCCAGGTTCCGCTCGCGCTCGAAGAGAGCAGCGGCAGCGCGTAAGTGCGCCCGCCCTCGCCCTGATCGTCGATCGGCACGCGTTGATATTCGACGCCGTCGGGGCGTTTGGCGACGAGGGTCACCGGCACGCCCTGCTTGGCTATGCCTTTGGCATCGCGCAGCAGCGCCGTGACGAAGACGGTCTCGCCGGAACGATAGACGCCGCGTTCGGTGAAAACCTGGGCATCGAGCGGCTGCTTCACCTCGCGGCCCTCGTCGCCGCGGTCGGTCAGGTCTAAAGTGGTCTGTTCGAGGTCGAGAAAGCCGTAATCGCCCTTTCCGTCCTCGGCAATCACGAGGCCCGGCGCCTCACCGCCCGTGCCGCGCGCGAGCCCCGGCTCGAAGCGGACATGGCCATCGCTGCCGCTCTCTTTCGTTGCCAAAACCTCGTTGTCGCGTGCCACAAGGCGCAGCGAAATCCCCTCGATCGGCTTGGCGCTCGTCAACGAACGGACGAAGACATGCACGCCGTCGCGCCCCGAAAAGGCGGTGAGGCCGAGGTCGGAGACGATGAACCATTGCGTCGCCATCTCGCCGCCCTCGTCGTCATCGCTCGCCGCGAGCCGCGCGCCGCCTGGTTTGGCGGTCATGACGTAAACGCCGGCATCGAGCTTGCCGAGCGCATCGAGCACCGGGAAATCCGTCGTCACATCGCGGTTGAGCTCGCTCGTCACGGCAAGCGAGCCGGACCAAATCTTCACCCCGTCCTTGTCGACGTATCGCTTCAATTGATAAGACGAGAGCTGGTCGAGGAAGTCGCTCGAATGCACAATCGGCAAGAGATTGCGGTCGCCGATGCGGATGATCTCGATAGAGATCTTCTGGGTATTGACGGAGACGACGGGAATGCCTTGCTGGCCGACGCGCGGCAAGACATAGTTCTTGCCGGTGAAATGCACCTGTGGCGCGCGATCACGGACGTAGACGTCATAATCCGCTGTCCGCAACAGCGATTCGCCGACCGCGGAGGGCAGCCCCTGGCGTATCGATATTGCGTAATGTTCGCCGTGCTTGAGGCCTTCGACGCAAAGCTGCTGTTCCTCGGTCGAAACGGCGGGACTGTCGATGCCCGCGACGCTGACGAAGGCGGCGAAATCGACGTGTCCAGCTGCCAAGGCTTCGGAAAACTGGAAGCAGACTCGCGGTGAGGCCGAATCCTTGTCGACCTTGTAATCGAGGATGCGGAAGCCATAGGTCTCGCGTTCTTTCGCGTAGATGGCGCGGACGGCGGGAACCTCGGCAAGATCGAGGCTGGCCTTATAGGCATCGAGCGACGGACGCCAGAGTTGGCGCTTGGCGAAGAGATCGCCGATGACGGCGAGCGCCGCCGCCGCATCGGCCTTTGTCGGCGCGGTGAGATAGGCAACATAGGCCGCCGTCGTCGCGGCCTCGACGATCTCGTCGGAATCGCCGGTGGTGATCATCGCGCGGGAATAGGCGAGCCAAGCGGCGGCATCGCCTGGGTTTGCGGCGAGCAATCCGGCGAGCGATTTCAAGGCGGCTTGTGCATCGTCCGCGGCAAGCGCCTCCTGCGCCTCCTTGCGCAATTGCGCGGTTGGCTTTTTGGCGAGTGCCATGCCGTCCTTCTTCACCTGCGCTTCGAGACGGATCGCATCGCTCGCGAGGTCCGGGTTCGTGTACGTCCTATCCGCACGTGCCGCGCCTGCACCCAAGCTCAGCGAAAGCGCCAGGAGAAAAGAAAGGATCACACTGCGCATTGTTACGTCCCCAATTACCGACGAATTCCAACGAATAAAGAATTGCCAAGTGCAGCTCGGAAGCCCCGTCCGCATGCTCACGGCGCGGTCCGGCTGCGCAGGAATGACATTCGATTATGACCTAATTTTCGCGCATCTGTGCCTGTTTGCAAAGATACGGATCCTGAGTTCATATTCTCGCGGGACATTCGATATCGGCGCTTCTTCACCGACATAGAAGAACCGATGCCCGCGGCCGCCGTTATCTTTCGCAGGCAGACCAGAACGATGACGCTCTTGACCTGCCAGATCAACTGGTTAGAGCGCGTTCATCTCGGATCCGGGTCGGTACGGTTGCGCTTGGAACGGTCTTGCTCTCGGCGCCTTCACACCGCATAACCCCCGGCATTCAACAGATCCTGGCGTCCGGGGCAGGCGTCATGAACCGGATAGAGTGATGGGCGGAGACAAAGAGGTTAGTCCGGAGAAGACCGAGCCGGGAGCTGGCCGGCGAGCGTTTTTGCGGCGCAGGCCCGCCAACCTGAAAACTTGGCTCAGCAGCTTGTCGAAGCGCGGTGGTAAGGATCATCAACGGCGCCGCAGCATAGCGACCTATATCGGCGGCTTCTTCAGTCTCGCCATCGCGGCCCTGGCGATCTTCGTGCTCGTTCGCACCTTGAGCCACATCAACCTGGTCCAGCTGCGCAACGCGATCGCCGCGACGAGCAATGACCAAATTCTCATAGCCGCCGGACTGACCTCCCTCTCCTTTCTGGCATTGACGGGGTATGACGCGATGGCGCTCTTGCAACTGCGCCTGCGGGTTCCTTATACGACGACCGCGCTCGCCTCGTTCACGAGCTACGCGGTCTGCTTCACGCTCGGTTTTCCGCTCATCACCGCCGGGACGGTGCGCTACTGGATCTATTCGGAAGCGGGTCTCTCGGCGGCCAAGATCGCAAGCCTCACGGTCATCGCCGGCGTCACCTATTGGCTCGGCATGGCGCTCATCATCGGCGTTGGCTTGCTGTTCCGTGGCGAGACCATCAGCAACATCGATCATTTCGAGCCGCACATCAACACGTTGATCGGGCTTGGAGTGCTCGGCTCGCTGCTCGCCTATCTCGCATGGGTTTCGCTCGGCC
Source organism: Methylovirgula sp. (assembly GCA_035266305.1). GTDB lineage: Bacteria > Pseudomonadota > Alphaproteobacteria > Rhizobiales > Beijerinckiaceae > Methylovirgula. Next base: position 53,664 of record DATFNQ010000108.1, read on the forward strand.
ACCGCAAGGCGCGCATCCAGGGCTTCAAGCTCGAACTGCCGGGGTTCAAGCTGACGCTCGGGCAAATCGTTCTCGGCGTCATCGATCTTTGCTCGGCTGCCGGCGTTCTCTACGCCCTCCTGCCGGCGCCTCGGGCGCTCGATTTCTTCACCTTCGCCACCGTCTACGTCTTCGGCTGCGCGCTCGGCATTGCGAGCTATGCGCCGGGCGGGATCGGAGTCTTCGAAGCGACCATGTTGAAGACTGTGCCGGTTCCATCGCAGGAGGATTTGCTCGCCTCGCTGCTCTTGTTTCGCATCATCTATTATCTGATCCCGTTTGTCCTCGCGCTCGCCATTCTCGGCGCGCACGAGGGTTTCCGGCATTGGCAGAACCTGCGCGAGGTGATGCGCGGCGGCGAGGAAGAGAAAGGCGATGCGGACGGCTGAACCTTGGAGCGGGCGAAGGGAATCGAACCCTCGTACGCAGCTTGGGAAGCACTGAGACTGCCTGTCTTTTCAATACATTAGGTGACTTTTGGCACTCTTTTGGCACGCCGGTGTCTATGAAAATCTATCTGTCGCTATGTCATGCGACCATCCCGCGGAAATGAAGCACTCTTGCGGCCCTGCCTGAGTGTCTCCTGGACCGGGAGGATCTGGACGCGGGCATTCAGGTTCTCCTGCGTCATCCCCGCATTCAGCGCGAATTGGCACCACACGGCGCCGTCCAAAGGCAGGGCAACGCCGATACATCGATGCGTCAGGAGAGGGGCTTGACCACTCCGCGTCTCGGGGTGTCCTTGTCGGAAGGTAGGGCAGCTCCAGCCAATTGCCTGTCAATGAATTCTGGAGCGGATCTTGCGGCTTTTTGTGGCCGATCCCTTCCTCGGCTCTCGCCGCTTTCGTCGACTTTGGGGGTCTCGGACAATCGTATCGCACGATATTTCAAAGTGAACTCAGCTGACGTCTTCTCCCTAACCAGAAAATATGGCCTGCGTTCAGGAGCGTAGGCGCCACCTACGGCCTGAATTGCGCTGTCGGACGCGAGCGTCAATTGCGTCAGGACTAGATCACGACCGAGATCGTTGAACTCGCCGCTGGCGCGGATGCACTATGTTAGAAGGAATGACCCAACTCGGACCGTCATAATCTACGGTTTCAGCGCACGTAGATCGGAAACCCGGCCCGACGTCTTCGCCATAATCATAACAGCGACTTAGATCGCGGTGGTCTTCGAACGGCAGGCCGCGACCTCAAGTGAGGCGCCTGCTCGCGCGACTAGATCGAATTGAAACAAGCCGTCGCGAGAATCATATGTCATATTTTCGATCTTGCCTCCGCGGGCCTGCAGCTCGGGCCGCGCGAGCGAGAAACCGTGAAGGCGGACGCGTTCTTCGCTCTTCGCCAGAACGATTCGGACGGACAATACCCCATTGTCAGAGATATTTGACACTCTCTTCTTCCCGTTCGAAACGAACTTACCTTGATCTCCCAGAAATCCGATTCCTGATCCGGCCACAGGGACCACGATCCAATAGGCAGCACGATCGGAGATGGAGATAGCAAGGGGCTTTTCGGGATCTAAGTAAATGCCGGATTTTTGGAAGTAATTATACGCATAGACTGGGCCCATATAACCCAGCTCAGCGATCGAAAGGCATTCCGTCCGGCAGTCGCCGCTCGCGCCAAGGGCCAAGACATAGGAAGTAATCCAACCATCATGGTCCGTGCGAGCGACCGCAATGATGGGAGCGGATCGGTCCTTAGCTTGAGCGATATACGATGCGTCAAGCGGAGTCAGAGCATCGTCCGGCTTCACGATCACGCCGTCGGGGCGGACGGCACGCAGAAGATTCTCCCGATCGAGTTCCCCGATAGCGTCCCCCACTCCAACCATCCCGCCGGAGAGAGTCGCAATCAACAAATTTGCTGTCTCAGAACTCCTGAAGACATCGGTCCAAGGCCATTCGCCGAGCGCGGTAGCGAGCCGCCCGTTGAACAAGAACGATCTCCAGCGTCGTTTGGTAAACCTGTCGCTGCTGGTTCGAATCGTTGTCAGATTGGCGTATTTGGTCCCCTGGAGAAAATGGCGTGGCAATGGCATGCAATATTGAAGTGTCATGCCTTCCCTTTCGGCGGCTTCCGCCATGTAATCCATGAAGCGTTCACCAGCATCTAAGGTGCGTTCAGGCAGTGCGGGGCCGGAAAGCCAATCTTGCTCATACGTACGAACGCCAGATGCACGGAGGTAACGCATCCAATCGGACCACAGCGCGGGGTCGATCGAGACGTTCCCGGAGATTGCGTATTCGCCGCGGTAAGGGCTATTATTGTCGATCCAGCGGTTGTGGGTGATGAGCGGCAGACCAAGTTTCTGCTGGAAGGCGCTCAGTCCTTCTGGGAAAACCTCGCTTGATGCTTCGTACAGGTAGGTGCCGCCGCCCAGATGATCTCTACTTCGCCATTTTGCATCGCGTCCCTTTGGATAAAACCAGCTGTCGAGCTGCATGTAACCCAAGCCAATTTTCGCCTTGCGAAAATCGTCCCGGATCTTGAGAAGCGTCGCGACATAACCCAATTGGGATTCGAACTGGTAATAGTATTTAGCGCCACGATCAGTCCAATAGCCTAGATATTTGAGACCAAAATCGGCGTCGTTTGGAGGCCGCTTCTTCCCCATCAAATCGGTGAGAAAATGACCCCAGATTTCGAACGCGCGATTGATGCCAGAGGCCATCGCCAACACGGTCGTGTGAATGAAACCAGGTGGAATTCGTTTCTCAATACAGACGGCCTCACTGCGCAGCTGGCCATGCGAGCCAAGCCGCAGCGACGTGTTCAGGAAATGCGACCCGGGCGACAGGATGAAGGTGTTTCTGTCATCATCGAAAAATATCCAGGGACCATCGGTTCCAAAGCGCGTGAAGCTGAAACCACCGAACGTCCCGGTATAGGCGAGATGATGAAGTTTGCGCGGAAATTTTGAGAACGACGGAAATGCCTCGCTGGTTTGTCCCGGATCGACGAACTTGAGTTCGAACATAACGACGCTGCGCTGGTCATAGAGCCGGATGATACCGCGTCTTGCATTGTTATCAGGTCCGTTAAAGGCGAACACGAGCTCCTGATAGGCGCCTGCCCGGTCGCAGCCGCTGCCGGAAGTCAACTCGGCGATACGAGCGCCGACGCGGCCCGAGAACGTCCAATCGAGTTGCCGGTCGGCAATTTCGAACCTTCCCTGATCCGTTATTCTAATTGTAATGCCAGTTTCGTTTGCGATTCTGATTGGAATATCCTTGTAGCGTGAGTAGCGGGCAGTTCTCGCGCCGCGAGATCGCCACCTTGATCATCACGGAATCCGTTGGAAAGCCGCGGCGGACTGTTCACTCGTGATGGTCTATTCGTGGCGCCGACCACAAGCATGACACCAACCAACATGACAGCGGCACCTAGCAGCCTCCTGCGGATATTCTCCCGCAGGATAATACCGCCGACAATTACTGTGAAAAGCGCGCTCATCCGCTTTATCGCGATGACGTAGGGTACGAAAAGGACCGTCAGAGCATACATCTGTGAAGCGTTTCCGACGGCGTTCGTCGCGCCGGCGACGAAGGCGTAGCGCAATTCGCGGAAGCGCAATGGGCGATGTGGCAAGACTAGCCAAACGATAATGCTGGCGACAGCAATTAAGCTAAACAGCGGGGCGATCCAAAGTAATGGCGCGGACGCTCGCACGCCGAGCTTGTCGAGATTTGCCGTAATGCTCCAGAGAACGGCCGTGACGCCCATTGAGTGCACGCCGGGATCTTGGAGGAAGGCAAGCAAGGATGTGCGACGTGTGGCGCCAGGTTCACTTAAACCAAGGAATACGGCGCCCAAGACTGAGAAAATAACGCCGAGCGCGCCCAAAGGCGAAACGAGTTCAGCAACCATCAAAGGCGAGGTGGCGAGCAGAAAGACGGGCGTGATGAGAACGAGCGGAGCTACTAACGAAGCATCGGAAAGGCGGAACGCGCGGACGAAGAAATAATAGGCGATCACATTAAGCGCACCCGCGCCGAGCAGCAGGGGCCAAAAGTTAGGTCGGAAGAGTTCGGCAAAGGCCTCAACGGGATGAATAAGCAAGGCCGGATGGGATATCACACATAGGATGGATAGGAGCACGGCGCCCACGGTCCACTCCGTCGCGAGGATTAGCCTCTCTTCGGCCTCGCGCGTCGCGGCTTTGGTGCCAATGTCAGTCACCGTCTGACACAGCGCGGATAAGGCGGCTGCGCCAAGCCCTAGTAAGGTTAGCGGCGTCACTGCAGGTTCAAACCTTTAATCCCGATATCTTTTTATGTCGCACCTTCACATCAGCGCAAAGAGCATGGGCGGCGGGGCGGTCGCCCACATCGGCGCCACGTCTTCCGGGGTGAGGCCTCGCGATCGCTTCGGCGGCGGCAAGATCTCCGCCCTGGAAGCCTTTGACCTTTGCTCGCGCGAAGCTCGAGGCAAGCCAGGGATCTTCGCCAGGCCCCTCAGCGCTCCGGCCCCAGCGCGGATCGCGCGAGATGTCTAGCATTGGTGCGAAAGTCAAATTTATTCCATCGGCCGCAGCCTCTTTCGCGGCCTCCGTTGCAGTCTGCTCCCATGCGTCAGGATCGAAGAGGGCCGCCTCGCCGAGCGGCACGGGAAATATAGTCTTGTATCCATGAAGGACATCGAGCCCAATCATAAGCGGAATTTTAAGGCGCGTTTCCTCAACTGCTAGGCGCTGCATCTCGTGGACTCGGGTGACACCGAAAAGATTGATGATACTGCCGACCTCATCCAAGCATTCGAGGTTTCGATGCGTGGATGGCCGACTCCGGCTTTTGCTTGGGCAAATCTCCTCGCTCCTCACCCAGGCTTCTCCCCATTCGCTTATCCGAAGTCTGAAGCGATCTGGAGTATCGCCTAGCACTGACGATCCAATAGAACTGCAGCTCCCAGCAGGGCGGGCAGTGGATGTCGGATCACATAAGTGGGGATTGCAGCGAGATAGTCATGGAACCGGCCTTTGGCCTCGAATCGGGTCCGGAATCCTGATTCCGCAAAGACGGAGCCCAGTTTCGGAACGATGCCGCCGGCGATGTAAATACCTCCACGGGCGCCGAGCGTCAGCGCCAAATTGCCGGCCAGCGTTCCTAGCATGGCACAGAACATTGCGGTGGCTTCGCGCGTGCGTGAATCCTCGTTCCAAATCCGCGGATTGGTGATCTGGGCCGGTGTGAATGGGGCCGCGGGTACTCCGGCCAGCTTACAGAGTGCATTGTAGAGATTGACCAAACCGGGCCCCGATAGGATTCGCTCGGCCGAGACGTGATCGTAACGTTTGCGCATGAGGTCCAGCACCGCGCTCTCCTGCGCGTCGGCCGGTGCCATCGTCACGTGGCCGCCTTCGCCTTGAATGGGCAACCCACTGCCGGCCGCCTGAACCAGGGCGCTTACGCCAAGACCAGTTCCTGGCCCAATAAGACCGATCGGTGCATCCCCGGCGGGATAGCCGGTGCCAATCTGAAGGCGATCGCCCTCACCAAGATGCGGAATAGCCAGGGCATTGGCGACAAAATCGTTGATCACGCGAAGCCGCCGGAACTTGAAGCGTTCGCGAATTGCCTCAATCGAGAATGTCCAGGGATAATTCGTAAGCGCGACCTCGTCGCCCGCGATGGGCGCGGCGACCGCCAATACGGCTTGCGATGGCGTTGCCGCTTGGAATTCCTCTGACAAATAGCCGTCGATCGCCTCGTTGAGCGATGGGTATTTGCTTAACGCGTAGATCCGAGTATGGGTCGTGATACCATTGGGTTGGACCAGGGCAAAACGCACATGGCTTGCGCCAATGTCTCCGATCAGACCTATCTCTGGTGCATTCATCGCCCAATTCCACCGCGTTCAAGATTCACAACATGGCTAGAGTGGCCATAATCCGCTTGATCATGATCCCGCCTTCGTCATGACGAACGAGCGTCGATGAAGCGTCATTTCACCTTGGCAACCGGAAATACCTCTCGACGCCGGAAGCAGGTTGACTCGGCCGGCCAAATCCGACTCCCGTTTTGCCTTGAGAGCTTCCCGATCGTATTGCGAAATCGGACCAGCTGGACACCTCCAATAACCGTGCTTTTCAGAGGGGTGGGGTGCGGCATGGTGCAAATTGGCGCGTCCGCGCTCGGTGATGGCTGATCAGGCCTGTTTCGGTGCGGGGAAAAGGCGCCGTCGCTGCCAAGCCGACCGGT